>JAETTP010000004.1 GCA_021769035.1 Bacillota bacterium | reverse complement strand
ATGACCTCATCTTTTTCAGAGATTTGTTTTTTGAGAGATTTGAGTTCAGCTTCAAGCTCTTTGATTTTTTGTTGTTCACGGTTAAGCCGATTGGCTTGTCCGGCTTGAATACCAGCTTTTTTGAGCCAGGAGCGGAGAGTATCCACGCAAATACCCAGTTCCTGAGCGACGTCAGAGCTTAAACGCCCTTGTTCGGTTACCATACGAATAGCGCTTTCTTTAAAGGCTTCATCGTATCCGGGCGGGGCTATACCTTTTTGTTTTTTTAGTTTCCATAATTTATTTCCCCTTTCCTTTCCATTTTATCACTTATTCTTTCTGTCTGCAAATAGGGGAATGGGTGGCAATAGTCAGCAATTTTGTCCAAGCCAAAACGCTTCTTTAGTAGTATCATAAAAGGCAGATAAACTATTAAGGAGTGAGTTTGATGATTTACCAAAATTTAGTGGAGCAATTTGCGGCGGCCGGGCGGTTGGAACTGCTGACGGAAACGGTGGACTTTGCGGCTCTTCCCTGGGCGGTGCACCCCAGCTTCACCGGCGTGGAGCTGAAGCAGCTGGTTTCCGGCGCGCAGACGGGCGGCAGGTTCAGCTTTCATCTGGTGCGGATTGCGCCGAACAAGCAAATCGGCCGGCACGTGCACCCCAGCCAGCTGGAAACGCACGAGGTAATTGCCGGTAGCGGCTTTTGCCGGCAGAACGGGCGAGAAATTCCCTATCAACCGGGGGTTATTTGCCTGCTGCCCGCAGGGGAAGCGCACGAGGTGCAGGCCGGCCACGAGGGGTTGTATCTTTTTGCCAAGTTTATGCCTGCTTTAAGTTAGCCGTGGCGATTTCCGATAGCGGTCGGCAGGCCTGCCGGTAGCGGCTGGGTGACAGACCCAACATTTTAACAAAATTTTTGTCGAAGTGGCTTTGGTCGTAGAACCCGGTGAGCAAGGCCACTTTTATAATGCTGTTTTTTTCCTGTAGCAGCCGTTGACCTCTGCGCACCCGGTTTTGCAGTTGAAACTGGTGTGGGGTCAGGCCGACGGCCCGCTTGAAACAGCGGATAAAATGATATTGGCTGAGGTAAGCGGCCTGGGCCAGCTCAGCAACGCTCAGGCTGCTTTCCGGGTGCTTTTCCAGCTGCTTTTGGGCCTGGCGGAGGGCCGGATTTCCCTTTGGCTGGGCCTGGTCGCTTTGCGGCGGCTTTAGTCTGGCCAGCAGGCGGTTTTTTTGCGTTTTGGTCAGCTTTAGATTGTCTAGCAGCTGCCTTAGGCGCTGACGGGTTGGCTCCGGCTGCTGTTCAAGACTTTGCTTGTCAATGCAGACGGTCAGTAGGCTGTAGGCTGCCTGCGCTTTGATGAAATGCGGCTGGTAGGGCGGGAGCACAAAGGCGCTGCCAGCCTGGCAAAGGCTGGTTTGCTCGCCAACGCCTAAAAGTAAGGAACCCTGCAAAACCAAACCGACGGTGTAAACCGAAATGTGGTTGTGCAGGGGATAGGAAATGGTGGAGTTTTGGCAGATTATCACCTCAAACGGCTGGTCTGGGGTCGAAAAATACTGGATATTGGCGGCTTTTGGCATAAGGCGGCGTTCCTTTATCGACTTTTCAGCATTTCCGCAAATTCTGCCAGGCTGCGCGGGGCGGCGGCCGGCCAGCCCAGCGCATTGGTCAGCAGGCTGGCGGTCTCAAACAGCAGCGGTTTGCGCAGGCCGGCCTGGGCGATGATTTGGTCATCGTTCAGCACCTCGCTCACCGGGCCGTCGGCAATAATTTCTCCGGTGCTGAAAACTACCGCCCGCTCCGCAAAGCGGCAGGCAAAGTCAATGTCATGAGTGGAAACCAGCAGAGTGATGCCGGCCTGGCTTAGTTGGTGCAGGGTTTGCTCCAGCAGGGCGGTATTTTGCGGGTCTAGTGAGGCGGTGGGCTCGTCCAGCAGAATAATTTGCGGGTGCATAGCCAAAATATCGGCAATGCTGACCCGCTTTTTTTCACCGCCGCTCAGGTTTTGCGGGGCGCGGTCCCGATAGGCCAGCAGGTTCATATCCGCCAGGGCTTCGTCCACCTGCTGCTGCACCTGCGCCAGCGGCAGGTTTAAATTCAGTGGGCCAAAGGAAACCTCGCTTTCCACGGTGGAGGCGATAATCTGATTGTCCGCCTCCTGAAAGACAATGCCCACGCTCTGCCGCAGCTCCAGCACTTGCTTTTTGGCATATTGGGGCAAGATGGCCTGGCCGCGGAAAAGCAGCTTGCCGGATTGTGGCCGCAAAATGCCGTTGCAGATGAGGAAAAAGGTGCTTTTGCCCGCGCCATTGTTGCCCAGCACGGCAATGCGCTCGCCGGGGTAAATGGCCAGAGAAATCTGCCGCAGAGCCGGAGCGGCCTCTGGGTAGCTGAAGTTTACATTTTGCAGTTCCAGCAACGGCGTCAAAACAAATCAACTCCCTTTTGCTTCAGGTAAACAGCCAGCCCGCCAAAAGCCAACAGGCAAAGCAGGCACAAGGTGGCGTGGCGGGGGCGCAACGGCGCGCTGTGGGTGAGGAAACGCAGGCGGCCGGAGTAGCAGCGGGCGTCCATAGCGTCCAGGCAGGCGCTGCTACGTTTGAAAGAGGCCGCCAGCAGATTGCCGCTGATATGGGTGAAGCTGAACCAGGCGCGGCGCAGGCTGGCATAGCCCAGGCGCGAGGAAGCGGCCACCGTCATGCGGTGTTGAATATCCAGCAGCAAAAAAATATAACGGTAGATCAGATACATCAATTCAATAACCAACGGCGGCAGACGCAAACGCCCCAGCACCATAATAATTTCCTGCATCGGGATTGTCAGGCTGAGGAAATACAGGCAGCAGACTGCGCCATAAGCCCGGCAAAAAAGCAGGCCGGCCGCTTTTAAGCCCGGCGTTGTGGCGCTGAGATAGCCCAACTGACCGGGCAGCGGCAAATCCCACAGACCCAGAGGTTGCGGGCTGAAATCCAGCACGATAGCCAGGCAGCTGACTGCAATAAAAAGCAGGGGCACCGTCAGCAGGGCGCAAACATAAGTAAGCGGTACGCCGCCGGCCAGCCGCAGGGCCAGCAGCATAAACAGAGCCACGGCCAAGCCGAAAGCGGCGTTGTTGGCGGCCAGGCATAAAATCAGCAGGCCCAGCGCCAAAAGTAGCTTGAGATACGGGCTGACGCTGCGCAGGCGCGAATGCTGGGCCCAGTGATCGATGGAGAGCATACCGCCCTCATGTAGGTGCACATGTAAATGCGGGCGTTTCATTGCGAATTTCACGAGTCCTTTTGGCTGTAGTTTTTCCGGGCTACCAGATAACCGAAGCAGTAGCCGATAATCAGTGCGCCAAAGGCGGCCTGCAAGCAGAACAGCAGAGATTCGGTTTCACCGCCGGGCGGCTCCAGCAGGCTTTCCGCCCAGGGCTCGTAATCAGGGGAGATAGTGGCGATAACTTCCTCCGCTTGGCCGTCGGCGCCGCCAAATTCGCTGTCGTGGATTAACAGCAGCGGCATGGTGGCAATGCCTACGCAAAGTAATAACAAAACGATAATTAGTAGCGTTTTTTTCTTATCCATAGCAATATCCTCCTATATCAGGCTTGGGGTATAACGCCGATTTCCCGCAGCTCCGGCTTGGCGAAACTTTGCAGCAGCATAAACACCACGGCGGAAAGAATACCTTCCACAAGGGCCAGCGGAATTTGGGTTATGGCGAATATGCCCATAAACTCCAGCACGGAAGCCATAACGCCGCCGGTGGCGCTGGGGTGTGCCAGGCCCAGTTGGACGGAAGTGACTATGTAGGTGAAGAGATCTCCTAAAGCGCAGGCCACGCCCACGCAAACGGGTTTGCTGACATGGGCCTTGTCCAACAAATGGTAAACGCCCATGCTGACAAAGGGGCCGGCAATCGCCATGGAGAAAGTGTTGGCACCCAGTGTGGTGAGGCCGCCGTGAGCCAGCAAAATGGCCTGGAACAGCAAAACTATTATGCCCAGAATGGACATCACCGGCGCGCCGAAAAGCACAGCGCCCAGACCGGTGCCGGTTGGGTGGCTGGAGGAGCCGGTGACGCTGGGGATTTTGAGGGCGGAGAGCACAAAGGCATAGGCCCCCACCATGGCCAGCAGCAAAATGGCTTTGCGGTGCTCCGAGGTGATTTTTTTCATCGAGAGCAGACCCCAAAGCAGGAAAGGCAGGCAGACAACGCCCCAAACAACGGCGTGCACCGGTGGCAGATAACCCTCCATAATATGCATAGCGTTGGCGGCGGGCGCCAGGCCGAAAAATGTTGCAGCCAGAGAGGCGGCAAACAACAGCCCTTTTTCATTTTTGGTGTATGACATAAAAGCAGAACCTCCTTAAAATAACTTTATTTAAAACGTGAGTATGTGAATTTTCCCAGGCCCGGAGAAAAAACAGCCAAAAATAGGCAAAAGAAAAGCAGCTGTTCAGCTGCTGTCCGCGTAAAGGCCCGCCAGGGTGCAAAAAACCTTGTGTGGGTAAATACGCCGATGACCGCAGCTGTATTCACTAACAAATGGCAAGCAGGTATCCTGACTTAAGTTCCTCGCTTTTATGCGCCTTCTCGGAATGCTCCAATGGCAACTGCATAATCGCTCGCTTTTACAGTGACGGGTTCGTTCCGGATTTGCACCGAATTCCCTGACTTGACATTGTATGATCTTGTTTTTATAGTGATTATTGTAAAAAAGTATAGCATACCTAAGGATAGATGTCAATGCTTTTATCTTAAAATAACTTTTTTTCTGGTAAAAAGCAGCCTTAGTCTTGCAAAAATGCCGCTGGTGGTTTAAACTATATTAAAAAGTAAGTTAAGGTATGGTGATTTGCCTATGAAGCAGCAGGATATACAAGAGTTTTTGGCTTCCGGCGGGCTGCCAAGGAGCGAGGCGGTGCAGGCTGCTTCCGCGCCTGATTTGACGGCCCTTAAACGCTATCAGGAAATTAAGGAGCTGTTTCTTTCCTTTGTGCGGGTGATGGCCACCGCCATTGAGGAACGCTCGCTTTACAATGCCGATCATTCTCGGCGTATGGCCAACTGCGGGGAGCGCTTTGTGGATTATCTGAACGCGCAGGCGGCTGCCCAGGGGTTGCCTCCGCCCTTTAGTTCTGCCCATAAGCGGGAGTTGCTGGTTAGTATTTGGCTGCACGATGTGGGCAAAATTACGACGCCGTTGGAGGTTATGGACAAAGCGGAGCGGCTTTCCGAGGCCCAAAAGGCTGCTATACATAACCGTTTGAAAATTATTCGTCTGCAAAGCCGGTTGGATTATCTGGAGGGTAAAATCAGTGCGGCCCAGCGGGACGAGGTGGCGGCGCAGACTAAGCAAACCGCTACGGAAATTGACAGAATCAGTAAGGCCGGCTTTGTGACGGATGAGCAGCTGGCCTGGCTGGCGGAGGTGCAAAGCCGCACCTTCACCGACGAGGACGGGCAGCCTTGTTCTTGGCTGGAGCCGGAGGAATATGTAATGCTGTGTATTCGCAAAGGCACCCTTTCCAAGGCTGAGCGGCAGGTTATGGAACACCATGTGGAGATTACCGATAAGCTACTGGCCCAGATTAAGTTTTCAGCGGATTATGCCAATGTGCGAAGCTGGGCGGCTGCGCATCATGAATTTTTGGATGGCAGCGGCTATCCTAAGCACCTGACGGCGGCGGAAATTCCGCCGGAGGTGCGGATTATTACCATTTTGGATATTTTTGATGCGCTGATTGCGCCTGACCGCCCCTACAAGCTGGCCAAACCGGTGGCGGAGGCCTTGCGGATTTTGCAAAAAATGGCGGAGGAGGAGGGGAAGCTGGACGTGGAGTTGGTGCGCCAGTTTTCCGCCAGCCATTGTTGGGAGGACAGCGGCCAAAATGCGACTATTGCCAGCCTGATAGAGTGAGGGAGGTTTGAAGATGAGAAAATTTAGCAAAATCGGCGTGCTGTTTTTATCGCTTTGCCTGTTGGTTGCTCTGTCCGCTTGTGCTGACCGGGGAGCGGTCGGCGGTGCAGATGACAAGGCTGCTGCTGTGCAGCTGGAAAGCAGCAAATCTGAAACGCCGGAAAATGACGACCCGCCGGAGCAATGGCTGGCGGACACTCTGTTTGAGCCGGTGAACCCCGGCCTGCATTTGGAGCGCAGCGTCGTTGAAATGCCGGGGCGTGAGGTGGAGGTGTACTTTGAAATCCCGGTGTTTGAGGACGAGGGCGTGGCCTACGCTGAAATTAACGAATTTTTCCGTGGCCTGCGGGACGATTTTCTGGGCAAGGCCGGGCGTGAACTCCTGAATGATATTTGGCAGTTGTCGGAGCCGCCTTACGCCAACACCACGCCGTATCTGGCTACCTGGTCGGCCAAGGTTACAGCCTGGGATGAAAAATATATCAGCGTGACTATTTCCTACGATTGGTATATGGGCGGCGTGCTTGATTACGGCCTGGACGCTTATGTTTTTGACGCGCAGACCGGCCGGCGTTTGCGGATTGATGAGGTGATTGCCGGCAGTGAGGCGGAAATTAAGGATATGATTGAGGCGGCCCTGCTGGAATTGGAGCCGGGTTTTGCTCAGGAGCCGCCGGATATTATGGGTGAAACCACGTTGGGACGTATGCGGGCGCACACATTGGCGGAGTTCGATTTTTATATTGAGGACGGCCAGGTGCGGGTGTCCTTTGATAAATACGAAATTGCCCCTGGGGCAGCCGGTGGCTTTGGGGTGACCTTGCCAGCACCGTTAAAATAAGAATATTAACTGTTAATTAAGCGACGTTTTTATTTGGAAGCGTCGCTTTAATTTATTTGCTTATTTTGCTTATTTACAATAAAGTATACTTTTTTGTAAGGCAAATTTCCGTAAAAAAAACAGAAAAAGCACTTGTAAATTGTGTCATTGTGTGATATATTTACTATATATAGGTATAGAAGAGTTTACAAAAAAGTATACATTTTTGTAAACTTCTCGGCCTACAAAAGGAGGTGAGGCTGGCGCCCGGATAAGTTTGCTTTGCTTGAACAGGGTGTAGATCGGCACTGCACAATGGGTGAGCGAAGCAAAGCTGAGCAGAGAGATTTAGAACGATGTTGGTGAACAATTTTTTTTGGCAAACTCAGGGAAACCTGGGGACGCAAAGCAAAGGGGGCTAAGTCCAGTAAACTGGATAGGCCAGCCCGGTCGCTGAACTAAAAGGCAAAACCAGCGAAAGCTGGCGACGCAAAGCCAAAGGGGCTAAATTCTGCCGGAGGGATTCCACGGAACAAGCCAGCCGGTTGCTGATTCATATCAGCAAACCCAGTGAAAGCTGGGGACGCAAAGCTAAGGGGGCTAAGGTGCAAGCGCGCTATGCCAGCCCGGCCGCCGGATACTTTGCATCCGAATATTTTACGCAAAGAAAGGAAGGATTTCTATGACAATGTTGAAGGAAACAACTAAACACAGAAATACAAATTCTCTTGCTCGGAAAGGGGAAAGAAAAATGTTGAAAAAACGTTTGGTAGCTTGGGTGCTGATGTTTGCCCTGTGCTTTTACAGTATGCCGGTTTACGCTTTTGCTCAAGAGGCTTCGGATACTGCTGACAACGACACAGCAATAAGCGCGGACGTTGACGAGCCGTCTGGCTCTGAAACATCTGATACTGAAGCGTCGGGTGATGTAACAGACGAGAATAGCAATGCCGAAAGCAGTCCTGCTGACAGCAGCCAATCGGGCACTGGCACTGATGATGTGGCTGATAATAGTCAGCCCAGCACAGATGACGAAAATGCTGATAATGCCCAGATTGGCGCCGACGAGGGCAATGCTGACGAAACTGAAAACGGTGGTGTGACGCCTGACGAGGGCGGAAACATTGAAGAGGGAACAGGTGAGGAAGATAATAATGAACCGGCCGAACCAACGGATCCGTCGAATACGGAAACACCAGCTGTGCCTGCGGAGCCGACCGAGCCGGCTGAACCGGCAGATCCAGAAAATCCTGAACAGCCGACCGAGCCAGTACAGCCCGCAGACCCGGAAACCCCGAACACTCCGGCAGACCCGGACAATCAGGAAACTCCTGCGGAGCCTGAGCAACCGGTAGGGCCGGCGGAACCAGAAAAGCCTGCGGAAACGCCGGTTGTGCCTGAGGACAAGGAGCCGGTGATGGAAGAAAAACCGGCTGAGGTTGAACAGCCAGTGGTTACTATTCCGATTGAACAGGTGCCTGTTCTGCCGGAAGTAAACTTTTTGACTAGCAATTTGCAGCAGTTTATGGCGGCTCCAATGTTGCTTTCTTTGGAAGAGCCTGTTTGCATTTGTGAATATCGGTGTAGTCCTAGGATTGAAGAATTTAATCGTGGTGATAATAAATTATATGTATATGTAACAAGAAACGAGGATTGTCCTGTATGTAGTGGTGAGAATGGAGATTGGGAACATAATTGCAAAGGTTTGCAAGTAATTGCTGATGGTATTCCTGAACACGCTCATTCTTGGGCTACAGGTTTTGGTATTTGGGGAACTGTTCCTGCAAATTGTACTACCCCCGAAGCTAAAACTCTTCTTGATATGGGATGTGGTGCTGAATGGCTCTTTGCCTTTAATGAAGAAACAGGCCTGAATCCTGATAATCATTATTATAGCGATTATGGCTCTGATGCATATAAAATTATTGAGCCGACCTGTACTGAGGATGGTTCTAAGACCTATATGCCGTGTCTGTTGTGCGGTGAAGAGGTTGTGGAAATCATTCCGGCCATCGGTCATAAGATTGACGAAGCTACTTTAACAGTAGTGGAGCCTACCTGCACCGAAGAGGGTTCCAAAACTGGCGTTTGCACAGTTTGCGGCGAAGAAGTTACGGAAGTTATCGAAGCAGCCGGCCATAAGTTGGATGAAAATGCAATGGTGGTAACTGATCCTACCTGCACAACCGAGGGGTCCAAAGTGGGCCATTGCACGGTTTGCAACGAGGATGTTGTGATTGAGGTTACCAAGGCTTTGGGACACGATTATATTGAAACCGTAACCCAGGAGCCCACTTGCACGGTTGACGGTTCCAAAACCGTAACCTGCTCACGTTGTGACTATAATTCGGTTGAGGTTATGCCCTCCGCTGGCGGCCACACCTGGCCTCAGGGCACGGATTTGCCTGGTTCTCTTTGTGGTGTGTGCACGGAATGTGGTTCAACGCTTTACTACGTGTACACCTATGAAGAGGGGGCTACACCATCTGGCAGCGGCTGGGAAATTCAGCTTTGTGTTAGAGTAATTCAGGAAAAAGACGGCACAACCTATGCCATTGATGAAAAGGGCAATGTTTTGTCCGATGCGGATTTTGCGGTAGTTATTAATGAATCGCTGATGGGCAAAAACAAAACTTTTAAAGATAAAGACGGCAATGTTGTGATGACCAAAGTTGTCGGCTATCGGAATATGGATAAGGAAAATTCGCCGATTTACAAGGCTGGCGATCGGATTGCGATTGCTGATGTGCCTGGAATGTACGTCGATGAAAAGGGCAGTATGGCAAATTACCAATCTCTGAACAGCCGAAAGATTATTTTCCTGAGTGCGATTCGTGAGGAATTACCGTCCTTTGTGCCTAACCCTGACGTTCCAGTAGATCCTAACAAGCCTGTAAATCCGGTGGACCCGAATTTGCCGGTGGATCCTAACAAGCCTGTTACCCCAGAAGTGCCGGTGCAGCCTGAAAAACCTGCTTTTGTAATCAACAAGGCGCCCTATGCCTACACAATGCAGGACAATCAGGTGCCGCGCAGCAGCTTGGTGGCAACCTCGGCAGGTATCACCAGTGATTTTGCCTACAACGACGCCGGAACCACCTGTGTTATCACTTACACAATTCCGGCCGATTACACCGGCACAACTGTTGATATTGACGCCACGGATGACGTAATGCAGGCTTATAGCACCATTGAGAACAGAAGATTTGGCAATCAGGGCAGCCAGCCCGGCGATACGCTGGGGCCGGTTTATATTCGCCTGGTAAATCTGTCCGGCCGCAGCCTGGCCTACAATGACGGTAGCTTTGTTCTGCAAAGCCCTGATTATGCAGGTGAACCAACTTATATCAACCCAATTTACACCTTTGACGGCATAAATCCGCCGGAAAGCAGCGTGCCCTCTCGCGTAAGCAACGGCGCTTTACGCTTATTGTATAACGCGACGACCGATTTGTATCAGGCTGATCTATCCGATGAGGTTTTGGGCGAGGCTTTGCGCGCCAATGGCTATGCTAATGGGGTTGCTGATTTGCACCAGTATTATCTGGATTATTACAACAACTACTACAACGAAGGTAGCGACTGGCAAAGCCTGAGTGAAGTGCCCTTTGATCTGCTGGTGCAGCGTGATGAGGGTATCTTTGGCGGCCAGTCCTCGGAGTCCGGGCCTAAGGAAACCAATCCGGAGGTTGCCGGTTTGGGCTTTAGCTTCTTTTATACCCGACAGATGTGTGTTATTCCCGGCAATCGTGAAAATCTGAAAGATTTTGCGGGCGAGTACGCAGTTGGTAATTATATGAAGCATTACGTTTCCTATAATGATAATGCCAACGCCGTTTGGGGCAATTTGGCCACTGGCGCTGACGCACAGCTTGACGGCATGAGCATTTATATCAACGGCGAAAGCAACGATTTTTATCAGAACACAGCTTGGGGAATTGAGGTTGGTTTCAGCTTCACTTTGGAGCCGACTACGCCTGATAATCCGACTACGCCTGATAACCCGACCACTCCCAACAATCCGGGCGACGATAACCCTGGCGGCGACGAGCCGGAAACTCCGCCGACTCCCACTACCACGGTAGATGAGCCGCCGGTGCCCTTGACGGAAACCCCTGATGAGGAAATCATCATTGATGAGGACGTTCCGCTGAGCGGTATGCCTGATGAGGACGAGGAGGTTCTGCTGGACGAGGAAGTGCCGTTGGCGCAGGTGCCGAAAACCGGCGATAACCTGCTTGTGTGGTTCTTTGCCGCAATGGCTTCCGGGCTTGTTGCTTTGGGCTTGGGCCGCAAACGGGATTAAAGCCGAACAAACAAAAAAACAGGGCTGCTTTTTAGCAGCTCTGTTTTCATATAGGCCAATTTATTTGCCGGCTTGTCCGGCGTGCGGAATATCCGTATATTTGGCAATATCCCGGTCGAGGGTAATCAAATCGGCAACGCTCAGGTCGTGCACGGAAGCGTGGCCAGTGATACGAGCAAAGGTTTTCAGCTCCGCCAGCGATACATTGAGAAAGTTGGCCGTGCGCTGGGCGGCCGCATCGATTTGCAGACGGGCGCGCAGCTCCGGGTTTTGGGTGGCGACGCCCACCGGGCAGTTGCCGCTGCCGCAAATACGATACTGCTGACAGGCGGCGGCAATCAGGGCCGCGCTGGCAATGGCGATAGCGTCTGCACCCAGGGCCAGGGCTTTGGCAAAATCAGCGGAAACCCGTAGCCCACCGGTGATTACCAGCGACATATCCGAATGTACGGAATCCAGATACTTCCGCGCCCTATGTAAGGCGTAGATGGTGGGCACGGTTGTGGCCTCGCGCAGCAGCAGCGGGCTGGAGCCGGTGGCCCCGCCGCGGCCGTCAATGGTGACAAAATCTGCCCCGGCCGCCACGCAAACCGCCAGATCCTGCTCAATGCTGCCGGCGGCAATCTTCAGGCCGATAGGACGGCCGCCGGAACGCTCGCGCAGCATATCCACCATTGCTTTCACGTCTGCCGGCGAGTTAATCTCCGGAAATTTGCTGGGGCTTTGCACGTCCTCGCCCTGCTTTTTGCCGCGCAAGTCTGCAATCTCCGCCGTCACCTTTTCGCCGGGCAGGTGGCCGCCCATTCCCGGTTTGGTGCCCTGGCCGATTTTAATTTCAATCGCATCGGCAGCCTGCAAATTCTCGTCGGTTACGCTGTATTTGTTGGGCACATATTCAAAGATGTATTTGTAGGCTGCGGCCCGCTCCTCCGGCAGGATACCGCCCTCGCCACTGCACATGGCCGTTTTGGCCATAGCGGAGCCCTTGGCTAGGGCCACCTTGATTTCCCGGGAGAGCGCACCAAATGACATATGCGAAATATACACCGGGTTTTCCAGCACCATTGGCTTTTGGGCGTGGGGGCCGATGATGGTTTGGGTTGCCACTGGGTCGTCGTCGTTTAGGGGCAGCCGGGCCAGCTGCGCGCCAATCAGCAGAATATCGTCCCAGCTGGGCAATGGCATTTGGGTGCCCATAGAGCCGCCGATAGTTTTGCCGCTGACGGCCATTTCGTGAATTTCCGCCATATAGCGGACGGAGCTGTCGCGCCGGGCATATTGCTCGTCGTAAGCCAAACCGTCGGCCGCTGGGGCTGCGGCCGGCTCCGGCTGGGCCGGTTGGGCCTCCGGTTCGTCGTCAATCCGCACAAACACGCTGAGCGGCTGGTGGCAAACCGGGCAATCCGTCAGCTCGGAAAGCTTTTTACCCTCCTTTTCTTCGTCAAAAATTTTTCCGCAGACACTGCATTTGTAAATAGCCATTTGAACCTCCTGAATTTTATTAGTAGTTATTATCAATTATAACATCTTTTTACGGATAGTCAAGTTAAAAACCAGATTTAAACAGAAAATACGTATTATTTAGGCTATTAAAAAATTTTATTTGCTTTATCTTGTTTAAGGGTGTATAATATAGGAAACATAAATATGCAGGGGAGCTTGTGCGGGCAGGCTGAGAGGAAGTCATCCAACTTCGACCCTTTGACCTGATTTGGATAATGCCAACGTAGGGATTTGCCGTGAGAAAGCGGATTGTTAGCTGGGCAGCTGCCAAATTTTGGTTTGCTGTCCAGTCTTTTTATCTAAAGGAGGAATGGCGAATGTTGAAAATCAATGGGGAGCCGCAGGAGGCCGCCGGGCAGACGCTGGCCGCTTATCTGGCGGCGGCGGGCTATGCCGATGGGCGGGTGGCCGTGGAGCGTAACGGGGAGATTGTGCCGCGGGCGCAGTATGCCGAGTGTGTGTTGCAGGACGGGGACAGCGTGGAGATTGTCAGTTTTGTGGGAGGTGGCTGAGATGCGGACGGAAATTAACGCGGCGGAATGGCGGCGGGCCTTGATTGCCCGGCACGGCATGGAGCGGCAGCAACGGCTGGCGGCGGCCACGGTGGCTGTTTGCGGGCTGGGCGGCTTGGGCTCTCACATTGCGCCGGCTTTGGCCCGCGCCGGCGTGGGCCGCTTGTTGCTGCTGGATTTTGACCGGGTGGAGCTTAGCAATTTACACCGCCAGCAATATAAGGCGGCCCAGATTGGTTGCTACAAAACGGAGGCCCTGCGGCAAAACCTGCTGGAGATGGCGCCCTATGTGCAGATTGTGGCGCACACCGTGCGGCTGACGACGGAGAACCTGCCGCGTCTGCTGGCCGAGGCTCAGGTGGTCTGCGAGGCTTTGGACGAGGCCGAAGCTAAGGCGATGCTTTGCGACGTGGTTTTGAGCCAAATGCCGGACAAGTATCTGGTGGCGGCTTCCGGTATGGCCGGCTGGGGTTCGGCCAACACTATTCGCACCCGCAAAATAACGGAGCATTTTTACCTCTGCGGGGACGGCCGCAGCGATGTGGCGGCGGAGGGCTCGCTCACCGCGGCGCGGGTGATGGTCTGCGCTGCACACCAAGCTCAGGCGGTTCTGCAAATTCTCACTGGGGAAACCGTGGAGTGATTACATTTTGTATAATAAGGAAGGGATTTTTATGCCGATTAACAAAATGGCTGAGGATAAGCTGATTATTGGCGGGCGGGAGTTCACCTCTCGCTTTATTTTGGGTTCGGGCAAGTATTCAATGGCTTTGATTGAGGCGGCGGTGCAGGAGGCCGGGGCTCAGCTGATTACATTGGCGGTGCGCCGGGCCAACAGCCGGGAGCAAGAAAATATTCTGGCGCATATTCCGCCGGGCGTCACTCTGCTGCCCAACACTTCCGGCGCACGCAACGCGGAGGAGGCGGTGCGCATTGCTCGCCTGGCGCGGGAGTTGGGCTGCGGCGATTTGGTGAAAATTGAAATTATGCGCGACAGCAAGTATCTGCTGCCGGATAACCCGGAAACGGTGCGGGCCACCGCGCTTTTGGCCGCGGAGGGTTTTGTGCCGCTGCCCTATATGTATCCTGATTTGAATACCGCGCGGGATTTGCAGGCGGCCGGTGCGGCGGCGGTTATGCCGCTGGCGGCGCCGATTGGCTCCAACAAGGGGCTGACCACTCGCGATTTTATCCAGATTTTGATTGATGAGATTGACCTGCCGATTATCGTGGACGCGGGCATTGGCCGGCCCTCGCAGGCTTGCGAGGCGATGGAAATGGGGGCGGCGGCGATTATGGCCAACACCGCTTTGGCGACGGCCGGGGATTTGCCGCTGATGGCGCAGGCTTTTCGCCAGGCGATTGAGGCCGGGCGCAAGGCTTATCTGGCCGGATTGGGCCGGGTGCTGAGCCGGGGCGCGGCGGCCTCCGACCCTTTGACCGGTTTTTTGCGGGATTAAGGGATTGAGGTGATATGATGTCAAATATGCAACAAAATTCTGCCCCTCCGGCTGATGTAATGACTTATCTGCCGGGTATGGAGCAGCTGGAATCAGACGTTTGCCGGCAGGTGATGAGCCAATGGCAGGCCTACGATTCCGCGGCCTACAATGCTTACAACGCGGCGGCGGTGCAGGCAGCTCTGGCCCGACCACACTGTGATATTGAGTCTTTTAAGGCGCTGCTTTCGCCGGCAGCGGAGCCCTTTTTGGAGCAAATGGCCGCGCGGGCCCGCCAGGAAACCGCCCGCCACTTTGGCAACACGGTTTATCTTTTCACGCCGCTTTACATTGCCAATTACTGCGAAAACTACTGTGTGTACTGCGGCTTTAACTGCCATAACCAGATTAAGCGGCTGCGGCTTTCTCCCCGGCAGATTGAGCAGGAAATGCAGGTGATTGCGGCCTCCGGTATGGAGGAGATTTTGCTGCTGACGGGCGAAAGCCGCCAGATGAGCGATGTTTCCTATATCGGCGAGGCCTGCCGGCTGGCCCGCCAATATTTCCGGCTGGTGGGGCTGGAGGTTTATCCGCTGAACACGGACGAGTACCGCTATCTGCACGAGTGCGGCGCGGACTATGTGACGGTCTTTCAGGAAACCTACGACCAGGAGGCTTACGCGCAGCTGCATTTGCGGGGGCCCAAGCGGGTTTGGCCCTATCGCTTTGCGGCGCAGGAGCGGGCGCTGCGGGCCGGTATGCGCGGCGTGGCCTGCTCCGCCCTGCTGGGGCTGGCCGATTTCCGGCGCGACGCTTTGGCCAGCGCCCTGCACGCGTACTATTTGCAGCGGCAGTATCCGCAGGCGGAATTTTCCCTTTCCTGCCCGCGGCTGCGGCCTATCAGCGACGGGGCCGCTATGCCGCCGCCGGCCCTGAGCGAACGGCAGCTTTGCCAAATCCTCTGCGCTTATCGCATTTTTCTGCCTTATGTGGGGATTACGGTGTCCTCGCGGGAGAGCGAGGCTTTCCGCAACGGTATTGTGAAGCTGGCCGCCACCAAAATTTCGGCCGGCGTTTCCACCGGCGTGGGCGACCACGCCCAAAAATATCAGCAGGAGGCCGCTTCGGCTGACGCTTTGGCCGGCGATGAGCAGTTTTCTATTGACGATTCTCGCAGTTTGCCGCAGATGTACGCCGATATGGCGGCCGCCGGTTTGCAGCCGGTGCTGAACGATTACCTCTATGTTTAAGCCCAATATGTTTAATTCTAATACGTTTAAGCTGATTTGCGTCACCAACCGCCGGCTTTGCCGGGAGGATTTCAGTCTGCGCCTGGCGAAAATTGCGGCCGCCGGGCCGGATGCGATTATCCTGCGGGAAAAGGATTTGCCGGCGGCGGCCTACCGGCGTTTAGCCGAGCAGGCGCAGGCGATTTGTGGGGAATATGGCGTGCCCTGCCTGCTGCACGGCTTTGCCCGGCAGGCGGCGGAGCTGGGCGCGCCTGCCTTGCACCTGCCTTTGCCCCAGCTGGCCCGGCTGAGCGAGGCGGAGCGGCGGCGCTTTGCCTGCCTGGGCGCTTCCTGCCACAGCCTGGCGGATTTGCAGGCGGCCCAGCGTTTGGGTTGCAGCTATATCACGGCGGGGCATATTTTTGCCACGGCTTGCAAGCAGGGCCAACCGGGGCGCGGCTTGTTTTTTTTGCAGCAAATCTGCGCGGCGGCGCAGGTGCCGGTTTGGGCTATCGGCGGCATAGCGGCGGCCAATCTGGCGCAGGTGCAGGCGGCCGGGGCGGCTGGGGCCTGCTTGATGAGCAGCCTGATGACCTGCCCGGAGCCGGCCGCTTTAATTCAGCTTTTGCGCAGCAGTTTGCCGGAAAGGGCTTGACTAAACGCTGTTAAAATATTAAAATGGTAGAAAAGCCAAAAGTTGGCAGAGATGATAATAGGCTGGTGTTTAGAGGATTGGAAAATATAATTTTAGGCTGCTGCCTGTTGATAGTGCTTTTGCTGCTGTTGCTGCTCTGGCGGAGCCTGCGGCCTACGGCCGGTGGGCAGCTGGGGCGGGAACTGGCGGAGCTACGCCGGCAGCTGGAGCTTTTGGAGCAAACGACAACCCGCCAGGGCAATTTGTTTACCCAGCAGGCGGCCCGGCAGCAGGAGGCCGCCGTCAATGCGGTGGCGCAGCTGGGCGGCGGCCTGCGCGACGAGCAGGAAAAGCAGCGCCGGGCCGTGGCGGAGCACTTGGCGGGTCTTTCCGGCAATTTTGATCGGATTCAGGTTAGTATTGTGCAAATGTTGGAGAGTATCCAAAAAAGCAACGCCGAACATCTGGACAGGCTGCGCCGGGATAATCAGGCCAGTTTGGACCGTATCAATGAAACGGTGAATGAAAAGCTGCAAAAAACGCTGGAAGCGCGGATTTCCCAATCCTTTGAGGCGGTCAACCAACGGCTGGCCGAGGTTTACGCCGGCCTGGGCGAGATGAAAAGTGTGGCGGCCGGGGTTGCGGATTTGAAAAACGTGCTGGCTAATGTGAAAACCCGCGGCACTTTGGGCGAAATTCAGCTGGGGGCCATTTTGCAGGAGCTTCTGGCCCCGGAGCAGTACGGCGAGCAGCTGCGGCTGACCCCGGACGGCGCGGAGCGGGTGGATTTTGCGGTGCGTCTGCCAGGCCGGCAGCCGGGCGAGCAGGTTTATCTGCCGATTGACGCCAAATTTCCGGCGGACGTCTACGCCAATCTGCTGACGGCCTACGAAAGCGGCGACGCGGCGGAGCTGAAAGAGCGGCGGGCCGCTCTGGAGGCGGCCGTGAAAAAATGCGCCAAAAGCATTGCGGACAAATATATCGCGCCGCCCTATACCACGGACTTTGCGATTATGTTCCTCCCCTGCGAGGGCCTTTACGCGGAGGTGGTTAATCTGGGGCTGCTGGAAAATTTGCAGCGCAGCTTTAAGGTGAGTGTAGCCGGGCCCTCCACAATGGCGGCGATGTTGAACAGCCTGCAAATGGGCTTCCGCACTTTGGCTATTCAGCAGAAGAGCGGCGAGGTTTGGCAGATTTTGGAAGCGGCCAAAAAGGAATTTGAGAATTTTGGGAGCGTGCTGGACGCGGTGCGTAAACGGCTGCGCCAGGCCGACGACGAGCTGGACAAGCTGGTGGGCGTGCGCACCAGGGCCATCAACCGGCGGCTGATGAGCATTGAGGTGTTAGATGAGGTTTCAGATGAGGTTTTAGATGAAGCTAAGGATTCTGATAAGTGAGGGAGCAATGATGATGAAAAAAGGGATGTTACTGTTTTGGACGCTGCTACTCTGGGCGGCCTTGGCGGCGGCGGCTTGGGCCGACGATTCGGCGGTCGGCGGCAAACTGGTGGCCGTCACCTTTGACGACGGACCTGGTCAATATACCAACGGCCTGCTGGACGAGCTGGCCAAGCGCGATGTGGTGGTGACTTTTTTTGTGCAGGGCTGCAATGCGGAAAGATATGGCGGCGTTATCAAAAAGGCCTACGAGGCGGGGCACCAGATCGCCTCGCATACTTATAACCACCCCAATTTGGTAAAGCTCTCTACCGAGGAGGTGCAAAAACAGCTGAGCCGAACCCGGGATATTTTGAACCAGGCTATCGGCGTGGAAAACAACTATATGCTGCGGCCGCCTTACGGCAGCTACAACGCCGCTGTACTGGCGGCCAGCGGCACGCCGGTGATTTTGTGGTCGGTGGACACGTTGGATTGGAAAACGCGCCGGGCGGACGCGGTTTATCAGCATATTGTCAATGATACCAGGGACGGCAGCATTATTTTAATGCATGATTTGTACCCAACCACGGTGGAGGGTGCGCTGCGCGGCATTGATTATCTGCGGGAGCAGGGCTATGAGCTGGTGACGGTCAGCGAGCTTTTGCGCCGCCGCGGCGTTACGCCGGCCGACGGCAGCCGTTATTCCAACGCCTACAACCAGGGCAAAACCTTGCCGGGCATTGCCGCGCCGCGGATTGCGGTGGAATATCAGGCGGGGCGGCCCATCGTCAGCATTGCGGCGGACGAGGGCGCCCAAATTTACTACACTTTGGACGGCAGCCGGCCGGACGGCCAAAGCCAGGTTTACAACGGCCCCTTTGAGCTGGCGGAAAACGCGACGGTGCGGGCCTTTGCCGCTTTCAACCTGAATGGCGGGCGCAGCCGGCTGGCGGAGGCCAGCCTGTATCATTCGCCCCGGGGGAACCTGTTTACGGATATTAAGCCGGCCAGCTGGTGCGCCGAAGATGTGGACCAGGTGGTGGCCGCAGGCCTGATGACCACGGAACAGGGGCGTTTTAGGCCGGACGATTTGCTAACCAGGCGCGATTTGGCGACGGTGCTTTATCGGCTGGCGGGCAGCCCGCCGCCGGAGGAGCAGCCGCCCAGCAAGGCCGCCCAGGCCGGAGCGGACAGCGCGGCGGTGGGCTGGGCCTTGCAGCAGCAAATTTTGACGGACGCAACGGAACTGGACAAGCCGCTGACGCGGGAGCAGCTGGCCGTGATCTTGCACCGCTTTGGCGGCGGGCAGGCGGCCCCGGAGGCCCTGCGGCAATTTGCGGACGCGGGCCGCGTCAGCCCTTACGCGCGGGAGGGCGTAAGCTGGGCGGTGGCTGAGGGGATTTTAACCGGGGTTGCCGCCGATATGCTGGAGCCGGCCGGCGCCACAACGCGGGCGGAACTGGCCACCATCGTGCTGCGTTGCCAGGCCGTTTGGGCCGGCAGCTTTGGCCAAACCGTACATGAAATAGATTTACAACAAAAGGGCGGGCATTTAATGCCGGCCCTTTTGTGCACCTGGGATTTTGGGAAAGACAACTGGGCGACGCCAATTTCTGGGGATAATCCGGGCCGGTAATTCCTGGGGACAATTAGAGATGACAACGCCTGTAGCTGGGCATTCGCTGTTTGTGGGTAATCTTTGAAAGGCAGAAAAAGGACGAAATTGACTAATTCGCTTTTTGCGGGGAATACAAATTGGGCCTTTATTGCTATAATAATCAGTAGAGAATAGACGGAGGTTGTAATGGATCAGGTTAAGATTGGTAAATTTGTGGCGGAGTTGCGCAAGCAAAAGGGCTGGACGCAGGCCCAGCTGGGGGAGATGCTGGGCGTTACCAACAAAACGGTTTCCCGTTGGGAAAACGGCAATTATATGCCGGAGCTGGCGATTATCCCCAGCCTGGCGGAGGTGCTGGGCGTCAGCGTTAATGAGCTGATGGCTGGGGACCGCTTTGCGGAGGAGGAATATAAACGGGAGGCGGACGCGCAGCTGCTGAAAACAATGCAGCTGATTGAAAAAATCCGGGAGATTAGGGAAACCCGCTGGCTTTCTCGTGGTTTGAGCCTTACGGTTCTGGCTATACTTATCGCCGGCTTTTTTAACCTCAATGTGTTAAAAAACCTGAACGAACACCTGCTGGATGGTTATTATGAGATGTCGACCCACTTAGTTTTGCTGGCTATTTTGATAATAGCGGTGGCGCTTGGCGGGATTATCTATCTGAACAAAGGGCGTTTTTTGCTGTTTATCGGTGCGGTTCTGCTATTTGAAAGCTTTATTTTGGACACTGTAATGTTTTTTGTTTTATTGAGTATTTTTTTACCGTTGCTTTATTTTAGCTCAACCTTGGATCATATGTATTTTCAGGCTATTGACGAGTTGTTGGAGAACACGGAAAAACCGGAAAATCTGCGCAAAGAGGCCAAGCAGGAGGAGCGGGGATCTGATTAAAGTGGAGGTGTAAACAAATGTTTACAGGCAAAAGCGCTGATCGGGGATCAGTGGGCACAAAAACTGGCAGCAAAGTCTGGCTTTGGCTGCTAATTCTGCTGCTGGCGGCGGCCGCAGCCGGCGGCTGGTGGTTTTTCAGCCAAAGCCAGGCGGAGCAGCAGGGAGAGGCCCCGGCCTATCGCTATCAGCTGGTGGAGCGGGGCAGCATTATCTCCACCCTGGAGGGGGTGGGCACGGTGCAGCCGGTGAATTCCTACACCGTGAAAGCCCTGGTGACGGGGGATGTTTTAAGCGCCCCTTTCAGCGAGGGCGATGTGATTGAGGCCGGCCAGCTGCTCTATCAGATTGATGCGGGCTGGGCCCAAAATAACTACACATTGGCCCAGCTGAATTTGGCGGAGGCCCAGGCGGACGCGGCCAAGCTGAACGTGACGGCCCCGGCGGACGGGCAGGTGGTGAAAATCCACTGCGCGGTTGGCGACAATGTGAGCGTTGGCACACAGCTTGTTTACCTGCGTGATAGGGAAAAAATGCTGCTGGAGGCCCCTTTCAAAACGGAGGAGGCCCAGCAGCTGCAAGCCGGCCAGACGGCGGCGGTGATTGTGGAAAAAACGGGCGAGCGCCTTGAGGGGCAAATCCTGGAGGTTTCCCCGGTGGAGCAGGTGAGCGCCGGCGCGCTTACCCATAAGGTGACGATTAGCCTGAGCAATCCCGGCGGCTTGCAGGAGGGCGATTGGGCACAGGCGGAGGCCGGCGGCTTTGCCGGCGTGCGCAGCGGCCTGCTGGAATATGCCTACAGCGAACAGGTTTTGGCCAAAAGCAGCGGCGACGTGGCGGAAATTTTGGTGGCCGAGGGCGACAATGTGCGGGCCGGGCAGGCGTTGGTGCGGCTGAGTGATGAAAGCGTGGAAAACGAGCTGCAACGGGCCCGGCTGGAGCTGGAAAACGCCCGGGCGGCGCTGGAGGATTACAGCATTAAATCGCCGATTGCCGGCACCGTGATTGAAAAAAAGTTCAACCAGGGCGACACCATAGACAGCAACAACAATGCCAGTGAAATGGCGGTTATTTACGATATGAGTAAATTGGAGTTTGTGATGAATGTTGACGAGCTGGACATTGGCCTGATGCAGGTGGGCCAGCCGGTGCAGGTGGTGGCGGACGCGCTGGACGGCCAGGAGTTTACCGGCCGCGTCAGCAAAATCAGCATTAAGGGCAGCAGCAGCAACGGCGTAACCACTTACCCGATTACCGTAACTTTAGATGAGTTTGGCGCGTTGCTGCCGGGTATGAATATTAATGCCGAGGTGGTTTTGCAGCAGGCGGAGGACGTGCTGCTGGTGCCGATGAATGCAATCAGCCGGGGAAATATGTTGCTGGTCGAGGGCAGCAATGGCGAGGCCAGCGATTTGCCCGGCTACTGCTGGCGGCAGCTGGAGCTGGGCCTGAACGACGATTACTATGTGGAGGTCATCTCCGGCGTTCGGGAGGGCGAAAAGATTGCCGTGCCCAATGGGAGCGGCAGCTGATAATACAAAAGGAGGCTTTTAAAATGAGTGAAGTAAAAAATGGCGAAGCGTTGATTAAATTGCAGGAGGTTTTTAAGATTTACCAAACGGGGGAAACTGCGGTGCACGCCCTGGACGGGGTGACGCTGGAAATCTGCCGGGGGGAGTTTGTGGCGATTGTGGGGGCCAGCGGCAGCGGCAAATCCACTTGCATGAACATAATCGGCTGCCTGGACGTGCCCACCTCCGGCAGCTATCATCTGGCCGGTGAGGACGTTTTGGCAATGGACGATAACGCTAAGGCTAAGTTGCGCAACAAAACGCTGGGCTTCATTTTCCAGCAGTATAACCTGATACCCAAGCTGAACCTTTGCGAGAATGTGGAGTTGGCGATGTTATACGCCGGTATGCCGGCTGGGGAGCGGCACAAGCGCTCCTTGCAGCTTCTGGAAAAGGTGGGGTTGGCGGACAAGGCGGCCAACGTGCCCAATCAGCTTTCCGGCGGCCAGCAGCAGCGGGTGGCGATTGCCAGGGCTTTGGCCGGGGAGCCGGCGGTGATTTTGGCGGACGAGCCCACCGGCGCGCTGGACAGCCAAACTGGCCGGGAGGTGCTGGGCTATTTGCAGCAGCTGAACGCTGAGGGGCGCACCGTGGTGCTGATTACGCACGACAATGCCATTGCCCGGCAGGCGCAGCGGATTGTGCGGCTGGAGGACGGTAAAATCGTCTACGACGGGCCGGCCGACGGCGCGGAGGCCGTGGTGGCGGCGGAGGGCTGAGCGCGGTTTGGGGAAAGGGCTGGTGATCGTTTGTGGATATTAAGCAGACGTTTAGGACGGCTATGCGCAATTTATTTGCCAACAAGTGGCGTTGTTTGCAGGCGGTGTTGGGGATTGTTATGGGGACGGCAAGCGTTATTGTAATGCTGAATATTATACCGGCAACCTTTGACGTGGTGGAGTTCGTCTATAAGCAATATAACAGCCCGGACACTATGCACTTTATGGTGATGACAAATATAAATAACACCAAAAGGGTAGGCATTGAGGATATGCGCCAACTGGCTGCGGATAACCCGGAGTTTATTAAGGCGGTGAGCCCGCATATTAATTCCGGCCTGCCGGTGTCCCTTAAAGGGGCCGCGGGAGAAGCTGCGGAGTACAACGTTTTTGGGGTTGATGAAAATTATCTGGGCACGATGAGCAGTTTGCGGCTGGCTGCGGGACGTTTTTTTAAACCTATGGAGATTGACCGGGAGCAAAGGGTGTGCGTGGTTGGCTATGCGTTAAATTATAATAATAACAATGAAATTTTAGGCCAAACGCTGCGCCTTTGGGGGGCGGATTACAAGGTGATTGGCGTGTTGGATATGGGCGCTGCGGATTACAATCGCTGCATTATGCTGCCGTATACGATTATGAAGCGCGTGCAGGGTGAGGTTACCACGCCAAGGTACGATTTGCAGGGTGAATTTTACGTAGATAGCTATTATATTAAAGCTAATGGCGTTGAAAATATCGCCAACGCTCGGTTGGCCGCGACGGATATGCTGGCGGAGCGTTTGGGGCAGATCAACCGGGATTGGTATTATATTTCAGCCTCTTACCGCTATTTTGAGGAAATGTCCAAAATAGATGTTTATCAAACTATGTGTACGTACCTGCTGTTTTCTGTGGTGGCGCTGTTGGTGGGCGGCGTGGGCATTATGAACGTTATGCTGGCCAGTGTGCAGGCCCGCACTAAGGAAATTGGCATTCGGAAAGCCTTTGGAGCCACTGCCAATGATATTAAGCGTCAGTTTATGCTGGAGGCGGTGATTACCGGTTTGATTGGCGGCCTGCTGGGGGTGGCAGTTGGCTTTGGCATAATTCTTGGGATTTTTCTTACAAGCCATTCGCCTTTAACTTATATAACAGGTACTGTTTGGCCGATGTTGGCTGCCTTTGCGATTACGATACTGGTCGGCCTGCTTTCCGGCACTTATCCCGCCAAACAGGCGGCCAAGCTGGAGCCGGTGGCGGCTATCAACGAAAGCTGATAGCGATTAAGAGAAGTTAATAAGGAGGGCGTTTTTTGTGGATATAAAACAGAGTTTTTTGAATGCGGCGCGCAATTTGTATGCCAACAAGCGGCGCTCAATACAGGCTATGTTTGCTCTGATTGTGGCCGTGGCGGCGTTTATCGTTCTTGGCAATACTTGTCAGGTGTTGATTCAGCAGGTGGAAACTTCCTGGACGCCGGACATTATGAGCAATAACAATATATATATCAGCAGCCGGGTTGATTCAAACAAACGGGCGACTATTGAGGATTTGGAAAAAATTGCCGAAGCTAACCCCGATATTATTTTAGGAGTTTCACCGTATATTGTTGCTGATTCAATCTATTGTAATGTGCGATACGGTGATAAAATTTACAAAAAAGGCAATTACTTTGGCGTAAATGAACAGTATGCTGATATGCACTGCGTAAAGCTCAAGGAGGGCCGTTTTATTCAGTATATGGATTGCCGGCGGGAGCAAAACGTGTGCGTGGTTGGCACGGACATTGCCGATAAACTGCTGGGCGGCGATGCCTTGGGTAAAACCCTGAATATTGACGGATATAATTTTACGGTGGTGGGGGTTGATGACGATAACACAGCGGGGCTGATATTTCTGCCGTATACCTGCGCGCGCAAAATGGTTGGCGATGTTATTCGCACCGGTTATCAGGAAAATAAATATTATGCTGACCGTTTTGAGGTTAAGGCTAACGGTATGGAAAATATCGGTAACGTGCGTAATTTGATCCAGGAGGAGATAGATAAACTGCTGGGTAAGGATAATTGGTCTATGACGTTTTTAAGTTATCAATTTGTTAAGGAAGATGTCATTGGTTATGCCGTCAGTCAGGTTTACAAGTATTTTCTGCTGGCTTTGCTTGTGCTGCTGCTGGGCGGCGTGGGCGTTATGAATGTGATGATAGCCAGCGTGGAGGTGCGCACCAAAGAAATTGGCATACGCAAGGCCTTTGGCGCGACAAATAAAAATATCCACTGGCAATTTAGGCTGGAGGCCTTGATAACCAGCCTGTTTGGCGGTTTTTTAGGCCTGGTTTTTGGTGTGATGTTAAGCTTTGCCGCGCCTTGGCTGCTTGACTTTAGTGTTTTTGGTTTTCCTGTGTCTGAGTTAGATATTCACATAACAGCCTGGCCGATTTTGCTGGCTTTGGGGCTTTCGGTGTCGGTTGGCGTAATCTTTGGCACCTATCCGGCTCAGCAGGCGGCCAAGCTGGAGCCGGTGGCGGCTATCAACGAAAGCTGATAGCGATTAAGAGAAGTTAATAAGGAGGGTGTTTTGTGGATATTAAACAAAGCTTTTTTGCAGCAATCAGGAATTTGTGCGTCAACAAAATGCGCTTTGCCCAGACTACGCTGGCAATGATGATTGGCGTGGCGGCGATTGTGGCAACCGGCAATATCTGTCAAGTATTACTCAATCTGATGGAAGAGATTTGGAACCCGGAAAGTTTCAGCGTTATGCATATGTATATTGCTACCAGACTGGAGCTTAACAGGCCGATAACCATTGAGGATATGGACGAAATTGCCGCCAAATATCCGGAGACCATTGTGGCGGTTTCGCCTTTTGTATATGACCATACTTTGGGTGGCAATATCTGGTATGGCGATAAATGTTTTGACGAGGCTATCTTTGTTGGCGTAAATGAAAATTATCTAAACGCTACGCCTAATGAAAAACTGGCCGAGGGGCGTTTTATCCAGTATATGGATTGCCGCCGGGAACAAAACGTTTGCGTGGTGAGCAGCGATATTGCCAATGAGCTTATGGGCGGCGACGCTTTGGGCAAAACGCTGAAAATTTGGGGTGTAAATTGTACAGTGGTTGGCATAATGGAAAAATCAGGACGCTCAAATAATGAAGAGCATATATATCTGCCTTATACCAACGCCCTTAAAATAACCGGTGAGAGGATAGGAAAGGGTTATCTAGGCGATTACTATTCAAACCGTTTTGTGCTTTTTGCCAACGGCGTGGATAATATCGGCAACGCCCGCAGGGCCGTAGAGCAGGAGGTGTCGGCGATAGTGGGTGAGGAGGCTAATATTGATAAGTGGTTTTTAACCTGCGCCAGCGAATTGTTTTTTTATGAGGCCGGTAAAGGCGGCACTTATTCCTTGGGTTTTAACCTGATGTTGGGGGCTAGTGGTGTTTTGCTGGTTGGCGGCGTGGGCATTATGAACGTAATGCTGGCCAGTGTACGGGAGCGCACCAAAGAGATTGGGATTCGCAAGGCATTTGGCGCTACTAATAAGGATATTCAGCGCCAGTTTATGTTAGAGGCGATAATTACAAGCTTGCTTGGCGGTGTGGTTGGCGTTGTTCTGGGCGAGGTGGCCAGCTTTGCTGTTCCGGTGCTTTTTGATAGTATAAGTTTTGACGCTACGGGCGTAACTTATCCTACGGCATACTTGGATATTGCCTTGAGTGCCTGGCCGATTCTGCTGGCCCTGGCCGTTTCGGTTGGCGTGGGTATGATATTCGGCACCTATCCGGCCCGGCAGGCGGCCAAAATAGAGCCGGTGGTTGCTATCAACGAGGGTTTATGAGCTTAAATTTATGGAGGTGTTAATTATGGATGTTCGGCAGGGTTTGTCGATGGCCTGGCGCAATTTGCGGGCCAACAAGCTACGTTTTGCCCAAACCACGCTGGGAATGGTGATTGGCGTGGCGGCTGCGGTGGTTATTTTATGTATGGGCAGCAATTTGCTGCAAGGCGTGGGCAAGTTTTATTCCGCCTACAGCCCCAGCCTGATGTATATGGGCGTTTACGTGAGTGCAGAGAAATCGCCGCGGGTGACGGTGGAGGATATGGAGGGGCTGGTGGAAAGCTCCGAGTACATAACGGCGGTATCGCCCCTGGTTTTTGTGGAGGAGCCCAACCTGCGCTATAACGGGGAAACCTTGGAAAAGGCCACGGTGCAAGGGGTTAGCGAGCAGTTTTTGAGTATGAAGCCGGCCTGCCAGGTGGCGGCGGGGCGTTTTTTGCAGCCGCTGGACGTCAGCCGCCGCCAAAATGTGTGCGTGGTGGGCAGCGCGGTGGCTGCGGAGCTTTTGGGCTGTCAGGATTATGAGCAGGCCCTGGGCCAAACGGTGAAAATCTGCGGGCAGAATTTTACGGTAATCGGTGTTTTTGGCGAAATTAAGCCTGATTTGGAGGAGGGCAATTATCGCACCTATATTCCTTACACCAGCGCCAAACAGCTGACCGGGGAAATTTTGGTGCCGCTGCGGGAAAACGAGGAATTTTATCTGGATATTTACTACGTGAACCTGAACAGCACGGATAACATCATCAATGGACGCGACACAGTGCGCGCGCTGCTGGCGGAGGTCAGCGGCCGGCCGCACGGGGAAACCACCCTGCTGTTTTCCCTAAGCAATCGCACCTCGCAAAAATATGACCGGGAGTGCGTTTTTGGTCTGGTGGGCAAATTGCTTGGCCTTTCCGGGTTTGTGCTGCTGGTGGGCGGCGTTGGGATTATGAACGTGATGCTGGCCGCCGTGCAGGAGCGCAAGCGGGAAATTGGCGTCCGGCGGGCTTTTGGGGCCACGGCTGGGGAAATCCGCCGGCAGTTTTTGCTGGAGGCCGTTTGCACCAGCGGCCTGGGCGCGCTGCTGGGCGTGGCGTTGGGCCTGCCTGCCGGTTGGCTGGTTTGCCGTTTTATGGGCAGCGTGCCGATTGGTTATGCCGGCCAGCTGCTTTTCAGCCCTGATTTGTTGAATTTGCCGTCTTTGCTGTTGCCGGCTTTGCTGGCGGCGGTTGCAGCAATGCTGGTTGGCGTAATTTTTGGTCTTTATCCGGCAGGCAAGGCGGCCAAGCTGGAGCCGGTGGCGGCTATCAGCGAGGGCTGACAGCGATTAAGATCGGAAAAAGGAATAGAAATTATGGATATTAAGCAGCTTTTTCGTTTATCTTTTCAAAGCTTATTAAAAAACAAAATGCGAACCCTGCAATCAACATTAATTTTTGTTATTGGTTTAGTATCTGTTTTTACTGTGGTTTGCGTTGCCCAAGGCTTATTAAATCAAATTAAAATGCAGGTTGCAAATTATAATTCGGGTGTGATATGGGTGAGCGTTTTTGAAAGAATGGACACCTTTTCACGTGATACGCTAACGGACGAGGATTGGCAGAATTTGATTAAGGAAAATCCAGATCTGATTTACGCTGTAAGCCCGATGATATATGTATCTGATTATGTTGACGGTTTTGTGTATGATAATAAGCTATATAATAACAGCAATATAAATATTGAGGGGATTAATGAGGATTTTTATAAAATTATCCATGTTTTGCAGGTTAAACAAGGCCGGTTTTTACAAAATATGGATATTGAACGCGAGCAGAATGTGTGTGTTATAGGCAGTAATATTGCAAATAAAATTATGGGTGGTAATGCTTTAGGGCAAAGCCTAAAAATAGCCGGAACTAATTTTTCTGTTATTGGTGTGTTGGCAGAAATTGATTTAGACGCTGAAAATTGGAATGATACAATTTTGCTTCCGTCCACTTGTGCATTAAAAATAACTGGAGCAGATTTTCGTCCAGAAACATTTAGCGGCATTGGGTCTTACTTCAGCTCATATTTTGTTGGCGTTACAAGCGCAGAAAATACGGTTGAAGCCCATGCTGCAATCAGGTCTATGTTGGACAGTTGTCTGAATGAAACCGACGCGGCCAATATAACATCGTTAGATTGGCAGGGAAAACAGATGAGCCAAGGTTTGTCAATGGTGTTTGCTCCTTTTGCCTTGTTTGCCTTTTTGATATTGCTGGTGGGTGGCAACGGTATTATGAATATGATGATAGCTTTGGTTGAGGAGCGCACCAAGGAGATTGGTATTCGTAAGGCATTCGGCGCAACAAACAAGGATATACAAAAGCAATTTTTGTGTGAAAGTGTTTGTATTAGTATGCTTGGCTGTGTGGTTGGTATTTTTTTAGCCGTGCCAATTATTTACATTGTTTGTGATGTTTTACATTTGCCGTTAGATGTGCTTGGGGTTCCTTTTTTACCCTTGGTTATAACAGCTTTGATTTCGGTTGGCGTGGGTATGATATTCGGCACTTATCCGGCAGGCAAGGCGGCCAAGCTGGAGCCGGTGGCGGCTATCAGCGAGGGCTGACAGCGATTAATTAAATAAGTCAGGAGGTGCACCAAATGAATATTAGCCAAGGTTTTAAGCTGGCCATTAAAAGCCTGCTGGCGCGCAAGGTGCGCTCTCTGCTGACTATGCTGGGCATAATTATCGGCGTGGCGGCGGTTATTGCGATTATGACTATCGGCCGGGGCACGGTGGCCAAGGTGGAGGCCCGTTTCGATAAGCTGGGGGCCAATATGATCAGCGTCAGTCTGTACAATCGGGATTCCACCCGCCAAATTAGTGTGGAGGATATGTATGAGTTGGTGAGCAGCAAGCCGGATTTGCTCTGCGATTTAAGCCCCAGCGTGGGGCTGGGCGGCGGCGTTAAATACGGCAACGAGCGCCACAGTGGGACGAAGATTTATGGCGTGAGCGAGGCTTATCTGCAAACGCAGCTGTTGGACCTGACGGAGGGGCGGTTTTTGCAGTATATGGACGTGGAGCGGCAGGCCCAGGTTTGCGTGGTGGGGCATTACGTGAACCGGGTGATTATGGGCGGCCGGGCCTTGGGCAGCAGCCTTAAAATCCGCGGGCGGAATTACACCGTGGTGGGCGTGCTGGGCCCGCAGGACGAGCTTTCCGATATTGATTTGCAAAACGCGGCCGGCGGCGTGGATGATGTGGTTTATATCCCTTACACCAACGTTTTGCAGCTGGGGGAAACGCCTTTTGTGAGCAGCTACACTTTAAATTCTCGCACTAGAGAATGTTCCGAGGCCGCGGTGGCGGCGATTGAGGAACTGCTGCTGGAATGTTATGAAAAGGACGATTACTTTCAAATCACCAGCCAAAAGGAACGGATGGAAATGATGATTGCTATGCAAGGAAGTATGCTTTCCGTGCTTTCAATGATTGCCGGCATTGCCCTGCTGGTGGGCGGCGTGGGGATTATGAATATTATGTCCATTTCCGTATCGGAGCGCACTAAGGAAATTGGCGTGCGCAAATCCTTTGGGGCCAGGCGGCGGGATATTCGGCTGCAATTTATAATTGAGGCGGCCTGCACCAGCGCCACGGGCGGCTTGTTTGGCGTGGGCCTGGGGGTGGCGGCCAGCTTTTTGGCCTGTCATTTTATGAAGCTGCCGTTTGCGTTGGCCGGGGATTCCGTGTTGCTTTCTTTCAGCGTTTCCGTCGGTCTGGGGATAATTTTCGGCTTTTTGCCGGCGGGCAGGGCGGCCCGGCTGGAGCCGATTGACGCTTTGCGTTACGATTAACTGTGTTTAAGGGAGGTTTTTTAGGTGGATATTAAACAAAGTCTGCAAAATGCGGTGCGCAATTTGGCCGCCAACAAGTGGCGTTGCCTGCAAGCTGTTTTGGGGATGTTTATCGGCATTGCCGGTTTTATCCTTGCTTTGAGCTGCTGCAATGTTTCCTTGATGTTCGTTCAGAATGAAAAGGAGGAATATGCCGACAGCCTTTTGGATATGTGGGTCAGCACTGACGTGGATTATCCGGTAAGGATTACGCCGGAGGATATGGAGCAGGTTGCGGCGGATAATCCAGAGGTTATCAGCGCCATATCGCCGTATTCTGAGTTTGACCTGCCGGGCGGCGTGAGATATGGCGATGCGGCTGCTGACGAAGCGCAGGTTTATGGAGTGGGCGACAGCTATCTTAAAATGCGGCCGGTGCTGCATTTGCAGGAGGGGCGTTTTTTTGCCGATTTGGATATAGATAGGGAACGCAAAGTTTGCGTGATAGGCAACAGCATTGCTAACGATTTGCTGGGCGGCGACGCTTTGGGTAAGGAAATCAAAGTTTGGGGCGAGAATTACACCGTTGTTGGGGTTTTGGCCGAGGTGCCAAAGTCCCGAACCCTGAATAGCGAGGTTTATATTCCTTACACCAACGCCAGAAAAATGCTTGGAGATAGGCTTGATCCTTATAATGCCGGTATATATGAGGATAAATATTATGTATATGCTAATGGAAAAGATAAAATGGATGAAGCGCAAACGCTGGTGATGGATATGCTAAAGGAACGAACCGGCCGGGAGCGGAGAACCGTTTGGTGGCTGACAATTATCTCCTTAGGGGAATCATCGGAAATGATAAAAGGTTTTATTATCGGCGACGCGGTGCAGCAGGTGTTTTTGGCCGTGATTGTGCTGCTTATCGGCGGCGCGGGCATTATGAGCGTAATGCTGGCCGGCGTGCAGGCCCGCACCAGGGAAATCGGCGTCCGCAAGGCGTTTGGGGCCACCAGGCGGGATATTCAGCGGCAGTTTGCCCTGGAGGCGGTTATCATCGGCTTAATCGGCGGCGGGCTTGGGGTTATAGTCGGTTTTGGGGCCTTTTTCCTGCTGATTTTGGTTATGGAAGTTTCGTTTGATTATTTAATTGGCGCGATTTTGCCCAGTTTGGCGGCGGTGGCGGTTTCCGTGCTGGTGGGCGTGCTTTCCGGCACTTATCCGGCCCGGCAGGCGGCCAAACTGGAGCCGATTGAGGCTTTGCGCTATGATTAAAGAGGCTTATTAGATAGCAAAACAGCGCCGGATCATAAATCCGACGCTGTTATCAGAAAATTGTGAGGCAAATTTAGTTAAAGACGGGGTTGTCGGGGTCGTTCACCGGCAGCAGTCCTTGCTCCAGCAGCTCGGTTTCCATTCTGCTCCGATAACCGTTAAGGATTGCCGCCAGCAGGTCAGGGCTGCGCCGCACCTCCGCCGGGTCGGCCTGGGGATTTTGCTCCAGATATTCGTCAACTGCCAAATCCAGTTCCCCTTGGATGGAGAAGATGTTGTCCAGCCGCTCCCAGGCTTTCATTTCCTTGTACTTATCCACAGTCCAGTCGGTGATAAGCTGGGAAACTGTGGTGTGCCGGGCCTCGGCCAATTCTTTGAGCATTTCACGAACCTCCTGATCGATAGAAATATTGATACGTTCTTTTTCCATTGGTGTGACCTCCTTTTCAATTCATACTTACATTATACACATATCGTGTGTACTTGTCAAGCTCTTTTGGCAAAAAAAATAAAAAAGTAGCGTCGGATTAATTCCAGACGCTACTTTAATGTTTGGGTTCTATTTCTTTTCCATTTCCTCAACCATTGGCGGAATTTGAGAAAGCATATTGTTCATATCCTCAAACATACCGCTTTTTAAGGTGCCAAGATTGCTGGCCCGGCGAAGGTGCTGCATAACCTCCTGGTGTTGCTGTTTAATAGCGTCAAAAAATTGGCAGATTATCTGTAAGGCGCTTTGGGACTGTTCGATAACATCGGAAATTTCCGTCTGAACAGTGGCCGAGCCCTCTGCCGCTTCGGTGATATTGTGAAAAGTATCGTAGGTGCTGTTGGCGGTTTCCACGCTTTGGCCTAAAGCCTTGCGGGAGGTCATAATGCTGTCGTTTAGGCGGTTGGTGCCGTTTTCTACATTATGTACGCCGGAATCCACTTCGTTAGCCAGCTCCTTGATTTCCTCGGCCAACTCCTTAACCTTAACTGCCACCACGGCGAAACCTTTGCCTTTTTCGCCGGCGCGGGCGGCCTCGATGGAGGCGTTGAGGGCCAAAATGTTGGTTTCATCGGCAATCGAAACAATTTTGCTCATACATTGCTGAATACTGGCCACCGCTGCTTGCAGTTGGGTGAAAGTGGCCTCCATCTCCCCAAAGGAGTTTTCCACTTTAATGGAGGTGTCTTTTAGCTCTTCCACCTTGTTTTGGGCTTCGTCGACGGCTTGCCCGATGGATTCTCGCACCTGAACATATTGGCCGGCCACCTGGTTGACGTTGGCAAAGGTCAGGCCAAATTCCTGCAATTTCTCCTGAAACTGGTCTGCTTCATGCAACACGCCGGAAAAGGTGCTGCCTACCAGGCTCAATTCAGATAGCGCCTCCACCTCGCGCAGGGCCAGTTCCTTTTGATAGTCTTTAAGGCTGTCGGTTACGTGCAGCACGGGTTGGAGGTTGTTTGGTTTGCCAACCGCTTTGGTTTGGGGCTTTGGCGCCGCCTGGGCCGGTTTATTTTTGGAAAAAAACATGCTGATTACCTCCCTATTCAAAAACAACGCAGGTCATTGATTGGTTGACAAAGCGGTTGTTGTAATGCTCGCCGTAGCCGACAAAACCAGCGTGGCTGCCCAAAGCGCGCATATCTTGCAGATAATCCTGCATATAACCCTGCTCGCTGAACAGTTTGTAGCGGAACAGGCAGTTGACTGAAAAAACAGCTGAACGGTGCGGAAATTCCTGGCAGATTTGCTGGATTGTCTGCCGGGCGATTTCTCGATAGTCGCCCAGTTCCAGCAGCACCAACACATCGGAATCATTTACCTGCCGGAAGCAGGCCAGTGCGTTGCCATCTACCTCTTTAATAGAAATGATACAAACATCATCGCCATTAATTTTGCCAAAGGGGTTTTTAAATGTTTGGGTTAAAATTTGCTCGTCCGTAACGTGCAGAATACTCTGATATACCTGTTTGGCCGGCTTGCCGTTGAGCGCGCCAAGCACATATTTGGCCCGGTCTGTTTGCGAAGCGATAAAACGATAGTTTCCCATCTGATGATAAATGTTTTCCTTATATGTTTTCACCCGGCCGCTTTGGTTGCGCACCAGGCCGTAAGCCACGGCGTCCTCGTAGACGCGGCCGTTGGCAGAAACCTTGCCGGCGTTGCCGGTGCCGCCCACCAGAGAAATGCCCCGGTGTTTCAGCACGGTGTTCAGAGTGGTCAGCACGCAAGCATCGTTGCCTGCGCAAAAATCAATACAAACCGTGTTTTGGGCGGCGGCGTCAATCTTCTTCACGTCCTCCTCCAAACGGCTGATATATTTTACCGGCATAGTGGAAACCTGTTCCAGCACATTGGCGGTTGCTTGAACGCCATCTGAAAAGCCGATAAGGCCCACGCCATTTTCCACCACTCTGGTGTCATAACTCATACCAATACATCCGATGCTGGGAACGCCAGGAAACAGCTGTTCAAGCTCACGAACGTGTTGCTCAAACTGCGCCTGATTGGACAGCAGCATAATAAATTGAGGATTGGTTAAGGCGCTGGCAGCCTCCCGCAGGTTGCCGTTTTGGCTCATTCCAAAGACTTGTTTCATGCAATAGCCTCCTATTTTGTGACTTTTTAACATTGTATCAAATGAAAGCTTTTCATGTCAACTGATATTTGAAAAATTTGCTATTAAACAGGAAAAAAACTTGAAATTTATTCTGAAGAATGTTATAATGCGGATATATAGTTGTTGTAAGAATTTAGGAGAGGAGTGTTTAGTTTGTTGGTTGATGGAACAAGCGGCGTGTTCAAAGCGGATTGGTTCGCTTATAAGGGCCAATACGGAGTGGCCAAGGCTGAATACCGGGAGGCGCTGGCGGCGGCGTTGGCCGAGGCCAAGGAGCAGTCTGCGGCCCGTTTGCAGGCCGCACAAAGCCAGCCCGGCCTGACAAAGGAGCAGGCGGCGGAGTTGGCTAAAAAGTACGATCCCCAGAATATGACGCGGGAGGAATATTACAAATTTGTGGAGGAGCTTTGCGCCTACGGCGTTATTCCGGCAGAGGGCAAAAGCCGCGTTTCCGGCCTGAGCCTGACGCGGCTGGAGGACGCTGAAACCGGCGCGCAGATTTCAGCGCCGGCGCAGGGCGTTGCCTACGCTTTGCAGGCCGGCCCCAACAACATCTTGGATTGGGCGCGTTATCAGGCTTCCTTTGAGGAGTTTGACCCAACCAGCCAGACCTTTAGGAAAAGCCCCAGCGCGCTGCTGTTTAACAGAATGGTGCAGGTGTTGGAGCAGATGATGCAGGCCTGGTAGTTAAAATGGTGTATTATGCTTAACGGCTAAACTCTTGCAGAAAAGAAAAGCAGGGCGATGTTTCCCGCACGGGGATGCGCCTTGCTTTTCTTTTTGGCTGAGTTGAAATATAAACAGATCGAATATAATCTAAGCGTGGAAGTTTTTTTGGCATTTATTTCAGTTTTTGCAATTATCGGCCAATCAATTTATGAATACCAGATATGAAATATTGAAAACTTTCAGATGAATTGTTCTCTATTGACATTAGTGGTGCAATTTTTTTTGCGCCGCTAATTTGTTGATGATTGGGTATTAGTTTAAGTAACTCTGCCTTTGGTGATTGAATATTGTCAGGAACTCGATAGTTTTTCTTTTTAGATATGTTTCGTAAATTAGGTTTATCATAGGCTTGTGCAACAGCATTCATATCACCAAAGTACCAGGATTCTAATTCTTGGCAGATAATTCTAACGAGGACAGGTCGGTCTGTTACATTGCAAAGCTCTAAGAGTTTCTTTTTTAATTGTCGACAATCTTTGTTATCTTGATCGTGTAAAATTACAAATCGAATATCATTGGGTTCATTCCAAGCACGCAATTTACGTGGTATAGATTTTTCTAGTGCACTTTTACCTGTGTGTGGTATTGTTTGAAACTCCACATCGTCAGGAAGTATTTTGGGCAACAGCTCATCAAGTAAATATTTCATTGAAAACTCCTCTAAAAGAAATATGAGTTTCATTGCGAGGACTCCTTTTGTAAATTGTGCGCTTCCTTTGTAGCTTCAGTTAAAAGAATACCTTGTTGCCACAACTCACCTAACAAATCTCCTTCTTTGTATAATGAAACAATAAGCGGTAGTTTAGAGGCGCAAATAATATCAGTGTAACCATTAATTTTGACTAAGCAGTATAATTCTTCTAAACGAATAGCATTTAAAAAATCTGGTGAGTGAGTTGAAATAAAAACCTGACCTCCAACGTCTGTATAATGCCGAAATTCCTCGGCCAGTTGTGGCAATAACTCTGGATACAGTTGATTTTCCGGCTCCTCAACGCAAAGTAAAGCATGTGGGTTGGGGTCTCTGAGTAATATTAAATATGTGAACATTTTAATTGTTCCGTCTGAAACAAACTTAGACGAAAAAGGATTTTTGAAACGCCCATCTTGAAAACGTAAGATTACATAGCCGTCTTCTGTAAGTTTAGCCTCAACGTTATTTACACCGGGAACACGTTCTCTCATTGCTTGCAAAATAGAGTCAAATCTATCACGATGATTATCGTAAAGATATTTTGCAACTTGTGATAAATTGTCACCTGTTCTGGAAAGAGATTCGCTATAATCAGCTTGTTGGCGTTCACGCGCTCCTTCAATATGAAAATCTGATACATACCAATCTTCAATTAAGCGTCGTAATGAAGCAACCGCAGGAAAATCTTCAAATTGTCCCAATCCCTTGATTGCTAATATATCAGGTGCGGCAACTTTTTGACGTTTACGAGTTGCCATTTGTACGGTTTCATAGGATTGCAAGCTGCCATCTGCCGCTACGCCTTCGCCATAAGCAAAATCTAGGATTTTCCAAGGTGCTCCATGCTGTCCACGGCGAAATCTCATTACCTCTTTTTTTACAACTGGTGCTGCAGCTTCATTTAAACCGATTGTAAGTTCATAGGTAATTATAGGTTCGTCAGGTGATGGGCGAAATTTAATTTCAAAATGCATATCCTCGTTTTGATCTCTAGATATTACTTCGTTATAACCACCACGTTTAGCTAAAGCTGAGCGGACATTACTGCTTAAACAATCATTTAGAAAGCCAAACACATCAAAAAAAGTTGTTTTACCAACACCATTCTGTCCCATAAAAACTGCCATTTGTGGCAGGTTGTCAACGGATACATTATGAAAAACACGATAATTTTTAATGTTTAGTGATTCAATTTGCATAATGCCACATCCTTTTATTTTGTTATATAGTTATATATATTAGAGTATGCACATTATTAAAGAATACAAACGTTTTTATAATAAAAAGGATGACTACTAATTAAGCGTCATCCTTTGTTGGTGGTGGACCCAAAGGGATTTGAACCCTCGGCCTCTGCGATGCGAACGCAGCGCTCTCCCAGCTGAGCTATGGGCCCTTAAAAAGCTTACCTTATTATCATACTACTTTGCCGCCGTTTTTGCAATAGTTTTTTTGCTTTTTTTGCGGCAAGTCAGGAAAAAAATGGTGCGGACGGAGGGACTTGAACCCTCACGATTGCTCGCCAGATCCTAAGTCTGGTGCGTCTGCCAATTCCGCCACGTCCGCAGATTAATCACAGCGGCGTTTTTTAAACTGTGAAATTTTCCTAAAAATAGGGTCGGGCATTTAGCCCGACCTTTGGCTGGGGCGGCAGGATTCGAACCTACGCATGACGGAGCCAAAACCCGTTGCCTTACCGCTTGGCTACGCCCCAATGTGGGGTGGATAATGGGGATCGAACCCATGCGTGCCGGAGCCACAATCCGGTGCGTTAACCGCTTCGCCATATCCACCATAAAAGCTGCAAATGCTTAAAAGCCATGTAGCACAAATTATAATAACAAATTGGCGGCTGTTTGTCAAGACTTTGCGTTAAAATTATCCATAAAAAACGGGAAAATTTTTGTTGCGCATATTTTACAATACTTTTGGCGGCTGTCTGTGTTAAAATAAAGCAAAGGGGGCGCGGTTTAGATGAAAAAAGAAACGCGGACTGTGGTTTGGGACGAGCAGCTGCAAATTGAGGCCTATCGTTTGGCAGGGGTGACGCAGCCCTTTCCCAATCATTTTCACGAGTATTATGTGGTCGGTTTTGTGGAGGCCGGCCGTAGACTGCTTTGCTGTCGACGGCAGGAGTATGTTTTGGAGCCGGGTAGTCTGGTGCTGTTCAATCCGGGTGACAATCATTCCTGCACCCAACTGGACGAGCAGTTTTTAGATTATCGAAGCTTTAATATCAGCCAGGAGGCTATGCGGAAGTGGGTTTGCGAGCTGACTGGCAGCCCGGCCTTGCCTGCCTTTGCCGAAAATGTGCTTTATGACAAGGAAATCAGCCTCTATCTGCGCCGGCTGCACCGGCAGGTGATGGCGGGTTGCAGTGGCTTCGGCAAGGAAGAGGCGTTGCTGTTTTTGCTAGGGGCGCTTATCAAAAGCTGCGGCCAGTCCTTTGCGGAATACTTGCCGGAATGCCGCCGGGAGATTGAGCTGGCCTGTCGCTTTATGGAGCAAAATTTTGCCGAACGCCTCAGCTTGGTCCAAATCTGCAATGCGGCCGGCCTCAGCAAATCGGCCCTGCTGCGCGCTTTTACTAAAACCAAAGGGATTACGCCCTATCGCTATTTGGAAACGGTGCGTATTAATGAAGCCAAAAAGCTGTTGCAGCAGGGGGCCTCGCCCTTGCATGCCGCTATGTCCTGCGGCTTTGCCGACCAAAGCCATTTTACTAACTATTTCAGCAGTTTTATCGGCCTGACGCCCGGCGCTTATCGGGAAATATTCCTTGCTAAAAAGCAGCCGGCTGATGATTGCCTTTGTTGCGCTGAGCACGCCTTGACAAAATGACAAGAAAACTTTGCAAAAACTGTTGACAAGTAAACTTGGCAGTGGTATAATAAGCTTGACAATAAAACTTGTCAAGCTTATTATATTGCACAGATGATAGTGCGAGAGGGAGGATTTTTTATGAATCGAGAAGAAGTTTTAGCTATAAGTCGTAGCGAGGCTGTGGACGAGGGCTTGCGGGAGGCGGAAAGCCGGGGGCGGCAGCTGGGTATCACCGCGTTTGGGATTATGGAGCTGACGATTGTTATTTTTAACTGGTTTAACGGTGTTTCCAACTATGTTCCATTTGCGATGCTGTGGATTTTTACCGGGGCGGAGGCCTATCCCAAATACAAATTTACCCGAAAAAAGTCCTATCTGGTGACGACGGTTGTGGCTTGTGTGGCGGCAGTTTTGTTTTTGCTTTGCCACGTTGTTGAGGTTTTGGCGTAGGAAATTGGTAAAAAAATAATAGGAAAAAAGAGTAAATGAATGAAAAGTTAATTTTAAAAAACAATTTAAAAGCAATGCGGCAGGCTAAAAAGCTTTCTCAGGCCCAGCTGGCGGAACTGGTGGGTGTTTCTCGCAACACTATCAGTTCCATTGAAACCGGGCAGTTCAACCCAACGGCCAAACTGGCTTTAGTCCTTTGCATTGCTTTAGATGTTAAATTTGAAGAGTTGTTTTATTTTTGAGGGCTGTTTTTAGCTGCCGCGCCGTTGTCCTTGGGCTCCTTGGGCGCAGCTGTCAGCGGCAGATAAACGGTGAAAGTTGCGCCTTGGCCTGGTTGGCTTTCCACTTCAATGTCTGCTTGCAGCAAATCCAAAATTCGCTTCACCATTGCCAGGCCCAGGCCGTTGCCCTCGGTTTTGTGAGCAGTGTCCACCTGGTAAAACTTATCAAAAATGCGGTGTTGGGCGGCCTCGTTAATGCCAATGCCCTCGTCCTGCACGGTCACAGCCACAGCGGCGGGCAGTTTTTCCAACAGCACCGTCACCTTGCCGCCCTCCGGGCTAAATTTGATGGCGTTGCCTAACAAATTTAGCCAAACCTGCATTAAAAGCTCATCGCTGCCGTAGTAAATCAGCTCCTGCAAATCCAAATCCAGCTCAATATCCTTTTGCTGCCAGTCGCTTTGCAGCACCAGCAAGGCCTGGCGCAGTTGTTCGTCCAACGAGAAGCTGGTGCGTTTCACCTCCACCTTGCTATGTTCCAGCCGGGAAAGCTCCAGAATGTTGGTGGAGAGCACGGAAAGCCGTTTGGCGGAGTTGTAGATTAGGTCAACATATTGGCGGCGTTCCGCGGGGGAGAGGGTGTCGTCCTGGAGCAGGGCGGCGCAGCCCTGAATGGCGGCCAGCGGCGTTTTGAACTCGTGGGAAACGTTGGCGATAAAATCGCTGCGCAGGGTTTCCAACTCGCCCAGCTGTTCAATCATCTGGTTGAAGGCACTGGCTAAAAAGCCAATCTCGTGTGGGTCGTCGCTGTTCAGACGTACCTGAAAATTGCCGTGTCCAACCTCGTGGATTGCGTGCATCAGGTTTTGCAACGGCTGAAATATCATTTTGTAAAAAACGTTGGTGAAAAATAGACCGGTAAGCAGGCAGCTTATCAGCATTAGCAGAGCCGTCACCAGCATAATCTGGTTGTCGGAATGTAGCCAGTTGTTGACTGCGGCCAAATTCATCAGGCAGAACACGATGAGATGTACGCAGAAGATAGTCAGCATAATAAAGGCGCAAAAGCGCAAGGTGATGCTCAGACGGGAAAAGCGCAAAAGGCCTGGTTGACGGTGCAGGTCGCGGTTGGTTAAACGCCGTTTCACTTGGTCACCGCCTTGTAGCCCAGGCCTCGCACGGTGACAATCTCAAAATCCTGATTGTTTTTGAAGCGATCGCGCAGGCGGTTGATGTGCACGTCCACGGTGCGCTCGTCGCTTTCGGTGTCCATACCCCAAATTTCGTCCAGCAGCTGTTGGCGGGTGAAGATTTTGCCCTGATAGGAGAGCAGCGTGAAAAGCAGGTAAAATTCCTTTTGCGGCAGGGAAAGTTCCTGTCCGTTAAAGGTGACTTGCAGCGCGTCCCAATCCAGCAGGGTGGCGCCCACCTGCAAACGGTGCTCGTTGGCAATCTGGGCCCGGCGCAGCAAGGCCCGCACCCGCAAAATCATCTCATTGATGTCAATGGGCTTCACCATATAATCGTCAATGCCGGCGGAGAAACCCCGGTGCTTGTCGGTGTAGCTCTCCTTAACTGTTACCATTAAAATGGGCATGTTGTAATTGCTTTGGCGCAGGAGCTCGGTCAGCTCGTAGCCGTCCATATTTGGCATCATAATATCAGTGATGATTAAATCCGCCTGCTCGCGCTCCAGCACGGCCAGCGCAGCCTCGCCGTCCTCCGCCAGCAGCGTGCGGTAGCCGTTGCGCTGCAAAACGCTCTGCATCATTTTGCGCAAGGCGGCGTCGTCTTCTACAACTAAAATATTAAACATAGGCCTGGCTCCTTATTATTTTTTATGAAAATATTTTATACCTGTTAGATTAACTGGGTATTAAGGATTTTGGAATTATTAAAATGATTTAAAATAGATTATCTGCTTGTTTATGCTAATATTTGCAGATTCTTCCATAATAAACACATCAAAGATATATGTCTTGGAAACGCCTTAGGTTTATTTTGGTTTATTTAGTTGTTGTCGGTGGTGTTTGTGGTGTTGGTATCGTTTTCACCGTTTTGGCCATTTTCGGCATTGTTCTCCACTACATACTGACGCTGATATTCCTGGGAAACCACGGCGTTGGCCACCGCTTCGTTCAGGTAGTCGTTATATTTAGCGGTGCGGGCCTCGCCCAGCTGCGCATCAATGATTGCGTCGCGGGCGTTTTCCAGGCCGCTTTTTTTATCCAGCAGCTTAATCAGATGATAGCCGAAGCTGCTGCGTACCGGCGCGGCGGAAACTTGGCCTATCTCGTTCAGGGCAAAGGCCGCCTGGGAAAATTCTTCAACGTAGGGGCTGGCGTTTTGGCTGACATACTGCCCCAAATCGCCGCCGGTGGCCTGGGTGCTATCGGGGTTGTACTGCGCGGCCAATTCCTCAAAGGTGGCGGAGCCGTCGTTGATTTTGGCCAGGGCCTCGTTGGCGGTTTGCAGCGCGGCAGCCCAGGCTGCGTCGTCGTCACCGTCCGGGGTAATCAAAATGTGGCCAAAGCGATAGGTGTCGTAGTCGGCGGGGGCGGCGTTGTAAATAGCAGCCACTTCCTCGTCGGTCATTGTCAAATCCTGATTGACGTAGTCAAAAAGGGCGTCGGATAGCAGCTGATATTCCAAAATCCACTTCACATCGTCCTCGGTCAGCTGGTAGGTGGTCAGCCATTCCTGCCAGGCTGCGTCGTCGGTGAAGTAGCTTTTTTCCGTTTGCAGGTTTTCCGTCACCTGCTCCGGTGCAACGGTCAGGCCGGCCTCCTTAGCCAGCGAGCGCACCACGGCAATCTCGGTGACAATATCCACGCCCTGCTCCTCAATCAGGCTCATATACTGCGCTCCGGTTTCCGCATCGTTAATATCAATGCCGTAGCTGGCCAGATAATCCTTGCCGTAATTGATATAGTAGTTCAGCACGCCCTGGGGCACGGCTACGTCGTTTACCACCATCGCCGGCTTTTCCGCCTTGCCGGTGCAGCCGGCCAAAGTCAGCGCCAACAGCAGGCAGAGCAGGGCACACAGAGCCGTCGCAGTTTTACGGCCGACGGCGGGCCATTTTAAATTCAGGTTAAATTTCAAAATTCAATACCTCCTATAACTATCTGAATTTAATAATATTAATGTCCAATTTACTTAGACTATATAATTGTACTATTTTTTGCCAGTTAATGCAAGCAGTTTGTTCAAAAAGGCGGAAATTTCCTTCAGGCGTGGCTCGTCGTCCTGCTGTTGCAGTTGCAGCTTGATTAGCAGCTGTTTTTGGCTGCTGAATTTCAGGCGGCGGTTGTATTCCTGGCTGAGCTGAACCATCGCCGGCCCGCTTAGGGGGTTATGCTCGCCAAAGTTCAGGGTCAGCAGCTGGTGGGGCGCCAGCAGGGCCAGCAGGCCCAGGGCCTGCGCTTGGTTGCGGATATGCAAAATTTCAAACAGATTGTAAACCGGCCGTGGCGGCTGGCCGAAGCGGTCTTGCAGCTCGTTTTGCAGCAGAACCTCCTCCGTGATCGTGCGGCAGGCGGAAATACGATTGTAAACCTCAAATTTTAGGTTGGTTTCCGGGATATAGCTTTCCGGAATGTAGGCGCTAATGCCCAAATCCAGCTTCAATTCCCGGTTGCTTTCCGCGGCGGTCTCTGCGGCCGTGGCAGCGTCGCCGTTCAGGCCTTTTTCAATGGCCTCGTTCACCAGGCGGCAGTAGAGGTCGAAACCGACGGCGGCAATGTGGCCGTGCTGCTCCGGTCCCAGCAGATTGCCCGCGCCGCGGATTTCCAAATCCCGCATAGCGATTTTGAAGCCGGCACCCAGCTGGGTAAAATCACGGATAGCGGCCAGCCGTTTACGCGCGTCGTCGGCCAGCATTTTATCCGGCCGATAGGTGAAATAGGCAAAGGCCTGGCGGGTGGAGCGGCCCACGCGGCCGCGCAGCTGATAAAGCTGGGAGAGGCCGAAGTTCTCGGCGTTCTCCACAATCAGCGTGTTGACGTTGGGTATGTCCAGCCCGGCCTCGGCAATGGTGGTGCAAAGCAGTATATCGCCCTCGCCGGCCAAAAAGGCCGTCATCACCGGGTTTAGCTGGCTTTCCGTCATCTGGCCGTGGGCTACCAAAATCCGCGCCTGCGGCACCAGCTGTTGCAGCTGGGCCAGCTTTTCCTCAATATGCTGCACGCTGTTGAAGATATAATACACCTGGCCTTGGCGGGCCAGTTCCCGCTCAATAGCATTTTTCAGCAGGCGTGGGTGATGCTCGGTGACAAACGTTTGCACCGGCAGGCGGTTTTTGGGCGGCGTGCTGATCACGCTCATATCCCGCATACCTACCAACGACATATGCAGAGTGCGGGGGATTGGGGTGGCGGAGAGGGTTAGCACGTCGATAGAGCCGCGCATTTGCTTAATCCGCTCCTTGTGCGCCACGCCGAAGCGTTGCTCCTCGTCGACAATCAGCAGGCCCAGGTCGGCGAATTTCACGTCTTGGGAGAGCAAGCGGTGGGTGCCGATTAAAATATCCAGCTGGCCGGCGGCGGCCTCCGCCAGCACTCCCTTTTGTTTTTTGCCGGTGACAAAGCGGCTCAGCAGGCCGATTTTGATGGGGTAATCCGCAAAGCGCCGGCTGAATGTGTTGAAATGCTGCTCCGCTAACAGGGTGGTGGGGGCCAGCACCGCCACCTGCTTGCCGTCTTGCAGGGCCTTAAAGGCGGCCCGCATAGCCAGCTCCGTTTTACCGTAGCCCACGTCGCCGCACAGCAGGCGATCCATTGGCCGGCTGCTTTCCATATCCCGTTTGATGTCGGCCAGGGCTTGCAGCTGGCCGGGGGTTTCCTCAAATTCAAAGGCGTCTTCAAATTCGCGCTGCCAGTTGGTGTCCGGGGAAAAGGCGAAGCCCTGGGCCTGCTCGCGCAGGGCGTAAAGGCGCAGCAGTTCCTCAGCCATATCCTGCACGGAGGCCCGCACCTTGGCTTTGGCCCGCTCCCAGCGGTTGCTGCCCAGGCGGTCCAGCTTGGGGGCGGTGGCGTTGCTGCCGATATATTTCTGCACCAGGTGCATTTGCTCGGCCGGGATAAACAGCTTGTCACCGGCGGCATATTCAATTTTCAGATAATCCGCCGTCACTCCGTCGGCCGTCACCCTTTCAATGCCGGTGAACAGGCCGATACCGTGGTTGGTGTGCACGATGTAATCGCCGGGCTTGAGCTCCACAAATGTGTTCAGGTCGGCTTCCTTGCCGGCCGCCGGCCGGCGTTTGGCCTTGGCCGCCCGGCCCAGCAGCTCCTTTTCCGTGAGGACGGCCAGCTTGCCGGCTGGGTAGACAAAACCGCCGTTCAGGCCGCAAACGCCAATGTTGGCCTGGGGATAGTCGTATTCGGTCATGATGGCCCGCAGGCGTTCCGCCCGCACCTTGGAGCTGGCTGCAAAAAAGAGGTGCCAGCCGGCCTGGCGCCAATTTTGCAAATCCTGGGCGAAGAGCGGCAGCTGGCCGGTGTAGGCGGGCGGCTCCTCGGCCCTCAGCTCAATATGCTGCTGTTGGCTGATAGCTGAACGCTGGGGTAGGGCGGCAAAGCCGGTGTGCGGGCGGCGGTTAAGCTCCTCCAGCACTCGTTCCGCGGGCAGGTAATTGCCCAAAATGCCGCCAAGCTGCTGTTTAGTCAGCCGGCGGGCCTCCAGCAGATCGTCAAAATAAAGCTGGCGTTCCTTTTCCGCGTCCCAGAGGGCCTGCTCGCAGAGGGCCGGCTCCAGCAGCAGCAGGGGCGCGTCCGGCGGCAGGTAGGAGAGCAGAAATTCGCCGTCCTGCATCACGCCGTATTGGCAGGGGTAGAGCTCCAAGGCTTGCGGGCAGGGTTCGGCGGAGCGTTGGGTGTCCGGGTCGAAATAGCGGATAGTTTCAATTTCTCTATCAAAAAAATCCAGGCGCACCGGCCGGGCCCAGCCGACGGGGAAAATATCCGCAATGCCGCCGCGGCAGGCAAAAGTGCCGGGTGCGTCAATCATTGCCTCGCGCTGGTAGCCCAGGCTTACCAGGCGGCGGGCTAGGTCCTCAATTTCCAGCTGGCTGCCGGGGCGAAGCTCCAACCGCTCCCGGCAAAAGGCCTCCTTGCGCTGAAATTTGCCCAAAAGGGCCTCCGCCGGCGTGACGACTAGGCAGGGATCCGCCTTAACCAGAGCCGTCAGGGCTTGCAGGCGGGCGGCCGTCACTTCGGCTTCCGGCTGAAAATCCGTCAGCGGAGAAATCTCCAACGGCGGCAGCAAAAAAATGCTGTCGTCCGGCAGCAGGGCTTTCAGATTTTGCAGGCAATCCGCTGCTTTTTCGGTGTCCGGCGTGAGGATACAAAAGCTGCGTCCGCTGCGCTTAAAAAGGCTGGCCGCCGCCGCGGCCTGCATAGCCGGCGGCAGGCCGATAGCAAAGGGGGCCCGGCTGCTGCGATAGTCAAACAGGCTGGCCAGCCTGCCGTCCTGCTGGAGGACGTTTAGTAGTTCCTGCTGTAACATTGCTGCTCCTTATCTCTCATTTTTGCATTTAAGTTGGCATTTAAGCGTTGGTTTTGGCTGGCTTTTCGGCTTTGTTGGCCGCGCCGGCTCCGTTGTACTCATTCATAGCGGCGGTGATTCCCCGCTCCGCCCAGCAGAGGGCGGCCGCGGCGGCTTCCTTAACCGCCGGGCGCAGCAGCTGCTTTTCCTCTTCGCTGAAGCTGCCCAGCACGTAATTGACGGTGTCGCCGTAGAGAGGGTGGTTAATGCCGATTTTGCAGCGGCTCAGCTGGTTATCGTTGCCCAACTGGGCGATAATATCCTTAATGCCATTGTGGCCGCCGGCGGAACCGCGCTGGCGCAGGCGCAGCTGGCCGCAGGGCAGGTCCATATCGTCAAAAATAATCAGAATATCCTCATGGGGGATTTTATAAAAATCCGCGGCGGCCCGCACCGCCTGGCCGCTGCGGTTCATAAAGGTTTGCGGCTTCAGCAGCAGCAGTTTTTCTCCCTGGTGGCGGGCCTCCGCCAGCAGGCCGAAAAACTTGCTTTTGCCAAACTGCGCCCCCAACTGCTCGGCCAGATAATCAACGGTGATAAAGCCCAGGTTGTGCCTGGTGTTTTGGTATTCCGCGCCCGGGTTGCCCAGGCCGACGATTAGCTTCATTTTACTTCTCCTTGTTATATATGAAAAAATAGCTGTAAAAATATCCGTAACTTATAGTTTAACACAAATTGGCCGCCAGATAAAGAGCCAAACGGCTTTTTTTTAGGAACAATTTACAGCGGCGTTCAATTTTGAAAACGCCGCTGTAATTAGCAAAAAAATTTGCGGTTTTTTAGAATATCGGGCGGCCCGCGGCATACAAATTATAAAGCAAAGTGCAAAAAAGGGGTGTTGGCAATGTTGAACCTTGAAAATAAAGAGGCCAAAATGCAGGAGACCAATGAGGTTAATGCAATGTATCTGCTGGATATGCCGGTTTTCAGCATTAATGAGGCGGAGGCCATTGGGGTGGTGAAGAATATTATTATCGACCCGGTGGAAAAATGCCTGCTGGCTTTGGCTGTGGATAAGCGCGGCTGGTATCACGACGTGCGGGTTATTCCGGCGGCCAAAATCCGCAGCATTGGCGAGGACGTTATCAATATTGATGAAAAGCAATCGGCGCAGCGGGCGGTCAATCTGCCGCGGATTGTAGAGAATATGCACAAGCCTTGCAGTTTGGTGGGCAGCCGGATTATTAGCGACGACGGCCATTTGTTGGGCAAGGTGGAGCGGTTCTATCTGGAGCGGGAATCCGGCCGAATCAGCCGGCTGGACATCGCCGGCGGCCCGCTGAGCGGTCTTTGGGCCGGGCACACCAGCGTGCCGGCCAGCTTTATCATCACCATTGGGGCCGAGGCCGTGGTGGTGGAGCGCGCCTGCCTGGAGCATTTGCAGGTGACGGCCAGCGTTTTGCAGGTGAATTTTGCAGCGGCCAAGGAGCGGGCAGCCGGCCTTTGGCAGCAGACGGTGGGCGGCACTCAGCGCTTGGGGCGCGGCGTTTTGCAGCATATTAACGAGGCCCGGCAGGAGGCGCGCCGCCAGCGCCAGGAGGCGGAGGAGCTGCCGGAAAATTTGGCCCTGCTGGCGGACGACGTGCCGGTGAATTTGTGAGCGTAATAAAAAATTGCCGGGCCGGCGCAAAAACATTTGACAGCCCGCCCCTCCGGCCTGTATAATATAATTACGGTCTAAAAGGTATAGCAGGCCGGCTTTTGGGGAAAACTTACAGACAAAAAGCCCTGTCAGGCGCTTTGGGCGCGCTTTGGCAGGGCGTCTGGAGGTTTTGTCCTATGGAAAAGGCGAGAATGGAACGCTCGGCAATGCGTCGTTTTTGGTTTGTGTTTTCTCTGGTGCTGGTTTTTGTTTTCACCGCATCGGCTTCCTATATTTATTTTGCCCTGGCCGGCAGCGGCGCAGGCGCGGATAAGCCCTATCAGGTGGCCGGCACGCCGGTGGTGAATATGGAGGTGGCGGTGAAGACCGTTTCGCCGCAGGCGCAGCTCAGCTTCAGCGAGCTTTACACCCTGTGCGGCCACGCGGTGGAGAGTGAGTTCTCCGCGGCGGAATGTGGGCTGGTGGGCGTTTCCTTTGACGAGCTGGCCCTGCAAGGCTGGGCGGTGGCCCAAACCGGCGAGCACACCCTGGCTTTGAGCCGCCAGCGGGACGAGCTTTGCCCGCAGGAGGCCGGGCAGCGGCTGGTGCAGCGCACGGAGCGCGGCCTGGCGGTTTTTGAGGGCACACGGCAGCACAAGGGCCGCCTGCTGCTGGAAATGCCGATTCAGGCCGACGAGGCGGAGCTGCCACCGGATTTTTTGGCCAGCCTGGCGGAGGGCGGCTATCAGTTGGCCTCCCAAGCGGAGCTGGACGAGCTTTTGGAATCCCTGGACGAGCTGCTGGTGAACTGATTTGCCGCTGGTCGGCTTAGGCGAATATCGTATTAAATGGAGATGATTTTATGCTGGTGGGCATTTGCGAATATCAGCTTTTTCTGCCCAACGCCCATTCCCTAAAGGAGAAGCGGGCGGTGCTGAAAAGCTTGCAGGCGCGTCTGCACAACAAATTTCCGGCGGCCGTCTGCGAGGCGGAGCAGCAGGAGCTTTGGCAGCGCAGCACCTTGGGCGTTGCCGTGCTGAGCAATCAACAGCGGCATTTGGAAAGCATGCTCGCCAGCATTACGGATTTTGTGGAGAATTTCAGCCCGGAGCTGGAATTGTTGGATTTTAAGCAGGAAATACTGTGAATAAAAAATCAGGAATAGGAAAGTGATCTAATTTGGCAGAGCAAAATAAACAAGCAGCATATACGGCCGGAGCGGCCGGGGCGGTTGATATGGCCGGCGTAGCCGGCGCGGGCCGCGCGGGCAGCGTGCCGGATATACGCCATTGGCCGCACCCCAATCTGGCAGCCTGGGGCCGGCCGCCGCTGAACGTGGTGCTTTATCAGCCGGAAATCCCGGCCAACACCGGCAACATCTCCCGCACCTGCGTGGTGACGGGCGCGGCCCTGCATTTAATCGAGCCCCTGGGGTTCGACATCAGCAATCGCGCCGTGCGCCGGGCCGGTTTGGATTACTGGCAGAAGCTACAACTTTATACATACCGCGATTGGGCGGATTTTTTGGCGCGCAATCCCGGGGCGGAGATTTTTTTGGCCACCACCAAAGGCAGCGTGCCCTACACGGAAATCCGCTATCCCCGCGGCGCGTTTTTGGTTTTCGGCCAGGAAACCGCCGGCCTGCCGGAGGAGCTGCACCAGGCCTATCCCGGCCGACGCCTCAGGATTCCGATGCGCAGCGAGTATCGCTCTTTGAACCTCTCTAACGCGGTGGCCGTGGTGCTGTTTGAGGCCTTGCGCCAGCAGGGCTTCCCGGATTTGTTGTAGGTGGACGCTATGGCGAATGAACAGCAGGCGTTTTTGACCGTGGCCGGCCCGGCTGCGGCTGAAATGGTGGAGAAAAAATCGCGTTTTATTGGTTATGCCGCGCCGGTGGTGGACGAGGCGGCCGCCCTGGCCTTTGTGCAGGAAATAAAAGCCCGGCATCGCGACGCTACGCATAACTGCTATGCTTATCAGACGGGCGATAACGACCAATTTCAACGCTCCAGCGACGACGGCGAGCCCTCCGGCACGGCCGGCCGGCCCATTTTGGAGGTTATTCGAGGGCGAGGCCTGAAAAACACCGCCGTGGTAGTGACACGTTACTTTGGCGGCATTTTGCTGGGCACCGGCGGCCTGGTGCGGGCCTACGGCGCGGCGGCCAAGCTGGCCCTGGAGGCGGCCGGCCTGGTGCATTGCGAGCCGGCCCGCCTTTACGCCCTGGCGGTGGATTACGCCAGCTGGCAACGGGTGGAGGCCTTTTTGCAAAGCAGCGGCTGCGAGCAGAAAAACGTGAGCTTCACCGACCGGGTGGACGTGCAGTTTGCGGCCCCGCTGGCTCTGTGCGAGGCCCTGCCCCAGCGTCTGAGCGAGCTTTTGGGGCAGCCGCCCAGCCTGTTGCTGCTGGACGAAGCGGCCTGGCTGCAAATTCCCTGTAAACAGTTATAATTAAGCGCCGTTTTGGACAAGCTAAGCCCAAGGGGTGATGGTATGGCCAAAGCGGCGCAGAAAACGGAAAGCGGCGAGGGGCAGGAGGAAAGGTCCCGCAAAAGCAAGATGAAACGGCGGACGGACGGTTGGGAGGCGGCCAAGGCGGAGATTGCCAAGGAACTGGGCCTTTGGGACAAGGTGCAGGCCAGCGGCTGGGCCAGCCTGACGGCAGCCGAAAGCGGCCGGCTGGGCGGGGTGCTCTCCGGGCGTTTTCCCGGCAAGGCCCCGCAAAATGAACCAAAAAACCGTAAAAAGCTGCAAAATATTGAGTGATAGCTCACTTAAACAGAATAATTTGTTGGAAGAAAGCGCGGCGCTCTCTCCCGATTATGACAACTTTTGCTCCGGCAAAGGCTTATAATGGTCATAAAGGGAGGGGGCGCTGCTGTTTAGCTGGGCGGCGCGCCGGCCTAATCGGAAAGGGGCGGCATTTGTGGTTTATACGGTCTATGCCGATGTGCTTTGGCTGGTCAATTTTCTGTTGGATTTAGCAATTCTTTGGGCCACGGCCCGCTTTGGCAGTTTTTTAACCAGTTGGCCGCGTCTGCTGTTGGCGGCGGCTTTGGGGGCCTTTTACGGCGTGGGGCTGCTGTTTCCGGCTTTGGCTCCGCTTTATGTTATGCCGCTGCCGGTGGTAGCTTCTGTGCTGCTGTTGCTGGCGGCCTTTGGGCGGCTGCCCTGGCGGCGTTTCGGCTGGCTTTTGGCCTGCTTTTATCTGCTGAGCTTTTGCATGGGCGGTTTGGTGCTGGCATTGCAAGCCTTACTAGGCTGGGGTCTGGGGCGGCAGGCCAGCGCGCTTTGGTTGCTGCCGGCCCTGCTGCTGGCGGCGGTCGCGGGCGGCGTGGGCGTGGCCGGCTTCCGCCGTATGTTGCGCCGTTTTGGCCTGATGAGCAAGGTGCAAATCAGCTTTGGCGAGCAAAAAGTCAGCCTGCCCTGCTTCCTGGACACCGGCAACAATCTGCGGGAACCGCTGGGCCAAAGGCCGGTGCTGCTGGTGGAGCTGGCGGCCCTGCGCCAGGTGCTGCCGCCGGCGCTTTGGCACGGTCTGCACAGGCTTTATCGCACGGAGGGGGAAAACGCCCGGCCCTATCAGGTGTGGCTGGCCTGCCAAAGCTTTGGCTGGAGCCGCCGCCTGTTGCTGTTGCCGTTTCACTCCGTGGGGGAAAAGCAGGGACTGCTGCTGGGTTTTGTGCCGGACGAGCTGACCTTTCAGCTGGCCGACGGCCGGCAGGTGCAAAGCCGGCAGGAGATTGTGCTGGGCATTTGCCCGCTGCCCCTGCGCGGCCTGAAAGGCTGCCGGGCTATTGTGCACCCGGAGGCGTTGCTGGATTTTGAGCCGGCGGAAGCAGCAGGCGCGGCGGCAGGGAAAACGGCGGCCGGCCCTCAGCCTTATACCAAGGCGCAGGCGGCGGATTTGCAGCTGCTGCCGGTTTCGGCCAAACAGGCCGGCGGCGCGCTGGTGGAATTGGAATTGCAGTTGGATTTATATAAGGAAAGGAATTTGGCATGAAAAACTGGGGCTTAAAGCAAGAAAGCATTGAGCAAGGCGTTAATTTGGGCGGAATTAGGCGGCAGCTTTTTGATTGCAAGGGCGGGCTGGGCGCGCTGAAACAGCTTTTAGGGGTTTACTGGAACCGCCTGCTGGGCCTGGACAACCCAGCCCTGGACGACGGCGAGGGCATATTTTACGTGGGCAGCAGCGAAACCCTGCCCGCGCCGCTTTCCGCCGAGGAGGAGGCGGAGCTGATGAGCAAGCTTTCCGCCGGCGACCTCAGTGTGCGCAGCACCCTGATTGAGCACAATCTGCGGCTGGTGGTGTATATCGCCCGCAAGTTTGAAAACACCGGCATTGGCATTGAGGATTTGGCTTCCATCGGCACTATTGGGCTGATTAAGGCGGTGAACACTTTTGAGCCGGAAAAGCGAATCAAACTAGCCACTTATGCCTCGCGTTGTATTGAAAATGAAATTTTGATGTGCCTGCGCCGCAACAGCAAACTGAAAAGTGAGGTTTCCTTTGACGAGCCGCTGAATATCGACTGGGACGGCAACGAGCTGCTGCTTTCCGACGTGCTGGGCACTGACGGCGACATCGTCTGCCGGGAGCTGGAAGAGGAGGTGGATAAGAAGCTGCTGCGTATGGCGATTGATAAGCTTTCCCCGCGGGAAAAGAAGATTATGGAGCTGCGTTTTGGCCTGTCTGGCGGCGAGGCCCAAACCCAAAAGGAAGTGGCGGATTTGCTGGGCATCTCGCAATCCTACATATCGCGGCTGGAAAAGCGTATTTTCAGCCGGCTGCGCAAGGAAATCAGCAAGATGGAATAAGGCCCTGTCGCAGAGGGTGGGAAATTGGCTGAATTTGGCTGCCCGCCGCTTGCCGCTTTGGCGTATATTTGCCTTGAGCCCCGGCCATAATTTTTATAAGCCGAGGCGTTGATTCCGGCTGACGATTTGCTGGGAGGCGATTTTTTTGCGGAAAGTGGAAATATGCGGGGTGAACACGGCCAAGCTGCCGTTGCTGAACAATGAGGAAATGCGGGCGCTGTTTGTGCAGGCGCAGGCCGGGGATAAGCCGGCGCGGGACCAGCTGGTGCAGGGCAATCTGCGCCTGGTGCTGTCTATCGTGCAGCGTTTTGGCAACCGGGGCGAAAACCCGGACGACCTTTTTCAGGTGGGCTGCATTGGCTTGCTGAAAGCGATTGACAACTTTGATTTGAGCATGAACGTGCGCTTTTCAACCTACGCCGTGCCGATGATTATTGGGGAAATCCGGCGTTATCTGCGGGATAATAACGCTATTCGGGTCAGCCGTTCTGTGCGGGACGTGGCCTACAAGGCGTTGTCGGCGCGGGACGAGTTGGCGGCCCAAAAGGGGGTGGAGCCGAAAATGCAGGAGATTGCCGAGCGTTTGTCATTGCCGGCTTCGCAGGTGGTTTTTGCGCTGGACGCGATTGCCGAGCCGGTTTCTCTGTTTGAGCCGATTTACAACGACGGCGGCGACCCTATCTACGTGGTGGACCAGGTGAAAGACGAGCGGGAGAGCGAGCAGCGTTGGGCGGAGGAGCTGTGCATCTCCAACGCTCTGGCCTGCCTGAACGAGCGGGAGCAGAAAATTATCAACCTGCGCTTTTTTGTGGGCAAAACCCAAATGGAGGTGGCCGACGAAATCGGTATTAGTCAGGCTCAGGTGAGCCGTTTGGAAAAAAACGCCCTGCTGCATTTAAGGCGTTATGTTTAATATTAAAAAAGCAAGGCCCTGGGTTGAGCGCCCAGGGCCGTTGTTTATATTAACTCCCAAACTGTTTTAATGAAGAAGATAAGCAGCACGGTCAGGATGATTGGTTTGGCAATGCCGGCTCCCTGCCGGGTGAAGCTGCGCGTGCCCAGATAACTGCCGGCCATGTTGAAGCAGCCGGCAGTGAGTCCCAACGGCAGCAAGGCCTGGCCGTGCCATAAAAAGACGGACACCGCGGCTAGATTGGTGGTCAGGTTGATAACTTTGGTCAGCCCGTTGGCCTGGCGCAGGGGCATTTGAGCCAGGCCGGACAAAAGCAGGATTAAAAAGGTGCCGGTGCCAGGGCCGTAAAAGCCGTCGTATAGGCCGATAGCGAGGGCGGCCAGGGCGGCCAGCCGGAGGGTGCGGCCATAATCCGCCGGCTGATTTGCGGGCTGGGCCGGCTGCTTTTGGCTGAGGCTTTGGCTGCGCAGAACATAAAGACCGGTGAGGGGCAGAACAACCAGCAGCAAGGCCCTAAGCAGGCTTTCGTCAATCAGCAGGGCCAGCCTGGCGCCGCCGGCGGAGCCGCAAAAGGCGCAGGCCACGCAAAGCGGCGCCAGCCGCCATTCAATGAAGCCGCTTTGGGCGTAGCGCCAGGTGGCCAGGGCCGTGCCCATTGAGCTGCTAATTTTGTTGGTGCCGATTGCCAGGTGCGAGGGCAGTCCGCACAGCATATAGGCGGGCAGAGAAATCAGGCCGCCGCCGCCGGCCACCGCGTCCACAAAGCCGGCCAGAAAAACCAGCGGGCAGACGATTAAAAAGTGCAGCAGGGTCAACTCCATTGGGTCAATCTGCGCCTCCTTTGCGGCAAAAAAAATAAAATATTCCTTATTATATTCTCTTTTTGGCGCAAAGTCAATTCATTTTTTGGCGGCCTTGCTCATAAATTTAGGCAAATACGCTTGCGGGCAGGTGAGGCTATGATGATTTTTGGTTGGCGGAGGAGGAAAAAAAGGCGGCGCGGTTGGGCGGTGGCCGGCGGGCTTTTGCTGCTGGCGGTTTTGGTTTTGGGACCGCGCCCGCAGGCGGAGGCGCCGCAACCGGCTTTGGCCCTGGCCCTGCTGGGCAAAACCATTGTGATTGACGCCGGGCACGGCGGCTTCGACCCTGGGGCTATCGGGGCCGGCGGGGTTTTGGAAAAGGACGTTAATTTGGCAATCAGCCAGCGGGTGGCAGCCTTGCTGCGTCAGGTTGGGGCCACGGTGGTGGAAACGCGTACGGCGGACGAGGCGCTGGCGGAAAGCAAGCGGGCGGATATATATCGCCGGGTGGAAATTGCGGAGCAATGCCAGGCGGAACTTTTCATCACTATTCAGGCCAACAGTATTCCCCAGCAGCAGTATCGTGGGGCGCAGGTGTTTTACGCCGCCGGTAGCACGGAGGGGCAGGGGCTTTCCGAAAGTATTCAGCAAAGCCTGGGCCAGGTGCTGCAAAACACCACCCGGCAGGCCAAATCTATCGAGAACATTTACGTGGTGAACAAACTGGCCATTCCCTCAATCGTGGTGGAATGCGGCTTCCTCTCCAACCCGGAGGAGGAGGCCCTGCTGGCGGACAGCCGTTATCAGCAGCTGACGGCCTACGCCATCTTTCTGGGTATTGTCAGCTATTACAGCGAGCAGCCGGTGGCGGTGAGCAGCGAGCCCTGAGGTCTGTCGGTATATCGGCAGCATTTGCCTGCCGGATAAAAGAGGGTTTGCCGCTTTTTTGCCGAATATAAGCACAATATAAAATTTGTAGGGGATTGAAAAATGCAAAATTCGGCGGCGATAAAATTGGCAGCGGCAAAAACGGCAACATCGGAAGCAAAAGTATCAGGAGCAGCAATATCGGAAGCGGTAAGACGCCGGGCGGCGCGGCCGCAGGTTACCAAGGGCGAGGCCGCCTTTGCGCACCGTTTGCCCTCCGGCCATCTGATTTGCGACCTCTGCCCTCGCTTTTGCGAGCTGGCTCCTGGTCAGCGCGGCTGGTGCCAGACCCGTTACAACCGCCGGGGCCGTTTGTGGGCCGCCAATTACAACTGGCTGAGCATTTTGCAGTTTGGCCGGATTGAAAGCGTGCCGCTGGTGGAATACGCCAACGGCGGCGTGGTGCTGAAGGTTGGTTCCTTTGGCTGCAACTTCCGGCCGCAGGCGGAGCGGGAGCATTTTGGGGCGGAGGTGGGTAGCGGCCGCAGCTTCACCCCGCTGGATTTAGCCAACATCTGCCGCAGCCTGGTGAAGCAAGGCTGCATTGGCGCGGCCTACCTTTTTGCCGAGCCAATGCTGTGGTACGAGTTTGTAATGCAGTCCGCCATGCTGCTCAAGCAGTGCGATATGCGCAACGTGCTGGCCACGGCTGGCTTTGTCAACCCGCGCCCTATGCAGGAGCTTTTGCCTTATCTGGACGCGGTGCGTTTTGATTTGTTTGCCTTTGATTCCGCCTTTTACCGCAACAAAATGCAAATTTCCTTTGCGGAGGTGCTGCTTTCCCTGAAGCTGCTGGCGAACTCGCCCGTGCATTTGGAGGTGGCTACGCCGCTTTTGCCCGGCCAGAATGACGAGCCGGAGGACGTGGCCCGCATAGCCGCTTATCTGGCCCAAAACTTTGGCCCGGATTTACCCTATCATTTGATAGTGCCGCCTGGCGAACTCAGCCCGGAGCAAAAGGAGAAAATTATGTGCTGCGCCGACGCAGCAGGCAGTATTCTGCACCGCGTATATTTATCCTGATAGATTATGCGCGGTTTTTGCATATTATATCAAAAAAAAGCTTGCATTTCCGGCCGCCGGGGTATATAATAGTCAATATCATCTATTACTATATCATTTGGGAGGCTTAGGGAAATGAGTACGGCTTCAATTAAAGCTGTGGTGGTAGGCGCGGCAGGCTATGCCGGCGGCGAGTTGATTCGCCTGCTGTTGCAGCACCCACAGGCGGAAATTTGCGCTCTGGTGGGGCACGGCAATGCCGGCCGCCCGCTGGCGGAGGTTTCTCCCTGGTTTGCCGGTTTTCTGCCGGCGGAAACCGCCACAATAGAGGAATTTGATATTGCCAAGGCTGCCCAGGCAGACGTGGCCTTTTTGGCGTTGCCGGCCGGCGTTTCTGCCGAAACAGCAGCGGAATTGTTGCAGCGCGGCGTTAAAGTGATTGATTTGGGGGCGGATTTTCGCTTTAAGGACGCGGCTGTTTATGAACAATGGTACAAAGCGCCCCACGCTCGGCCGCAGCTGCTGCCGCAGGCCTGCTATGGGCTGCCGGAGCTTTGGCGGGAGGAAATCCGCGGCTGCTCGTTGATTGGCAACCCCGGCTGTTATCCGACCAGTGTGCAGCTGGCCTTGGCTCCGTTGCTGGCGGCGGGCCTGGCGGATTTAAGCCAGCCGGTGATTGCCGATTGCAAGTCCGGCATCACCGGGGCGGGCCGCAAGGCCGAAAAGCACTTGCTTTTCTGCGAGGCGAACGACAGCATTAACCCATACGGGGTGGCGGGGCACCGCCACACGCCGGAGATTGAGCAGGGCCTCAGCCGCTTGGCCGGGGAAGCGGCCAGCGTGCTTTTCACCCCACACCTGACGCCGATGAGCCGCGGCATTCTCTCCACTATTTACGTGCGCCTGCGCCAGCCGCTGCCTGAGGACAAGCTGCGCGCCCTTTGGCAGGAGTTTTACGCGGACGAGTACTTTGTGCGTCTGCTGCCGCCGGAGGTTTGGCCGCATACCAAGTGGGTTGCCGGCAGCAACTTCTGCGATATTAACTTAAAGCTGGACGAGCGCACCGGCCTGCTGGTGGTTTGCGCGGCCATTGATAACATTGTGAAAGGCGCGGCCGGCCAGGCGGTGCAGAATATGAATATCATCTTTGGCCTGCCGGAGCAAACAGGCCTGCAACAGGTGCCGATGATGCCGTGAGGGCGCGGAGCTTAAAATGCCGAAATCAAAATAACAAAAATGTATAAATATACAATATCTATAAAACAGGAGTGAATTTTAAGAGAAATGACAGAGCAACAGAAGCAAGCATTAAACGTTGAGATACAGGAGGCGGCGGGCGGTGTGACGGCGGCGGCCGGTTTTGAGGCCGGCGGCCTGCACGCCGGGCTCAAAAAGTGCCCGGACAAAAAGGATTTGGCGATTATCCACTCGCTGGCCCCGGCGGTGGTGGGCGGCGTTTTCACCCAGAACAAATTTGCCGCCGCCCCGGTGAATTGGTGCCGGCAGGTGGTGGCCGGCGGCCGGGCCCAGGCGGTGGTGGTGAACAGCGGCAACGCCAACGCCTGCACCGGCGCGGAGGGCGCGGCTAATGCGGCGGAAATGGCGGCGGTTTGTGGACGGGCTTTGCAGGCCCCGCCGGAGCAGGTTTTGGTTTGCAGCACCGGGGTTATCGGCGTGCAGCTGCCAATGCCCCTGCTGCGCGGCGGCATTGCGGCCTGCGCGGCGCAGCTTTCGGCCCAGGGCGGTCACACGGCGGCCGAGGCGATTATGACCACCGATTTATATTGTAAGGAAACGGCGGTTAGCTATCAATATCAGGGTAAAACCGTGACGGTGGGCGGTATGGCTAAAGGCAGCGGTATGATTCACCCCAATATGGCGACGATGTTGTGTTTTATCACCACAGATTTGCAGATTGAGGCGGCCGCCTTGCAGCAGGCCGTGAAAGAGGCCGCCGACGCCAGCTTTAATATGGTGACGGTGGACGGCGACACCAGCACCAACGACAGCATGCTGGTGCTGGCCAATGGACAGGCCGGCAATGAAACTGTACAATTAGGCGGCGCCGGCTATGCGGAATTTGTGCAGGCGCTGACGCTGGTGGCGGCGCGGCTGGCCCGCTTGATGGCCTACGACGGCGAGGGCGCAACCAAGCTGCTGGAATGCCAGGTTTGCGGCGCGCCCAGCTTGCAGGACGCGCGGCTGGCGGCCAAGGCGGTGGTGGGCTCCAGCCTGGTGAAAGCGGCCTTTTACGGCGAGGACGCTAACTGGGGCCGGATTGCCTGCGCGGCGGGCTACTCCGGGGCGCAGTTTGACGCGGCCAAGGTGAACCTGAGCCTGCGGAGCGCGGCCGGGGAAATTGAGCTGATGCGCGAGGGCAGCGGTTTGGTTTTTGATGAGGAAACGGCCAAGCGGATTTTGCAGGAGCGGGAAATCTTCATCAATTTGGATTTGGGAAGCGGCGAATATCAGGCTACTTCCTGGGGCTGTGATTTATCACATGAGTACGTAAATATTAATGCGGACTACCGCAGTTAAAATATATTTAATAAGGAGGAGAATGGTATGCAGGACATCTCAGCTATCGACAAAGCTAGTATTTTGGTGGAAGCCTTGCCCTATATCAAACGCTTCCACGGTAAAACGGTGGTTATCAAGTACGGCGGCAATGCTATGCTCAGCGAGGAGCTGAAAGAGGGCGTGCTGAAAGACGTGGTGCTCATGCAGCTGGTGGGCATGCGCCCGGTGCTGGTGCACGGCGGCGGGCCGGACATCAACAGCGTTATGGAGCAAATGCGTATGAAAGTGGAGTTCGTCAACGGCCAGCGAGTGACGGACGAAAATGTGATGGAAGTGGTGGAGATGGTGCTGACCGGCAAGGTGAACAGCAGCATTGTCAAATACATTAACCAGAACGGCGGCTCTGCCGTGGGCCTTTCCGGCGCGGACGCTAATCTGCTGCTGGCCCACAAGCAGCGGGCCCGCGTACCCACCCCGGACGGCGGCCAGCAGATGATGGACTTGGGCCTGGTGGGCGAGGTGGAAAGCGTCAACGTGGACTTGCTGAACTCCCTGCTGGACCAGGGCTATATCCCGGTGATTTCGCCGGTGGCGGTGGACCGCAAGGGCGAGAGCCTGAACGTGAACGCCGATTTGGTGGCCGGGCGCGTGGCCGCGGCCCTGCAAGCGGAAAAGCTGATGTTGCTGACCGACGTGGAGGGGCTTTATCGCGATTACAAGGACAAGAGCTCGCTGATTTCCATTCTGCCGGTGCGCCTGGTGGAGGGCCTGAAAGCCCAGGGCGTGATTTCCGGCGGCATGCTGCCCAAAATTGATTGTTGCGTGCATGCCGTTAAACAGGGCGTGGGCAGCGTGCATATTTTGGACGGCCGGGTGCTGCATTGCCTTCTATTAGAAATATTTACTAAAGAGGGTATTGGTACTATGGTTATCAATAAATAAGGAGTTATAATTATGAACAATGCGGAAATAATCGCCAAAGGCCAAAAATACTGCCTGAACGTTTTCAACCGCCTGCCCATTGCCATGGTGCGGGGTGAGGGCAGTTACGTTTTTGACGCCGACGGCAACAAATATCTGGATTTTGTCAGCGGCATTGCCGTAAACGCTTTGGGCCACGCCCACCCTTACGTGGCGGCGGCCCTGGCGGAGCAGGCGGCCCAGCTGATTCATTCCTCCAACCTCTATTGGATTGAGCCGCAGGTGCGGCTGGCGGAGGTGCTGGTGGAAAATTCCGCCTTTGACAAGGTGTTTTTCGGCAACAGCGGCGCGGAGGCCAACGAGGGCGCGCTGAAGCTGGCCCGCAAATACGCAGTTTACAAGGGCCGCCCGGAACGCCAGCAGGTTATCACTATGCAAAGCAGCTTCCACGGCCGCACCCTGGCCACGCTGACGGCCACCGGGCAGGCCAAAATGCACCAGGGCTTTGAGCCGCTGGCGGCGGGCTTCACCTACGTGCCTTTCAACGACTGGGAAGCCTTGCAGGCTGCGGTGAACGAGCAAACTTGCGCCATTATGCTGGAGCCGGTGCAGGGCGAGGGCGGCGTTTTCCCGGCCGACCCGGAATATCTGCGCCAAATCCGCCGGCTCTGCGACGAGCGGGACGTCGTGCTGATTTACGACGAGGTGCAGACCGGCCTGGGCCGCACCGGCAAACTTTTTGCCTATCAGCACGCCGGCGTGGCCCCGGATATTATGACGCTGGCTAAGGCGTTGGGCGGCGGCGCGCCCATTGGCGCCTTTTTAAGCACCGACAAGGTGGCGGCGGCCTTTAAGCCGGGCGACCACGGTTCCACCTTTGGCGGCAACCCGCTGGTTTGCGCGGCCGGCCTGGCCGTAATGAAAATTATGCTGGAGCAGGATATTCCCGGGCGGGCGGCTATGCTAGGCGAGTATCTGCGGGGCAAACTGACGGAGCTACAAGCGAAATATCCCTGCATTAAGGAAATCCGCGGCCAGGGCCTGCTGCTGGGCGTGCAGCTGGATCGGCCCGGCGCGGACGTGGTGCAGGCCTGCCTGCGCCGCGGCGTGTTGCTTAACTGCACCGCTGGCACGGTGCTGCGGCTGATTCCGCCGCTGAACGTCAGCCACGCGGAGGCGGACGAGTTTATGGCGGTGCTGGACGCCGCCCTACAGGAGGTGCTGCAATAATGACGGCAATGCAGTTGAAAAAGGATTACGCCGGGCGGGATTTCATCTCTCTGCTGGATTACAGCGCGGCGGATTTGCAATATTTTTTGGAGGTGGCCGATTACCTGAAAGCGGAGCACAAGGCCGGCCGCCCCACGCCCTATTTGCAGGGCAAAACGATGGGCCTGATTTTTGAGAAGAGCTCCACCCGTACGCGGGTTTCCTTTGAGGCCGGCATTTATTATCTGGGTGGCCAGGGGCTTTTCCTCTCCAGTCACGACCTGCAAATTGGCCGCGGCGAGCCAATTAAGGACACCGCGCGGGTGCTTTCCCGTTTCCTTAACGGGTTGATGATCCGCACTTTCAGCCATGACATTGTGTTGGAACTGGCCCAATATGCGAACATACCGGTGATTAACGGCCTGACGGATTTGCTGCACCCCTGCCAGGTGCTGGCAGACTTGCAGACTATTCGGGAGCACAAGGGTAAGCTGGCCGGCCTGAAAATGGCCTTTATCGGCGACGGCAACAATATGGCCCATTCCTTGATGAACGGCGGCGCGCGTATGGGTATGCAGGTGGCCGTGGCCTGTCCGGAGGGTTATCGGCCTGACGCGGCGGTTGTGGCGGCGGCTGAAGCTGCGGCGGCGGAGAGCGGCGGCAGCGTGCAGGTGCTGGCCGACCCACTGGCCGCGGCGGCCGGGGCGGATGTGATTTACACCGACGTTTGGGCTTCGATGGGCCAAGAGGCGGAAAAGGCCGAACGGGAGAAAGTTTTCGGCGGCGTTTATCAGGTGAACGACGAGCTGATGGCGGCGGCCAACCCCGGCGCAATGGTGCTGCATTGTCTGCCGGCCCACCGGGGCGAGGAAATCACCGAAGCGGTTTTTGAAGCGCACCCAGAAATTTTCGACGAGGCGGAAAATCGGCTGTATGCTCAAATGGCGGTGATGGCGTTGCTGCTGGCCTAAAGCCGGCTTGAGGAGGTGCGGTAATGGGCCTGTTTTTGCACGCGCTGCTGTTTCCCGGCAGCGCGGAAAAGCAATGCCAGCAGGCGGTTTGGCGTTGCGCGGCAGACCGGCAGACCGGCTTGCAGCCGAATGAGTGCAGCTGGCACACCTTTGCCAAAGGCCCGGCGGTACTGCTCAACGACGGCTGCCTGGGCCACTCCGTTTTGGAGGCTATTTCGCCGCTGTTGGCCTGCCCGGCCCTGCTGCTTTACATTTACGACGACGATTTTTGGGGCTACGAGCTGGCCCAGGCCGGCAAACGGTTAGATGAATTTGCCAGCCTGTCGGATTACTTTGAGCCCGGTCAGCCGCCGGCCAAGCCGGGCAACGCCCTGGCCCTGGCCGCCTGCTTTAAGGTGGAGGCGGCAGTGCTGGAGCCTTATTTGCAGCCCTGGGTGGAGGCGCGTATGGGCGAGTTTGCCTGCCCCGGCGATGATTTTGTGATTGGCGATTGCTGGCAGCTGGCGGATTTTATGCGGGCTTTGGGCTTTGAATACGACGAGCTTTGCCCGCCGCCGGAAGCGGCCCTGCCGGAATACGGCCGCCAGGCGGCAGCGTCGGATAAGGCGGCTCAGGCTGTTGATGATTCTCCCAAAGCCGCCTTGCCGGCCATTGCCTATAAGCAACGGCCGGTGGACACGCCTGTTTTGCCGGACGCTCTGACCGACGCGGCTTACGCCCGGCAAAGGGCGGCGGCTCTGCCGGCGGAATACGCTGAGATTGTCCGCCTGATTGAGGCCGGCCAATACGCGGAGGCTTTGCCGTTGCTGACGGAGGCCATTCAGGCTAATCCGAAGCAGGCGGGCTTGTATCTGTTGCGCGCTTTTTGTTGGTGCCAGCTGGAGAATTTGAAGCAGGGGCGCAACCGCCGGCCGGATATGGACCGCGATTTAAGCCGGGCTTTGGAGCTGGAGCCGGACAATATTTGGGCGCTTAGGGCCCGTTGCCCCACCACTGGCACCAGCAAACGCTATCAGCGGCATGTTGCGGATTTAACCCGGCTGCTGGAGCTGGACGAGGCTAATCAGGATTTTTACCAGGTGTCCAGAGCGTATCGTTGGCACTGGCTGGGCAACGACGCGGCGGCCAAGGCGGATTTGGCGGCGGTTTTGCAGCGCGGCAAAATCTGGACGGTGGATTTAACCTATCTCTGCCGGGAGCTGCAAATGCCGGGCTTTTGAGCCGGCGGCCTTAAATGTGAAATAAATTTGTAAAATATATTGTAATACAGTTTAAATTGTTGTAAAATATAGGAAAAAAGTAAAAGTATAGAAAAAGTAAAACAATTGAAAAAAAGGAGCTGTTATATAAATGAGTGAGCAGAAAGAAAAGGTTGTGCTGGCCTATTCCGGCGGTTTGGATACCTCGGTTATTATCCCGTGGCTGAAGGAGCATTACGGCTACGATGTTATTGCGATGAGCGCCGACGTGGGCCAGGGCGAGGAGTTGTCCCCGCTGAAGGAAAAGGCGATTAAAACCGGCGCGGCCAAGCTTTATATTGAGGATTTGCGGGATGAGTTTGTCACCGATTATATTTACCCCACGATGAAAGCCGGCGCGGTTTACGAGGGTAAATATCTGCTGGGCACCTCCTTTGCCCGGCCGCTGATTGCCCGCCGCCTGGTGGAGATTGCCCGCAAGGAGGGCGCGGTGGCTATTGCGCACGGCGCTACCGGCAAAGGCAACGACCAGGTGCGTTTTGAGGCTGCGGTGAAAGCTCTGGCCCCGGATTTGAAGATTATCGCCCCTTGGCGGGAGTGGGATTTGCAGTCCCGCGAGCAGGAGGTGGATTACGCCGCCGCGCATGATATTCCGCTGCCGGTCACCAAGGAAAACAACTATTCTATGGACCGCAACCTGTGGCACCTGAGCCACGAGGGTATGGATTTGGAGGATCCGGCCAATGAGCCGAAAAGCTCTATGCTGCTGATTTGCACGCCGCCGGAGCAGGCCCCGGACGAGCCCACCTATCTGGAAATTGAGTTTGAGCAGGGCATTCCCACTAAGGTGGACGGCAAAACATTCTCCCCGGCGGATTTGATTATGTATCTGAATGAAAAAGGCGCGGCCAACGGCATTGGCGTTGAGGATATGGTGGAGAACCGTTTGGTCGGTATGAAATCCCGCGGCGTTTACGAAACCCCCGGCGGCACCATTTTGTACTATGCCCACCAGAAGCTGGAGGAGCTGTGCCTGGATCGTCTGACCCTGCATTACAAGGAGGGCCTGGCCCTGCGCTACGCGGAGCTGGTTTACGATGGCATTTGGTTCTCCCCGCTGCGTGAGGCAATGGACGCTTTTGTGGATTCCACCCAAAAGACCGTGACCGGCAAAGTGCGCCTGAAGCTTTACAAGGGCAATATCAGCGCGGCCGGCACCACCAGCCCCTATTCGCTCTACAGCCAGGATTTTGCCACCTTTGACGCCGACGACGTTTACGACCAGGCGGACGCGGGCGGCTTCATTAACATCTTCGCCCTGCCGATGCGGGTGCGCGCGCAGTTGTTCCCGCAGGAGGCGGCCGGCCGTTTGATTGGCGGCGAGCCGCAGCCGGTGGCAGTGGCTCCTGGCTACGAGGACTAACATTAATATAGTAAAAATTAGGTGATTAATATGGCGCCAGAAAATTTGCAGGCTGAAAAACAGCCCTTAACCTTTCCCGTTTGGCGGGAGGCATTGAGGGAATGCCGCCGCTGCTCTCTTTGTGAAACCCGCACCCAGGCGGTGGCGGGGGAATATCGTAAGGACCCTTTGATTTTTATGCTGGGCGAAGCGCCGGGCGGCCGGGAGGACCAGGAGGGCAGGCCTTTCTGTGGCCAGGCAGGCGGCATTTTGGACGATTTTCTGCGCCTGGCGGATTTGAAGCGCGAGGAGGTTTACATCAGCAACGTGGTGAAGTGCCGGCCCACCCGCCCCTCCAACAAGGGCATTTACGGCAACTATGCCAACCGCAAGCCCACACTGGACGAAATCAAAACCTGCTCGCCCTGGTTGGAGCTGGAGCTTCAGCTGCTGCGGCCCAAGCTGCTGGTGACGCTGGGCGGCGTACCGCTTTCCTATGTGGTGGGCAAAAACGCCTCGGTGGGGCAGTATCACGGCAAGGTTTTTGTTTGGGAAAAGTACAACCTGCCGGTTTATCCGTTGTATCACCCGGCGGCCTTGATTTACGACGCTTCCAAAAAGACGGCCTACGAAAACGATGTGCAAAATCTGGGCCTGATGTGCAAGGAACTTTTTGGCCAGGCTATAGGCTGAACGCCCGTTTTTGAATTACAAGATATTAGGAGAAAAACTAATGAAAATTGCTGTTTACGCCGGAACCTTTGACCCGATAACCCTCGGCCACCAGGATATTTTAAGCCGGGCCGCCCATTTGTTCGACAAGCTGATTTTGGCGATTGCGGTGGATAATTACAAGGAAACCTTTTTCACCGCCCAGGAGCGGGTGGAGATTGCCCAAAAGGCGGTGGCGGATCTCTCCAATGTGGAGGTTAAGCAGTTTTCCGGCCTGCTGGTGGAATTTTGCCGGCAGGAGGGGGCGGAGGTGATTATCCGCGGCCTGCGTGCGCTTTCCGATTTTGACAATGAGTTTCAAATTGCTCTGATGAACAAAAGCGTGGCCCCGGAGATTGACTCGCTGTTTTTGATGACGGCCCCGGAGTATCAGTTCGTCAGCTCCAGCATTGTCAAAAATTTTAGCAAACTGGGCTGCCTGCCGGACAGAATTGTCGCGCCATGCGTGGCGGAAGCCATAGCGGCCAAGCTGGCGGGGCAGCAAAAATAAAACTAAGCAAATTAAGGCGGTGTTTTTCAAACGAAACGCCGCCTTAAATTTTTCTGAGCAGATTTTACATAGATTTTATAAAAAATAGCTTTTCAATTTTACATTTTTATCTTATGATATGAATATATAATATTATTTTAAGCATTGCAGACATAATTATATTAAGAAAGGCAGCGAATATATGAAGCAAAATAATATGCTTGATTTTAATGAAAAAAAGGGATTTATCTGTGATATGGACGGCGTTATTTACCACGGGAATAAAATTCTGCCGGGTGTTGCCGAATTTATTCAATGGCTGCACGACGAAAAGAAAGAATATCTTTTTTTGACGAACAACAGCGGCTACACGCCGCGGGAGCTGCACCAAAAGCTGGCCCGCATGGGGGTGGACGTGCCGGAGGAGCACTTTTACACCAGCGCCCTGGCCACCGCCGCTTTTTTGCAGGAGCAATCTCCCGGCTGCTCGGTGTTTGCGATTGGCGAGGCCGGCCTGCTCAACGCCCTCTATGACGCGGGCCTTACGATGAACGACGTGAACCCGGATTATGTGGTTGTCGGCGAGGGCCGCACCTATTCGCTGGACACGCTGACCAAAGCCACCAATTTGGTTTTGCGCGGCGCCAAGCTGATTGGCGCCAATTCCGATGTTTCCGGCCCGATTGAAAACGGCATTGCGCCGGCTTGCCGCGCCTTGATTGCGCCTATTGAAATGGCAACCGGCACCAACGCCTATTTTTGCGGCAAGCCGAATCCGCTGATGATGCGCACCGGGCTGCGGTTGCTGAATTGCCATTCCGCGGAGGCGGTTATGGTGGGCGACCGCATGGATACCGACGTCGTTTCCGGCCTGGAGAGCGGCATGTCCACGGTGCTGGTGCTTTCCGGGGTCACCAGTTTGGAGTTGATGAAAACCTACGCTTATCGGCCCTCGGTTGTTTTAAATGGGGTGGGGGATATTCCCGCTGCCGCCCGGGGCGAATTTATCGCTTTGTGAGGTTTTGGGTGCTAAATTGAAGTAAGCTAAAAATTAAATGATAAAATTGAGTTGCAATTATTTAGTCCCTGTGCTATAATTAATAGATAAAATAGCATTATGCTAATTTGGGAGGGATGAATCATGGTAAAAACAAAAGTCGGAATTACCGACACCACCTTGCGCGACGCGCACCAAAGCCTGCTGGCAACACGTATGACTATTGACGATATTCTGACGGTTGCGTCGGATTTGGATAAAGTTGGTTTTCATAGCATGGAAGTGTGGGGCGGCGCCACCTTTGACAGTTGCATGCGCTTCCTGAATGAAGACCCCTGGGAGAGGTTGCGCAAAATCCGCAAGGCCTGCCCCAACACTAAGCTGCAAATGTTGCTGCGTGGCCAAAATCTGCTGGGTTATCGCCATTATTCCGATGACGTGGTGGATTTGTTTGTGCAAAAATGCGTGGAAAACGGCATTGATATTATCCGCATTTTCGACGCGCTGAACGATGTGCGCAACGTGGAGAGCGCCGTGCGGGCCACCAAAAAATATGGCGCGCATGCGCAGGTGGCGGTTTCTTACACCAACAGCCCGGTGCACAACACCGCCCACTTTGTGGAGCTGGCTAAAAAGCTGAAAGCGATGGGTGCGGACAGCATCTGCATTAAGGATATGAGCGGCTTGATTTATCCCTACGGCGCTTACGATTTGGTGAAAGGCATTAAGGAGCAGGCGGGCCTGATGGTGCAGCTGCATTGCCATTACACCACCGGCATGGCGGCGATGAGCTATCTGAAAGCGATTGAAGCCGGCTGCGATGTGGTGGATTGCGCGATGAGCCCGCTGGCAATGGGCACCTCCCAGCCGGCGGACGAAACTATGGTGGCGGTGCTGCAAGGCACGGAATATGACACCGGCATTGAGCTCAATGATTTGCTGGCGATTGCCCCCAAGGTTAAGGAAATCCGCTCTCATTACAAGGAGTTTGACCTGGCCAATCCCGGCGTGGACCCGACGGTGCTGGCCAGCCAAATCCCCGGCGGCATGATGAGCAACTTCCTCTCGCAGCTGAAAGCCGCCAACGCTTTGGGCCGCATTGACGAGGTGCTGGCTGAGGTGCCGCGGGTGCGCAAGGATATGGGTTATCCGCCGCTGGTGACTCCCAGCAGCCAGATTGTGGGCGCGCAGGCTTTGCTGAACGTGCTGTCCGGCGGCCGCTACAAGATGGTGACGAACGAAGTTAAGGCCTACTTCCAGGGGCAATACGGCCAGCCGCCGGCTCCGATGGACGAGGAAGTGAAAAAGCAAATCATTCGGGATATGCCCAGCATTACTCACCGTCCGGCCGACGACTTGCCGCCGTATCTGGACGAAGCCCGGCAGGAAATTGGCAGCCTGGCCAAAAACGATGAGGACTTGCTGCTTTACGTGATGTTCCCGCAGGTTGCCAAACCTTTCCTGGAACAGAAATACGCCGGATAATTCAATTAGTTTATAAATAGCAAAAACCGCCTCTGTTGGAAAGCAGGGTCGGTTTTTGTGTGTTCAAAACTGCCTAAAGGGTGTAAAGATTTACAATACTTATTCGTCTTAGACTGTTTTAATAGCGAAATTATTTGTTTCACCAAATCCCCAGCAGGTGCTGCATAGCCAGACTGACCAGGGTGATTGCCACCCAGCAGGCCAGGCCCATCAGCAGGGGTTGGCGGCCGCCCTTAATCAGCTTGATAATATCCGTGTTCAGGCCGATGGCGGCCATTGCCATAATAATGCAAAATTTGGCCAGCTCCTTAAAGGGGGCGAAAAAGCCCGCGCCCACGCCCAGCAGCATAGCCAGGGTGGTGACGACGGAGGCCAGCACAAAGTACAATATGAACATTGGGAAGGAGTTTTTCAGGCTGAAGCCGCTTTGGCCGCCGCTGCGTGCGCCGCGCATTTGCCAAAAGGCCAGGCCCAGCGTGATCGGAATGATAGCCAGGGTGCGGGTCAGCTTGACGATGGTGGCGGTTTCCAGCGTGTTGGCGCCGGGGTGCAGGCCGTCCCAGGCGGCCGCGGCGGCGGTGACTGAGGAGGTGTCGTTTACGGCGGTGCCGGCGAACAGGCCGAAGCCCTCGTTGCTGAGGCCCAGCAAACCGCCCAGGGTGGGGAAGATCAGGGCGGCCAGCACATTGAAAAGGAAGATTACGGATATGGATTGGGCGATTTCCTCATCATTGGCTTTGATGACCGGGGCCGTGGCGGCAATGGCCGAGCCGCCGCAGATTGAGGAGCCAACGCCGATTAAAACTGCGGTGTTGGCTGGCATTTTGGCCAGCTTGTAAATCGCAAAGGCCACAATCAGCGAGGTGCAGATGGTGCTGATGATGATGGGCAGGCTGGAGAGGCCCACGCGGGCGATTTCGGAAAGATTCAAGCCAAAGCCCAGCAGGATAACCGCGTATTGCAGGATTTTTTTGGAGGTGTAGGCAATGCCTGGCTGCGTGGCGCGGCGTTGCTTGTAAAACAGGGCCAGCAGCATGCCGGCCAAAATGGCGAAAACCGGCCCGCCGACGACCGGCCAGGCTTTGCCCAAAAGCCAGCAGGGCAGGGCAATCAACAGGCAAAGGAGCAGCCCGGGGGCCAGCTGGCGCGCCGTGGCGCTGTTTAATTTTGGCATATTGATTTTTGTTGACATAAAAATAAAACCCCTTGCATTTTTTATTGAACAATCAGTAATTTTATCACCTAAAATTATGGCATAAAAAAGACTAGATGTCAATAAAAAGCTGTAAGGGGAAAAAGTTGAATGCAAACAAAAATAGCCGCCCAGCGCCAATGGAAGCGGCTATTTTTATAGCAAAAACTTCTGAGGGCTGACTCGGTTTGAGGGTCGGCTCTTTGTATTTAACAAAACTTTTGGATTTCGATTGTCAATAGCTTTGCCTGTTAGGCTTTAAATTTTATTAATTCGCCTTTGTAGTACATATCGCAAACGAAGTAGGTCAAATTCAGGCCGAGGCCGTCCGGTTTGTTGGATAAATATATGCTGTCGCTTAACTCCACAAGGTGGGCCAAAAACCTTCTCACCCACATATTGATTGGGCCGTATTCCAGGAGAAAGTCAACGGCAATGAAGTGTTCGTCTTCGGAGATTTCCGTGTCGATTTGGAACTCCTGGGAAATGATTTTGCCTATGCCGATGAAATGCTTTCGGTTTTCTTCTCTTTCAGGATTGGGTTTGTAAACTGTGTTTTCGTCCATATCCTTAAATAGTTCATTTATGGCGATGAGGAGCTCCTCTTGGTCTATATTTTGTAATTCGTAATTTATTTTTACCGAATTATTTTTGGGATATTTTTGGCTGTAGATGATCTTTTTTTCTGACATTATTCTTCTCCATATCTAATAAAAAGATGTTTTTCTTATTATATCGTATTATAACCAATAAGTCAAGTATAGTATCAAATTAAATACGACAGACTTAAATTTATATATAGTAAAATTATATATAAGTGAGGTGAAGTTGGTATGGAAACACCTGAATTTGCTAAAAGATTGACTCAATTACGTGATAATAAAGGTGTTACTGCCAGAGAAATGAGTTTGGCACTAGGATTTGATGCTGGTTATATTAATAACATTGAAAACGGTCATAATTATCCCTCAATGGGGAACTTCTTTTATATTTGCGAGTATCTTGGCGTAACACCGAGCGAGTTTTTCGCCGTGGAGATCAAAGCGCCAACCAAAGTGCGGGAGCTGGCCGAATTGGCCAGCCGCCATTCAGCGGAGAATATTGACCTGCTCATTAGTTTAGCCAAAAAACTGAAATAAAACCGCTCTTTTTTTTGGTAAAATGAGTAGGCAGGGTTTCTTGACAAAGTAGCCGGAATAGGTTATAATTTAAACAACAAGGCACCACAGATAAGCGGTTAGCCTTAGTGAGTATTTTTTAAAAAAAAACCGTCACTATTGCAGCTAGTGGCGGTTACTTTTTATGTGTACGTCTGATTTCAATGGATAATGTTTTGGATTGTTTTGCTGAAGCTCTCTTTTTGGTACATAAATTAAGAGGAAATTGCTTTGTTCCTATGATATAATGTGAGTACTCAGTGAAATCAAGCTGAAAGCGCAGATTGAACTGTTAATGTGAGCAAAGGCGATTGCGACGCTTGCAAAGCGGAAGCAGAGCCCATTGCGAACAAATACCATAGTGCAATTTGTAAAATCAGATAAAATAACCTTGTTTCTATGGTATAATATTTACATAATATTTATTGAAATTACAGCATAGGAGGTCTTTTTATGGAATGGGTGGAAAGATTAAATCAAAGCATTGCTTATATTGAGGAACACCTGACAGAGGAAATAGATTATGCTCAGCTGGGCAAAATTGCTTGCTGTTCCTCATATCATTACCAAAGAATGTTTACGTATATGGCGGGCTGCACGCTGGCGGAATATATTCGGCGGCGGCGAATGTCCCTCGCGGCCGCCGATTTGCAAAGCGGACAAGCCAAAATTATTGACGTGGCCGAAAAGTATGGCTATAGCTCGCCGACGGCCTTTAACCGGGCTTTTCAGTCTGTGCACGGGCTGGCGCCCTCGGCGGTGAAAAACGCCGGCGTGCAGGTGCAGCATTATCCGCCGCTGCATTTTCAACTCGCCGTTAAAGGCGCGGAAAAGCTGGAATATCGCATTGAAAGCAAACCGGCCTTTCGGATTTTGGGGCTTTCCGCTCCTTTGCAGCAAAATTTGGCGGAAAACTTTGCCGTGGTGCCGCAGCTTTGGCAGCAAGCGGCGGAGCAGGCCGCGCTGCCCCGGCTGGCAGCCTTGATGGACGGGCAGCCGCAGGGCGTTTTGGGCGTCAGCGCTTGCAACGACGCAGAACAATGGCAGTATTACATCGCGGTGGCCAGCAATCAGCCGGCCGACGGTTGGGCGGAATATCAGGTGCCGGCGTTCACCTGGGCCATTTTTCCGGGGCAGGGCGCTTGCCCGCAGGCCATTCAGGAACTGGAGCAGCGCGTGGTCACGGAATGGCTGCCCACCTCCGGCTATGAATATGATAACGGCCCGGACGTGGAGGTTTACTTAAACCCGGATCCCAGTCAGGCCCGGTTTGAGGTCTGGATCCCGGTTAAATTTGTCGGTTAAAAGCAAACTGAAAAGCTCCCAGCCATAAAGCGGTTGGGAGCTTTGTATTTAATTTGTAAAGTCCGCCAGGCTGGCCGGCTGAATTAGCTCTATATCCTCGCTTTGGATATTAACCTGCCCAATATCCTGCCGGATATACTGGGCCGCCACATCCCAAGGTTCCAAACGCCAGGGCTGGTGCCCCTCGTCGCATTGGGCCTGCAAAGCGGCGTAATATTCCCGCGCGCTGACCTCTGCCTCCGGGTAAGCGTAATATAAATTGCCATTTTCTTGCAGCCAGCGCTCCACACACCAAATGCCGTCTGCGCCCTGCCGGGCCGGTTGGGAGAGCAGCAGCAGACAAACTTCCCCATCGGATAAGGGGAAACGCACCACGGCGTGCGGGCCGGGATAAGTTTCCGGCGGCAGCAGTCCTTGCCGTTCCAAAAGCTGCCGGGCGTTGCTCTCCAGCGCCGGCAGGCTGTCGGTTGGCTCCAACAGGTCCAGCTGGCCCAAAAGCTGGGGGCTGTTCTCCGTCTGCAAAATCACCAGCAAATGCCGCCCCAGGTTATGGCTTTCGAGAATCCAACCGTCTTTTTGCAAATAATCTATCAGGTTTACCTGGTTCATATCCGCCGGTTTCAGGCGATATTCCAAGGTCCAAATCTGCACCGGCCCGTCCGTTAGCAAATCGTCCAATTCGGCCAGCTGCTCCAGCCGGGTGACCTCCCGGTCGGCAATCGCAAATTGCAGCTCGTCAATGCGCTGCTCAATAAAATTATTCGATAATTCCTCAACGGTGGCCGTCTGTTTATGCGGATTGCCCCAAAGCAAGAACAGCAGCGCCGCCACCAACAGCAGGCCAAGCAACATAACCCACAGGGCCGGCTTGTGATAACTCAGAGCGTTTTTGATCCGGCTTTTCACGTTGCCCTCGCTGAAAGCCAGCGGGGCCAGCGGTTGCCGCCGGCCGGAGGCGGCCAGGTGCAGCAGGGCGGCGGAATATTCCGGGCGGGCCTTTAAGCCAAGGCGGCGCAGCACTGCCTCGTCGCAGGCCATTTCCATATCCTGCACACCCAGCCGAAAAGCCAGCCAAACCAGCGGGTTAAACCAATGCAGCAGCAGGGCGGCAAAAGCCAGCAGCTTCAGCAGGTGGTCGGCGTGGCGCAGGTGGGCTTGCTCGTGCAGCAGAATATATTGCTGCTCCGTGGGGTTCAGCCCGGCCGGCAGAAAAATTCGCGGCCGCCACAGGCCCAGCACAAAGGCGGTGGGCAGCCCTGCCGCCTGCCAAACGTTGCCGCCGGCCGCCGGCAATGGTTCGGCCTGGGCTAAACCGCGCCGCAGCCGCCGCAGGGCCAGCAGGCTTTGGCCCAGCAGCAAGACGAATCCGGCCAGCCAAACGGCCGCTGCCAGCCCAGCCCAATGCTGCATTTGCCCGGCCGGCCGGGTCACGCCCTCGTAGTAAGTGTCTTGCCAGTGGGCGTTTAACGGCTCGTCAATTATGGCAAAGCCGGAATGAATTTGCGGACGAATCTCCTCCACAATCTGCGGGGAGATAATTTCTGCGCTGGGCAGTGGGCTCAGGCTGCTTTCAAAGCTGATAGGGCAGAGCAGCCGGAACAGCACCACTGCCCACAGGGCGTAGCTGAAAATTTTGGGCGCGTGCAGGCCGCTTAGCAGCAGGCGGGCCAGCAGCACCGCCCCTATCACAAAGCAGGCGGTGTAGCTCATATTCAGCAGGGTTAAAAAGCTGTCAGTCAGTATGTTCGGCATCAAAATCACCTCGGCTTTGGGCAATCAGCTGTTCCAGCTCCTGCACATCGGCAGCGTTTAGCTTTTGGCGGCTGCAAAAAGCGGTGAGAAAACGCGGCAGAGAACCGGCAAAATTTTGGGCTAAAAAATCCTCGCTTTGCCGGGCCAGGAAATCCTCCCGGCTGAGCAGGGCCTGCACCTGCCCGTCCTGATTGCAGAAAAGCCCCTTGGCGCAAAGCCGGCGCAGCATAGTGTAGGTGGTGGATTTTTTCCAGCCCAGCTGCTGTTGGCAAAGCTTCACCAGCTCGCCGGAGGGCAGGGGCGCGTTTTGCCAGATAATTTCCGCAAAGCGGCCCTCCATTTCCCCCAATGTTTGAAAATCCTTAGGCATAATATTTCCTCCTTTGGCCGGTCTATTGGTTTACAACCACTAAACCGGCGTTTCTGCTTTTAGTTTACAACAGTTAAACCGAAATGTCAAGCCCTTTTGGCCAAAAAAAATGCCAGAGTAACCTGACAAGCCGCGGTGGAATAATATACAACGTGTATCTGGGAATAAGGAGTGATGACGATGGGCCGGCAAAGTTCTCTTTGTGATTTGCAGCCGGGCGAAAGCGGCCTGGTTAAGGAGCTGCGGTTGGCCGGCAGCCAGCGGCGGCGGCTGTTGGATATTGGCCTGGTGAACAACACGTTGGTGCATTGCCTGGGGCGCAGTCCGGCGGGCGACCCCTCGGCTTACTTAATTCGGGGTGCGGTGATTGCTCTGCGGGCGCAGGATTGCCGCCAGATTATTTTGGCAGATAATTTTGCAGGCTGATTAAAGGAGGGCGGGCTGATGGGATTGACAAAGGGTTCGGTGGGCGGCGGCGCGCGCAGCAGCTCCCAGGATAAGGCGCTGACGCTGAAAAAGCGGCAGCCGGAGGATAAGGTGGTGGCCTTGGCCGGCAACCCTAATGTGGGCAAAAGCACTATCTTCAATGCGCTGACGGGTATGCGTCAGCACACCGGCAACTGGCCGGGCAAAACAGTGGCCAACGCCCAGGGCTATTACAGCAGCCAGGCCCGCTCCTATGTGCTGGTGGATATTCCGGGGGCGTATTCGCTGCTGGCCCATTCGGCGGAGGAGGAGGTGGCGCGGGATTTCATTTGCTTCGGCCAGGCGGACGCTGTGGTGGTGGTTTGCAACGCAGCTTGCTTGGAGCGCAACCTCAATTTGGTGCTGCAAACGTTGGAGATCACCAGGCGAGTGGTTGTTTGCGTAAACCTGCTGGACGAGGCGGCCGGCCGCGGCCTCAAACTGGATTTACCCAGGCTCAGCCAGCTGCTTGGGGTGCCGGTGGTGGGAACTGTTGCCAGCAAGCCGCAAACGTTGGAGGCCCTGAAGCAGGCGGTGGATGAGATGAGCGTGGCGGAAGAGCGTTTGCCGTTGCAGCTGCCTTACCCAGAAGAATTGCAGGCGATTGTGGCTCAGCTGGCGGCGGAGCTGCCGGAGCCGAGGACACCTGGCGTTGTTTGGCCAAATCGCTGCTGGTTGGCCTTGCAGCTTTTGGGTGATGATGAGTCCCTGCATAAACGGATTTTAAGCCAGCTGGGTTTAACGGGCAACGAGCAGTTTGCCGAGCGCCTGGCGGCGGCCCGGCAAGCAGCCGCCGCTGCCGGTTTTGCCCCGGATCAGCTGGCAGACGTGCTGGTGGGCGTGTTGATGCGCCGGGCCGAGGAGCTGGCGGCGCAGGTGGTTAGCGGCGGCCGCAACATCTACAGCTGCCTGGATTATAAAATTGACCGGGTGCTGACCAGCCGTCTGGGCGGCTACGCCCTGATGCTGGCGCTGCTGGCTCTGGTTTTTTGGTTGACCCTGTACGGGGCCAATTATCCCTCGGAGTTGCTTTCCAACGGCCTGTTCTGGGTGCAAGGGCGGCTGGAGCAGCTGCTGGCCTGGCTTAGGGCGCCGCTTTGGCTGACTGATTTGCTGACGCAAGGGGTTTGGCGGACGGTTTCCTGGGTGGTGGCGGTTATGCTGCCGCCGATGGCTATCTTTTTTCCGCTGTTTACGTTGCTGGAGGACGTGGGCTACTTGCCGCGGGTGGCTTACAACCTGGACCGACCGTTTCGGGCCTGCCGTTCCTGTGGGAAGCAGGCGTTGACGATGATGATGGGTTTTGGCTGTAATGCGGCCGGGGTTATCGGCTGCCGGATTATTGATTCGCCACGGGAACGCTTGCTGGCAATTCTGACGAACAATTTTGTGCCCTGCAACGGGCGTTTTCCAACCCTGATTGCGCTTATCAGCATGTTTTTTGTGGGCGCGGCGGGTGGTTTTGGAGCCTCTTGGTTGGCCGCTTTGCTGCTGGTGGCTGTGGTGCTGTTAGGTGTGGGCCTCACATTTGGCGTTACCCGTCTGCTCTCTCAAACTGTTTTGCAAGGGCAGGCCTCCAGCTTCGCTTTGGAATTGCCGTCTTATCGGCGGCCGCGTGTTTGCAGCGTGTTGGTTCATTCAGTTTTTGACCGCACTTTGTTTGTGCTGGGTCGGGCGGTGGCGGTGGCTGCGCCCACCGGCCTGTTGATTTGGCTACTGGCCAATCTGCCCTGGGGAGATGGCAGTTTGCTGGCCGGACTGGCGGCGGCCTTGCAGCCAGTGGCGCAAATTTTTGGGCTGGACGGTGTAATTTTGTTGGCCTTTATTTTAGGCCTGCCGGCCAACGAAATCATTGTGCCGGTTATGGTGATGTGTTATCTTCAAGCCGGCTCGTTGACTGAGCTTAGCAGTCTGCCTGCCTTGCGGGAGCTTTTCGTCGCCAACGGCTGGACCTGGCAAACCGCTCTTTGCGTACTGTTGTTTATGTTGCTGCATTGGCCGTGCTCCACCACTCTATTGACGATTAAGCAGGAAACCGGCAGTTGGCGTTGGACGGCGCTTGCCTTTGCCCTGCCAACTGTCTGTGGGTTGGGGCTGTGTTTTGTGGTGTCGCATTTGCTGGCCTTGTTTTAGCGACCGCAGGGATTCCAGCGAGCGAAGTTTACGGAGCGATTTGGAGCTGTTCTGGGAACAAAAGCTCCAGTATATGCACGGCCTGTTTGCCGGCGGCATTAATTTCCGTATAGCAAGGGCGGCAGTAGCAAACGACTTTATCTGTACTAATTTGCTGCAAATGCTCTCGGCGTTCTTCTGGGGACATCTGGCCCAATTTGTTGCTAAGTTGCGGGGCCAGCTTGCAGGTGGCGGCGGAGGTTGTAACCCCGCAGAAGCGGCTTTGGGCAAAATTTTCTGCCAATTCCTGCGGCTGGATATTCATTTTTTGCAGCAGAGAGCGCACCGCCTGCTGAGCCTCCGGCTTGTCTGAGGCTAGCCAGCAATCCTGTACTGTCATCAGCTCGCCTTGGTAGTTGGGAAAGAGAAATTGCTCGTCTTGGTCAATAAGCTGCCAAACGGCTTGGATTTGACCGGCTGCTGAGCTGCCGGCTAAAATGTGGGCGCAGGTGTTACAGATGTAAAAAGCCGTGTCCTCCGGCGTAAGCTGCTGATGGTTCAGCCGGCAGCAGCCAGCAGGCGTCAGCTGCCAACGCTTTTGCAGATATTCCTGCAAGCGCAGACTGGCCTGGGGAAATTGCTGCTGTACTTTGCAGCTGGGAAAAAAGTGAACGCTCATTTTGGTTACCTCCTTAGGTTTTGTATCTTGATTTATTGTAAAACTTTTGCGATGATATTGTCAAGCTGTTTGACCTTAACAATTACAAAGCTGTTTTTCAAATTGAACGCTGTTGTAATATTCCTTTCAGAAAAAATCCGAAAAGTGTGTGGCAACCTCTTGACATTTTGCCGGTTTTTCAGTATAATAGATACACACGTTAAGGAGGTATAGCTCAGTTGGTTAGAGCGCTCGCCTCACATGCGAGAGGTCATAGGTTCGAATCCTATTATCTCCACCAAGGAAAAAGCTTTGTTTAAGGGGTTTGTGTGTAAACGAAAATTTTAATAACACACTTTGTAACACATCTTGAAAAAGCTAAATTAAAGCGGTTATTTCTGTTAAGGGAATGACTGCTTTTTTTGATAAAGATAATCGTTAATTACCTAAAATTTGATTAAACATATTTTGGGTAGCGTTAGCCACGTTTTGTAAATCGCCAGCAAACTCGTGCCCATAAACGCCGTATGTATCCATTGCTTCGGTGTGGCCTAAAACCATTTTAAGCAGGTGGGTTGGCACGCCGTTTTTGGTAATGGATACCATTGTGTGTCTCAGCTCATATAAGGTGCAGGCTGTTAATTGGTTTTTGTCACGAAAACCTGCCCAAACTTTGTAAATATAATGAGGGCTGGCAACATTTCCTTGCGGATTGGGAAAAAGCCATGGTGATATAATACCGTTTTGCCGGAGCATTCGCCTCTGGTCTGCAATAATTTTCTGGGCGATTTCCGGCAGGTACTGAGAGCGCAGCGCGTTGGCGTTTTTGCCGTCCGTAATTTCATTGAGGCTATTAATGCTGCGCTTTATGGTTAATATGTTGTCTTTAATATCTTCATCAGTTCGGATACCGGCGGCCTCGCCTGGGCGCAGGCCGGTAATCAGCAGAAAACGCACATAATGAATATACCAAAACGGTTTTATGCTATCGTCGAATACTTTTTTAATATCTTCTGGGGTGAGTAT
>JAETTP010000067.1 GCA_021769035.1 Bacillota bacterium | reverse complement strand
TAATTATTAAAAAAAACCGCTACCGGGGCCTGGTGGCGGTTTTATGCTTCCGAAGCTTTATGTTTATTACGACATGGAAATGCCATATATTAAAGCTAATTCGCATATCCTCACCCCCTTTCGGAGGGTATTGGTCAACCGCCTACCGTTTAGCATCGCCTGCCGTTCGCGTCCACTCTGCGAACGGCCATCTTTATTCTATACTATTTATTAAACTTTGTCAAGAATAGCAAAGCCGCTTTCCTAAACGGAGCGGCTTTATTCTTTGTTATTTATTCCAAAAAAATATTTAATTTTAGTAAAAAAGTTGTTGCAAAATGCCGGAAAATGGTTTATAATATATACGTTGAGATAATAAAAGAGCGGTAGGGCTGAGGTACGGGAATACCTCATAACCCCTATGCAGGTTGCACAACCAACCATACACAACTGCTTTTGTTACATCGCAGCACCGCTATAACCAATTATACAACATTTTAGCTTTCTTTACAAGAGTTTTTTTCTTGTTTTCGTGGTTGTGTGGTGGCGCTTTGGAATGGAATTTCTGTGCGTGTGTGGGTGACTATGCCTGCGCACGCATTTTTGTTATCTTGGCGGCCCAAGGCTGGAGGGGGCGGGGAAGCTCAACACCGCCCCAAAAAGCCGCAGGCTGCTCAAGACTAGAGTCTTACCGTTTTCAAAACCATAACAAAAAAACTGCCCGCACTGAATGACATACAGTGTGGGCAGTTTTTTTTACAGCAGCCCCATAAAACTCAGGGCAATTTGCAAATTGGCGGCGTTGTAAAGCTTCAAGCCCAGCTTGTTAGCCACAGCCCTGCCGCTTTTCAGGGGCGCGGCCACCACATTATCAAATCCCAGGCGCACGGCCTCGCGGAAACGCTGCTCCGGCTGGCTGACGGGACGCAGCTCGCCGGTCAGGCCAATCTCGCCCATCGCCACCAAATCTGCCGGCAGGGGGCGCTCCCAGTAGGCGGAGGCAATGGCCGCCGCCACCGCCAAATCAACAGCCGGGTCGTCCACGCGCAGGCCGCCGGTTATGTTCACGTAAATATCCTGATTGCCAAGGTTTAAGCCCACCTTTTTTTCCAGCACGGCAATAATAATCAGCATGCGGTTGTAATCAAAGCCGGAGGCCAAACGCCTGGCGTTGCCAAAGGAGCTGGGGCTGGTGAGGGCCTGGATTTCCAGCAGCACCGGCCTGGCGCCCTGCTGCACGCAGCCCACTGCCGCGCCGGAAACCGGCTGTTCCCGGTGGGTCAAAAACACCGAGGAGGGGTCGGAGAGGGCATGCAAGCCCGTTTCCGTCATCTCAAAAACGCCCAGCTCGTTGGTGGAGCCAAAACGGTTTTTAATCGCCCTGAGCAGGCGCAAATTAGCCATGCGGTCGCCCTCAAAGTAAAGCACGGTGTCCACCATATGCTCCAAAACCCGCGGGCCGGCCAAATTGCCCTCCTTGGTGACGTGCCCCACCAGCACCACGGCAATTCCCCGCTCCTTGGCCAGCTTCAAAAGCTCCGTGCCGCATTGGCGCACCTGGGCCACGCTGCCCGGCGCGGAGGAAAGCTCCGGCAAAAAAACCGTCTGGATGGAATCCACAATCAGCAGGCGGCAGTTTTGGCTTTCGGCCTGCTGCAAAATCACCTGCAAATTGTTCTCCGTCAGCAGCCAAAGCTCGTCGGCCAGCGCGCCCAGCCGCTCCGCCCGCATCCGCACCTGCGGCGCGGATTCCTCGCCGGAAACGTAAAGCACCCGGCCGTGGCTCTGGCTGATTGCCAACGCCAGCTGCAACAAAATAGTGCTTTTGCCAATGCCCGGCTCGCCGCCCAGCAGGGTTAAGGAGCCCGGCACCAGGCCGCCGCCCAGCACCAAATTCAGCTCCGGCGCGCCAACGTCCAGCCGCTCCGTTTCCTGCAAGGAAACCTTGGCAATCGGCTGCGGCACGCTGCCGCTGCTCAGCCCGCCCAGGCCGCCGCCCTGCCCCACAGTCTGAACCTCCTCCACCACCGTGTTCCATTCGCCACAAGCAGTGCAGCGGCCCTGCCATTTGGCATAGGCCGCTCCGCACTCCTGGCAGACAAAAACCTGTTTGCTCTTAACGCTCATAAGCTTTGCCCAACCTCATTTCCCGTTGTAATCTGCTTTATTTATTCTCCTTGTCCGCCCCTTTCTCCTTTTTTTCGTTTTTCTTATTATCATTATCCGGCCTATCTTTATTCGGTTTATTGTCCAAAATCTCCACGGCCGGCTCAATCACATCAGGCTCCGCCTTAGCCTTAGCCTCCGCCTCTGCTTTGGCTTTGGCCGCCGCTTCCTTAACCTCCGGCGGCAGCTCCTTGCCGAAATGCACCTGGCCCCCCTTTGCCCAGGCCCAAATGGTGTCGCCGGCCACAAACTGCTGGGCCAGCAGGCTTTCGCTCAAGGGGTCCTCCAGCAGGCGCACCACCGCCCGCTTCAGCGGCCGCGCGCCATATTCCACATCAAAGCCGGCCTCGGCCAACAGCTTCACAACGCTCTCGTCCAGCTGCAAATCCAGCTCCTGGGCCGCCAGCCGCTGCTGCAAATTGGCCGCCAGCAAACCGGCAATCTGCTCAATCTCCGCCGCCTGCAAGCTGCGGAACACCAGCACATTATCAATCCGGTTGACAAACTCCGGCCTAAAGGCCCGCTTCACGGCTTCCATCGCTCTGGCTTTCATCTGCTCGTATTCCGATTCCGCCTTGGCCTTGCTCTGGCTGCCGGTGCTAAAGCCCAAGGAATTGCTGCGGATTTCATTGGAGCCCAAATTGGAAGTCATAATAATCACCGTGTTGCGGAAGTCCACCGTGCGGCCCTTGCTGTCGGTCAGGCGGCCGTCGTCCAGCACTTGCAGCAACACGTTGAAAACGTCCGGGTGGGCCTTTTCAATCTCGTCCAGCAGCACCACGCTGTAGGGCCGGCGGCGCACAGCCTCCGTCAGCTGGCCGCCCTCGTCGTGCCCCACGTAGCCGGGCGGCGCGCCAATCAGCCGGGCCACGGTGTGCTTCTCCATATATTCGCTCATATCCAGCCGAATCATCGCGTCGTCGCTGCCAAACAGGGCGTTAGCCAAGGCCTTGGAAAGCTCGGTTTTGCCCACGCCCGTCGGCCCCATAAAGATGAAGGAGCCAATCGGCCGTTTGGGGTCTTTCAGGCCGGCGCGGCCCCGGCGCACCGCACGGGCCACCTCCACCACGGCCTCGTCCTGGCCGATAACCCGCTTATGCAACAGGCTCTCCAGCTGCAACAGCTGCTCCATCTCCGTTTTTTGCAGCTGCGCCACCGGGATACCGCTCCAGTTGGAGAGCACCTGGGCAATCTGCTCGGTGTCCACCTCGCCGGCCGCCTGGCTGTTATCCTTTTGCCAGGCCTGCTTGCGCTGTTCAAACTCGTCCCGCAGGGTGCGCTCCTTGTCGCGCCATTTGGCGGCTTCCTCAAAGTTTTGGGCGCTGGCGGCGGCGTCTTTCTCTTTCAGCACGTTCTCCAGCTCCTTTTCCAGCTCGCGCAGCTCCTTGGGTGCGGTCTGGCCGGCCAGGTTCACCATCGCCGCGGCCTCGTCCATCAAATCAATGGCCTTGTCCGGCAGATAACGGTCCGGCAGATAACGCATAGAGAGCGTAACGGCGGCCTTAATCGCCTTGGGCGTAATCTTAACGCCGTGGTGCGCCTCGTAGCGGTCGCGCAGGCCCTCCAAAATAGCGATAGCCTCCTCCTCGCTGGGTTCGTTCACCGTCACCGGCTGGAAACGCCGCTCCAGCGCCGCGTCCTTTTCGATATACTTGCGATATTCGTCGATAGTGGTTGCGCCCACGCATTGCAGCTCGCCTCTGGCCAGGGCCGGCTTCAGGATATTGGCCGCGTCAATCGCGCCCTCCGCGCCGCCTGCGCCAATCAGGGTGTGCAGCTCGTCAATGAAGAGGATTATTTTGCCGGACTTGCGGATTTCCTCCATCACCTGCTGCAAACGCTCCTCAAATTCGCCGCGATACTTGGCGCCGGCCAGCAGGCTGGATATATCCAGGCAAACCACGCTTTTATCCGCCAACGATTGCGGCACCGTGCCGGCCACAATCCGCTGGGCCAGGCCCTCCACAATGGCGGTTTTGCCCACGCCGGGCTCGCCAATCAGCACCGGGTTATTTTTGGTGCGGCGGGAGAGGATTTGCACCACCCGCTGAATTTCCGAATCCCGGCCCAAAACCGGATCCAACGCCTCCTGCCGGGCCAGGGCCGTCAGGTCGCGGCCATATTTGCCCAAGGCCCCGCCGATTTTGCCGCTGCCCGGCCCGCCGGCCCCCGGCATAGCGCCCTCGCCGCCGGGGCTTTGCTGGGCGGACACCGGCCCCACCGGCTGATAGCCCAAAGCCCGCATAACCGCCTCAATCACCCGGTTAATCTCCAGGCCGTTCTCACGCAGCCAGTTGACCGCGCTGTTGCTCCCCTGCAAAATGCCCAGCAGCAGGTGCTCCGTGCCGATATATTTCACGCCCAGGCGTTGCGCCGTGGCGCGGGAAAGCTCCAGCGCCTGCTTGGTTTCCGGCGCAAAATCCTGATTGTCCACCGGCTGGCCGTCGCGCTGCAAGGCGGCCTCCAGCCCCGGCAGGCTAATCCCCAACTGGCGCATAACCTGCGCGCCCACGCTGTTTTCCTGTTTCAATATACCCCAGAGCAGGTGCATGGTGGAAACCTCCTGCACACCGCAATGGCTGGCAATTCGGCAAGCCAGCAGGATTGCCTCTCTGGCCCGCTCCGTATGCAAACTACTCATGATATTTCTACCTCCTAAATAAAAGCACTCTTTCTTCTATATAAAATACACTTACATCAATGCACTACCTAACATAGTCTGTCAATATCTTAAAAATTTTTGAAAATTACTTTCACTTATTATTAATTTCACTTATTCCCTAAAAAAACCGCGGGATAGGTTGGCTCTCGCCTCGTCCCTTTCATATTCGTTCAGCTCCTTGGAAGCCGCGGCCTGCAAAAAAGGCGGCTGCACGGAGAGCATTAACAGGTTCAATTCCCGCCAGCTGATTTGCCAGCTCGGCTGACACAGGCCCATTGCCAGGCCCAGCCGCAGGATTGAGATATGCTCCATCGCCTCGGCGGAGCTAAGCAGGCAGGCGTTAGCCAAAATGCCGGCCGCCCGGCCAATGCGGTCTTGCAGCCAAAGCAGGCGGTTCTGGCGCAGCCATTCCCGCGCCTGCACCTCCTGGGCGATAATTTCCTCCACCAGCTGCTGCAAACGGCTGATGATTTCCTCCTCGCTGTAGCCCAGGGTGATTTGGTTGGAGATTTGATAAAGCCCGCTTTGGCTTTGGCTGCCCTCGCCATACACCCCGCGCACCGTCAGGCCCACCTGCGGCAGCTGGCGGAAAATACCCTCCAGCTTGTTGGTTAAATGCAAAGCCGGCAGGTGCAGCATAACGGAGGCCCTCAGCCCTGTGCCCAAATTGGACGGGCAGGAGGTTAAAAAGCCCAGCTGTTGGTCGTAGGCAAAGTTGAGGCCCAAGGCCAGCTTATCGTCCAGGGCGGAGATTTGCTGCCAGCCGGCCGTCAGCTGCAAGCCCGGCAGAATGGCCTGCATACGCAGGTGGTCCTCCTCGTTAATCATCACGGCCAGGCTTTGGGCCTGATTGACAACCAAACGCCGGCCGGCCGGGTGCTGCAAAATATCCCGACTCAGCAGGTGCTTTTCCAGCAGCACGCCCTTTTCGGCCTGCAAAAGGTCGTCAAGCCGCAAAACCTGCCAGCCCTCAAAGGCCGCGCTGCCCTCGCAAGCTCGCAGCTGCTCGCAGATTTCCTGGGCCAGGGCGTCGGCCTCGGCGTCCTGCAAACGGTTCGGGAAAGGCCGCCCCGCCAGGTTGCGGGCCAAACGCAGGCGGGTGCTTAAAACAATCTGCCGCTCGTCCGCCGGCTCCACCCAGGCCGCGTAAGGCAGGGTGGTGATTTTTTCAATTTCCGCTCTGCTCATTACTGCTCACCCGCCTTTCCGGGTTGCGTCTGCCGGGCCGCTGCCAGCGCGCTGTTAATCTCCTGCTCCAACCCCCGGATTTTATCCCGCACGGCGGCCGCTTCCTCAAACTTCTCCAACTGCACCAGCTCGTTTAGCTGTTTTTCCAGGGCCAGCTTCTCATAGTTCTTATTAGCCAAAGCCGGGTCCTGCATCAGCTGGCCCATTTTATTGCTCAGCTTCACCTTGCCAATATGCCGCCGCGTGCCGTGAAATTTGTTAATAACCGGCAGCAGCTGTTGGCCAAAGGTTTGGTAGCATTGGCTGCACCCCAGGCGGCCGCTGTTATTAAACTCCGCCAGGCTCATGCCGCAGCCGGGGCAGGTTTGCAGCGGGCCGGGCGCGCCCACGCCAAAATGGCTGGAAAACACCTTGTTCAAATTCAAGGTGCCAAAGCCCCAAAGGGCCTCCGCGCACTCCTCGCATAAATATTCCTCCATCTTCTGGCCGTTCAGCCGTTGCTCCACGTGCACGCTGGCCGGCCTTTTGCCGCATTTTGTGCATAACATTTGTTTTTACACCTCACTTTTAGTATCGCCAAAATCATCACGGATCAAATTCATCAACAACAAGCGCACCAAACGTCCGCGCAGCAAATCCTCGTTTTCCCCGGCCAGCTTCAGGGAATCGCCGGCCAGCATCGCTTTCAAAATGGCCTGCTCCCGTTCGCTGATAATCTCCTCGGAAAAAAGCCGGGTCAGCAAATTTTCCGCCGCCTGCCGGCTGAAAGGCTTATCCTTGGCGGCCGCCAGCAGCCGGGCCAAATCCGCCCCGCCATCCAGCCGCGTCTGGATAATCCGCACATAGCCGCTGCCACCGCGCCGGGTTTCGATATAGTAGCCCGCTTCGGTGTTAAAACGGGTGCTCAACACGTAATTAATCTGGCTGGGCACGCACATAAACATCTGGGCCAAATCCGCCCGGCTCAGTTCCACGCTGTTATCCGCGGAAAGGGCCAGCAAACGTTTAATATAATTTTCAATCTGCGCCGCCAACGTCATTGCCATAAAATCAACCTCATTACTTTAACTAAAATCATTCTGCGGGTCAGGCCGCCAAGCTCAACACCACAATCAATAGCAATTTGACTTTCTGATGTTTTGCTCTTTTGACCTTTCCTGACTATTATTATATGCTCAAACATTTTGTTTGTCAAGTACTATTTTAAAATTTTTCCCAAAATTTATAAGCGTTCACGCAAAAAAATATAAGAGGCCTGCCTCAAAAGCAAGCCTCTCCGCCTTAATTTAGTTTAAGATTACTCCGCCGCCGCCCAAACAAAGCTTTTGGCCAGTTTGTCCGCCGCCTGCTGCACGGCCTCGTCGCCGGTGAAGCTGGTTAAATGCACCAGAACGTAGCGTTTTTCACCCACGATGTAATATTGCCGGGTGATAACGCCCTGGCCGCCCTCCTCGGCCGCCTCCTCCTCAATGGTCAGGATATACAAAACATCGTCGTTATCCGTAAAGGTGCCGTCGCCGGTCAGCGTCCCCTTAACCCCGCTCATCTGCATAGCCAGCTGGCGCACAATCGCGTCCCGAAACTGCAAATGCTCGTCCGCGCTGTAGCGATTGGTTCCCATCTCCACCGAGATATTGTCTGGCTGCTCGTCCGCCTCGTGGCCGCTCATAACGTAAAAGAACTTGTCCTCCGAGGAATAAGTGTCGCTTTTAAGCCAACCCGCCGGCACGGTATATGTACCAAAATCCTGCTCCACCGTTCGGTCTGCCGAAGCATCGTAGGCAGGGTCGGTCTGCCCGCCGCCGCAACCGGCCAGGGCCAGCAGCAGGCCAGCCAACAAACCCAAGGCCGCCCACAAACCCAGGGCCGGGCGGCTTCCCTTAAAACAAAACATCAAATCCACTCCCTTTTCCCATTAAAACAAAACTGCCAGGCAAGCTAACTCCCCAATTAAAATCCGGCCTCATGACATCTGGTTTGTCAAATCAAAATATAATTCCTTCCGATGAAAACGCTCGCCGCCTTTCAGGGGCAACTCCACTGTAATCCGGCAGCCCTCGCCCAAAGCGCCGTCCACCAGCATTCTGCCGCCGTGTAGCCGCACAATAGCCTCGCTAAGGCTGGTGCCCAAACCGCTACCGCCCACTTTGGTGGTGTAATATGGCTTAAAGAACTTTTGCAGCTGCTCGTCGCTCAGGCCAATGCCGTTATCCTCCACCAGCAAGCGGGCCACGCCGGCGGCCTCGTCCAGTTGGGTACTTATCACAACCAGCCCTTGCAAATCCGGTTCCTGCTCGCGGCGTTGGCTGATAGCCTCGCGGCAGTTATCCAAACAGTTGAACAACACCTGTTTAATGCGCTGCTTGTCCATCCAAATAGACGGCAGTTTATCGTCCAGCTGCACCAAAAGCTCAATTTCCTTGATAGCAAAGCTAGACCGGTTGATTGAGAGCGCCTCCTGCACGGCCGTGTTCAGGGAAAATTCACCCACCAGAGAATTCAAATTCCCATGCGACATATATTCCGCCAAAAGCTTGCTGGCCATGTCCTGATCATCCCGAATACTATCCAAACGCCTGCTTTCCTCTTCTGTCAGGTGAAGCTGGGCTTTCAAAATCTGGGCCGTACCGCTGGAGGTTTGCATAATATTCTTC
>JAETTP010000066.1 GCA_021769035.1 Bacillota bacterium | reverse complement strand
AGCAATTTGGAAATTATTTTCTTTGCTGAGGGTGCGCCATACACCACTGGCGGCAGCGCGGTTATCGCCGGCCGGGAAACCGACGCGGATATTATGAAAGTTTTCGACTATATAGTGTCCGATGTGACCCCTGCCGACAAGGAGCGTTTTGCGCCGGAGCGCATTTACAAGGAGCAGGAAATCACCGTGCCCAACTATCCGCAGAACATACCTTACGGCAATATGGAGGGCCTGCGGGATATTGAGCTCAAGGAGCGGCTGTTGGATAAATGGAACCATTAAAAGATTTGCTGCGGGTTGAGGAGGTCAGCAAAAGCTTTGGCGAACAAAAGGTGCTGGACAACGTCAGCTTTACAGTGCAAGCAGGGGAGTTCCTTTCCGTGCTGGGGCCGTCAGGCTGCGGTAAAACTACGCTGTTGCGGATTTTAATCGGCTTGCTGCCGGCGGACTCTGGCCGGCTGCTTCTGCGCGGGCAGGAGATCAGCCAGCTGCCGCCGGACAAACGCAGTATGGGCATAGTTTTCCAAAATTATGCGCTGTTTGAAAATATGACAGTGCTGCGCAATGTGGAATATGCCATGCGCCTGCGGCCGGAGTTGCGGGCCGGCGCACGCCAGCGGGCTTTGCAACTGCTGGAGCAGGTGGGCCTGGCGGAGCACGCCAAAAAGTATCCGGCCCAGCTTTCCGGCGGCCAAATGCAGCGGGTGGCTATCGCCCGCACGCTGGCCCTCAGTCCGGCTATTATCCTGTTTGACGAGCCGATGAGCGCGCTGGACGTGGCAACGCGCCTGGCCCTGCGGGCGGAGCTGAAGCGCATTCAGCAGGAGTCTGGCACCACAATGCTTTACATCACGCATGACCAGGAGGAGGCCTTTGCTATGTCCGACCGAATTATGGTGATGTCGGCGGGGCAAATTCATCAGCTGGACACGCCGCAACGGCTGTTGGACGAGCCGGCGGACGATTATGTGCGCCGCTTTGTGCTGGAAAACTTGCAAATAAAAATAAATTCGCTGCTGAAATATGCAGTAAAATAGGGGAAAACTATGAAATTTCGACAAAATGGCGGCTGCGCTGGCTGGAATATGACGGCGGTTCTGCTGAGTTGCTTTTTCCTGGTGGCGGTTGTTTTGCCCTTGCTGCGGCTGTTTGCTGGTTGCCTGCAAGCAGATTTGGGCAAAATATTCGCCAATCCGTTAGTGCCCAGGGGCATTGCCAACTCCGTTCGGGTGTCCCTATGCGCCACCGGGGTGTCCGTGGCGCTGGCATTGCTGCTGGCTTGGTGCATAAACCGTACCAGGGCGCGTGGTAAAGGTTTGTTTCAAAGCCTGCTTTTGCTGCCTATGCTCGTCCCGTCCATCTCGCACGGTATGGGTTTGGTCATTCTTTTTGGGGCCAACGGCAAGCTGAGCAATTTGCTGGGCTTATCCGGCGGTATCTACGGCTTTTGGGGCATTTTGTTAGGCAGCGTGATGTATTCCTTTCCGGTGGCTTATTTAATGCTTTCGGATATTCTTAAATATGAAGACGCTACGCCCTACGAGGCGGCTGCGGTGCTGGGAATGTCACGTTGGCGTACCTTTTGGGCCATAACCCTGCCTTATCTGCGCAAGCCGTTGGTGAATGTTATATTTGCCACTTTTACAATGATTGTGACGGATTACGGCGTGCCGCTGATGATTGGCGGGGCTTATAAAACCCTGCCGGTGATTATGTATGAGGAGGTTATCGGCCGGTTGGATTTTGCGCAGGGCAGTGTGTTTGGTTTGATTTTGCTTTTGCCGGCCCTGGCAGCTTTCATGATTGACATGTTTTGTCGCAATCGAACCGGCAGCGGCTACAGCCGCCGGTCCTTTGAGCTGAAGCCGGCCTTTTGGCGTGATTGCGGTGCTTTTGCTGTGCTGGCTGCGGTGTCGCTGGCCGTGGTGTATCCTTTGTTTTCCTTTGCCCAGCTGACTTTTGCCACGCGCTATCCCAAGGATATGAGCTTCACCTGGCATAATATCAGCAGCACGTTGAGCAAAGGGGCCGGCGATTATCTGGCCAACTCGGTGCAAATTGCCTTGGCTGTGGCTTTGCTGGGCACAGCGGTGGCGTTTCTCTGCGCCTATCTGACGGTGCGCTTGCCCATACGCGGTGCGCGTTTTCTGCACCTGATGTCAATAACCTCATTGGCGGTGCCGGGCATTGTTTTGGGCTTGGCCTATGTGATGTTCTTCAAGGGCAGTTTCATTTATGGCACAATGTCAATTCTGATTTTGGTGAATACGATCCACTTTTTTTCTTCGCCATATCTGATGATGTATAACAGTCTGGGTAAGCTGAACCCCAATCTGGAGGCGGTGGGCGCCACGCTGGGTATTTCCCGCCTGAGAATGATTAAAGATGTTATTTTGCCGCAAACTCAGGCTACGCTTTTGGAGATGTTTGCTTATTTTTTTGTAAATTCGATGATGACCATTTCCGCAGTGGCCTTTTTGGCAAACGCTAAAACTAAGCCAGTATCCCTGATGATTAACCAGTTTGAGGCACAAACACTGCTGGAAGCGGCCGCCTTTGTATCGTTGCTGATTTTGCTGGTCAACCTGATGTTAAAATGCCTGATCTTTTCCGTTAAAACTTTGCTACAAAGCAGAAACAGGAGAAAAACGTATGGACAAATGTTGTGAAAGAAGTCAAGAAATCGCTGTGGTTTTGGCAGCCGGCAAGGGGGAGCGTATGTATCCCCTGACGTTGACTAAGCCGAAGCCCTTGGTGCCGGTTTTGGGCCGGCCGATGATTGAAACCGTGCTGGCCGGTTTGCAACGCCGGGGAGTTGGCAAAATTTATGTCGTGGTGGGTTATTTGCAGGAGCAGTTTGCCTATCTGACGGAAAAATATGCCAATGTTTCCCTGATTGAAAACCCGGAATATAGCTTTAAGAATAATATTTCCTCAATTTACGCGGCGCGGGAGATTATGGGCCAGGCAAACTGCTTTGTTTGCGAGGCGGATCTATATGTATCGGAGCCGTCGATATTTGAAGCGGATTTGGCAAATTCCTGTTATTTCGGCAAAATGGTTCCGGGTCATTCCGACGATTGGGTGCTGCGCACGCAGGGAAGTTTGATTTCTTCAATCGGCGTGGGTGGCGACAGCCTGTTTAATATGGCTGGAATTTCTTATTTTCAGCAGGCGGATGCGCAGAAGGTTGCTCAGGCTGTGGCGGAGGTTTATCAGGAACCAGGACACGAGCAGCTTTACTGGGATGAGGTGGTTGACAAATTGATTCGTCGCGGCGAGCTTAATCTGATGGTGCAGGCGGTGCCGACTTCGGCGATTGTGGAGATTGATTCTGCTGCGGAGTTGCAGGCGGTTGAGGCAGATTTGCGAAAGCGTTCTGCTCTTTAACGCAGGAAAAAAATCTAAATAATTGTAAACTGAAAATAATTTTAAACTTGACAATTACTCTTGTTGCTGTTAAAATAAATAGCAACAAGATTTTTTTTGTAAGTTTACAATTACGGGAGCGAGGATTATTATGAAAAATGCTACGAGGACTAAAGACCTCACCACGACGGCCTTGCTGGCGACTATTTTGGCAATTTTGGGCACTTTTAAGCTGCCGGGGCTTTTGCCTGGCACGGAGTTTCAACTTTCTGCACCTTTTGCCGTTTGCATTGCGGCTTGCTTTGGCTTTAAGAAATATTTCAAAATTGGTATTTTGGCCAGCCTGATTAATTATATGATGGGTACGCACACCATAATAAACATCACGGTGGCGATGGTCTTCCGGCTTGTAGCGGGCGGTTTTATTTCGCTGCTTGGCACAAACCCGTTGACCTTGCTGTTGGGTGGGCCTTTGGGCACGGCGGCCGGCCGTTTGGCCTTGGCGCCAATTTTGGGGGTTAGCCCGTTGCCGCTACTGTTGGCTGCTCTACCGGGAATGTTCTACACGGCGGCCGGGGCCTTGTTACTTTATCCGTTGCTGAAACGGCTGACCGTGCGCTTTTATGGCGAAGTGCCGGCTGGCAATGGTCTGTTACATAATTTTGGGAAAGGACGTTTGACTAATGACAACGAAACCTCAGCTTTATAGTCTAAAAATGCGGGCTTCTCAACAAAACAATCATATTTCCGGGGCAGAAAATATTATCACTGAACCGGAGTTGGAAGAATATTGCCTGCGTTTGTTGAAACGAGCCTTACAGCACAGCAAAGGCAAACCGGATTTTATCAATTTGAAGATTGAAGCGGTGCAGCCGGAGGAGATTTTGACGTTGCCGGCCATGCCGGTGCATACCATTACTACCGACACGCCGGAGGCCGGAATGGCGGCGGTGCGTGGCCAAATGGAACGGCTGGGCTTGGCGCATATTGAGGAAATTATGCAAATTTGGCAACAAAGCTACGCAATGCGTGGGGCGATGCTTTTGGACGCTGACACCTTGCAGCGTTTAGAGCCAGATCCGGAGCGCGGCGTGCGGGCCACTTATATTGACGCGCAAAATCTGCCGGGAGCACTTGCGGCCAAACAAGGCAAAAATCATTTTAACGAAGCCTTGGTTCTGGCTACTAAGGTGGCGCATCACCCTAACATTGTGGCGGAGTTGTGCATTTCCGACGACCCGGATTATGTTACCGGCTACATTGCCGCCAAAGAAATTGGTTATGTGCGGGTAACCACCCTAAAGCCGCTGGGCAGCCCAGACGGCGGCCGGGTGTTTCTGTTTCGGGGCAATCAGGCGGAGTTGGCGGATTGTATAGATTATTTGCAGCACCAAAAGGTGTTGGTGCAGATGTAGCAGGAGGGAATTATGCAAGAAAGCAAATGGCAATGGCTGGAGGCGGAGCTGCAAAGCTTGCGGGAGCGGAATTTGTATCGCACCTTTAAGGTGTTGGAGGGGGCGCAGAGCGCTCACGTCAGTTGGCAAGGGCGGCAAATGCTGATGTTGGCTTCCAATGCTTATCTGGATATGTGCAACGACCCGGAGGTGAAAAATTTTGCGGCCCAGGTTTTGCTGGGTTACGGCGCGGGCTCCGGCGGCTCTCGCCTGACCACCGGCACCTGTGATATGCACGTGCGTTTGGAGGAGAACTTAGCCCGCTTTAAGGAACGGGAGGCGGCCATTGTTTTTAACACTGGTTTTGCGGCTAATTCCGGGATTATTCCGGCGCTTTGTCCCTCAGCTGATGATGTGATTTTTAGTGATGAATTGAATCATGCTAGTATTATTGACGGCTGCCGGCAAAGCCCGGCCCAAACTATCATTTATCGACACAATGATATGGACGATTTGGCGCAAAAAATACAGGCCGTAAGCTTTAGCGGCCACGGCCTGATTGTGAGCGACGCAGTTTTTAGTATGGATGGCGATATTGTCAACCTGCCGGAGCTGTTGCGCCTGGCAGAACAGCATAATTTGCTGACTATGCTAGATGAAGCCCACGCTACCGGTGTGATTGGTGCAACCGGCCACGGTGTGGAGGAGCACTTTGGCCTGCCGAGGCGGGTGGACGTTTTGATGGGCACAATGAGCAAGGCCCTGGGCGCGGAGGGGGGTTACGTCTGCGGTTCTCAGCAGCTGATTGATTACCTGCGCAACAAAACCCGCAGCTATATTTTTTCCACCTCCCTGGGGCCGGCTACGCTGGCGGCGGCTTTGCGGGCTTTGCAAATTATTGAGGCGGAGCCGCAGCGGGTGGCCCGTTTGCAGGCTAATGTGCGCTGGTTTTGCCAATGCCTGCGTGAACAGGGCTTGGGCGATCGCGTGCCGGCGGGGGCTGCTACGGCTATTATTCCCATTCATATTGGCGACGAGGCCCAGGCAGTGCAGGTTTCGGAACGGTTGTTGGCGGCAGGCTATTTTATTTCGGCTATTCGCTATCCGACTGTGAAAAGAGGGCAGGCCATTTTGCGGGCAGCTTTGATGTCCAGCCATACGGAGGCGGAGCTGGCCCAGGCGGCTCAGGCGATTGCGGAGGCGATTAACTCAGATAACCTGGTTCATTAGATAAAAGAAGCAAGAAATTAAGGCCAACGTGCTGAGGGTGGAGGCCCAGATTAAGCCGGAGCAAATGCCATAAGCCAGGCGTTGCTTGATAAAGCGGCGCAGGCCCAGCAGCGCCAGCGTGGGCAGTGGGCAAAAAATGGGCAGCGTCAGCAGTCCGCTGTCCAACAGGGCGTTTTGGGCGGCGGTGCCGTGGTCGGCTATGCCGATGCCGGCGCTGATAGACATCAGTCCCAAAAAGAACAGTATCAGATTGGTTAAAAACAGGATAAAGCCCCAGGGGTTGGCTTTTTCACCATTTGTTGTTCGTTTGCTGAATAACCAGCTTTTTAAGGTTATGGTTGGCATAAAATACACTCCTTTACTGCCACTTAATTAATATAATAAATACTCCATTCTGTCATAAGATAGTTGAAATCCAGATAAGTAATGAACACCATTATTAACAGTAGAGCAGCTATTTTTGCCAGGCACTGGAGAAAAGCCAGGCGGCTTTGGCAGCGTTTGCGCTGAGATAACAGCCAGAAAATCAGCGCGGGGCAACAGAACAGCAAAATTTTCCAGGGCGATTCCCAAATCAACTGCGGGAATGTTTTACTTGTTTCAAAATATAGCCCCTCAATATAGCACATTTGTTCCATAAAAATTTGAAAGTCAAATGTAAAAATAGAAATGGTTAGGCCAACCACGGCCAGGCCGAGTAAATCAACGTGGTCATCTTCGGAAAATTTGCGGTTGGCCAGCAGCCAGTTTTTTAAGGCCAGCATAAAATCAACCCCTTTCTTGAGTACACAAACTATACGCTGCAAATTAACTCTGTCCTGCTTATATTTTAACATAAAATGAAGTTTTTAGCAATTATTTTATAACGGAAATTTTTTTGAAAAAACTTCTTGACAGCAGCGCGTTAAAGTGTTATAATGCTAAACATAAACCGAGGAAAAAGAGTAAGTAAGCTAGGCAGGTACCTTTCAGAGAGTCGCCGTTGGTGTGAGTGCGGCAGGGAGCGCGTGGCTGAATGGACTTTTGAGGGCAAACTGAAACTTTGTCAGCCGGGAGTAGCCGGGCAGGGGATTAGGGGCGACGGAGTGGGCCTCCGTTAGCAAAGCCGGCGTATGATAGTACGCGCAGAGAGGGCGCTTTAGGATTGGAGCGCCAAGCCGGGTGGCACCGCAGAGGCGTAATTTGTCGCTTTTGTCCCAGCATTGCTATGGGATGAAAGCGTTTTTTTGTGCTTTCCTCCCAAAATGTAATAGAAAAGGAGTAAAGAAAAATGTCTGAAAACAAAATCCCTTACAAAATCTATTTGACGGAAGATGAGATGCCGAAGCAGTGGTACAATCTGCGGGCGGATATGCCAAACAAGCCGGCTCCATTGTTGAACCCTGGCACTTTGCAGCCGATGACGGCGGCGGAGTTGGAGGCGGTGTTCTGCAAGGATCTGGTGCAGCAGGAACTGGACAATGACACGCCTTACTTTGATATTCCGCAGGAAATCCGCGATTTTTATAAAATGTATCGTCCGTCGCCGTTGGTGCGGGCTTACTGTTTGGAGGAAAGGTTGCAAACCCCAGCCAAAATTTACTATAAATTTGAGGGCAACAACACTTCTGGCTCGCATAAACTGAATTCCGCCATTGCGCAGGCTTACTATGCCAAAAAGCAAGGTTTACAGGGCGTCACCACGGAAACCGGCGCCGGGCAATGGGGCACGGCCCTTTCCATGGCCTGCGGCTACTTGGGCCTGGATTGCAAGGTTTTTATGGTGAAGTGCTCTTATGAGCAAAAGCCTTTCCGGCGCGAGGTTATGCGGGTACATGGGGCTAGCGTTACCCCGTCGCCATCGAACACCACTGAGGTGGGCCGTAAAATTTTGGCGGAGTTCCCGGACACCAACGGTTCCTTGGGTTGCGCTATCAGCGAGGCCGTGGAGGTTGCCGTGAAAAACCCAGGTTATCGCTATGTGTTGGGCAGCGTGCTGAATCAGGTTTTGCTGCACCAATCGGTTATCGGCTTGGAGAGCAAGCTGGCTATGGATAAATATGGTGTTAAACCGGATATAATTATTGGTTGCGCGGGCGGTGGCAGCAATTTGGGCGGTCTGATTGCGCCTTTTATGGGCGAAAAGCTGCGCGGCGAGGCGGATTATCGTATAATTGCGGTGGAGCCGGCCTCCTGCCCATCTTTCACCCGCGGTGAATATCGCTATGATTTCTGCGATACCGGAATGGTCTGCCCGCTGGCCAAGATGTATACTTTGGGCAGCAGCTTTATGCCGGCAGCCGACCACGCCGGCGGCTTGCGTTTTCACGGAATGAGCAGCATTTTAAGCCAGCTTTATGCAGATGGTTATATGGAGGCGGTGGCAGTGAAGCAGACAGATGTTTTCCAGGCGGCAGAGGAGTTTGCCAAGGTGGAGGGCATTTTGCCGGCGCCGGAATCCAGCCACGCCATTTTAGCGGCGGTGAACGAAGCCAAACGCTGCAAGGAAACCGGCGAGGAAAAAACTATCCTTTTCGGTTTAACTGGCACTGGTTACTTCGATTTGATGGCTTATGCCAGATTTAACGATGGTGAAATGCAGAACAATATCCCCACAGATGAGCAGCTGGCGGAATCGCTGGCTAAATTGCCCAAGGTTGAGGGGTGATTATCTAAAATCATAATATTGTAAAAGAAAAAAACAGCCGTTTTCCAGTGGATACGGCTGTTTATCTTTATTTTAAGCCAAATTAGCAAATTTACAATAAAGTATACTTTTCTGTAAGCATTTGTGACAACAATATATGGATAT
>JAETTP010000065.1 GCA_021769035.1 Bacillota bacterium | reverse complement strand
GTGAACACTTAGCGAAATCGAGCTGTAAGCGATGATTGAGCTAAGTGTTCACATATACATACGAAGCGAAGCTGAGTATGTAATCCTATTTCCCTGCTGCTGGCAGGGCTTTTTTTATACCCATTCTTTCGGGTATAGGCAAAATTGCTTTTTACCTATATAATGTATTAGTAAACAATATTTACCTGCACGGTATTATACTATGTAAAAATATTTTTTACAATAATACAGGGGTAAAAAAATGATAGATTATGTAGCTATTGGTAGAAGAATACAATACTATCGCTTGAAAAAGGGCTATACTCAAGAGTACATAGCGGAGAAAGCGGGCGTTTCAATACCACACCTTAGCCGAATTGAGAATGGTTCAGGGAAGCCGTCTTTGCAAACCTTGGTAAATATTTGTAATGCCTTGAATGTAACAATAGATGATATAATGCAGGATAATATAAGCGCCTCCAAAGCAAAATTTATCAACAAACTATATCAGATTACGTGTGATTGTACCACAGATGAACTAAATATGTTTACGGATATTATTCAAACTATTCGCTTAAACACTGATAAATGGAAGGGGCATAATTAATGTCAAAAAAATTAATAATTCTTTTGTTGCTGGCTGATTTGATTATTACACCTTTTGCTTTGCATAATATAAATGCGAGCAATGAGCAGCTTGTGGATACCCTGTCAGCGATTGTACCGGAGGGTTTTGAAAAAATAGCTGATTGGGAAGTTATTCCTTTTCGTTACACTGCCCCTGACCGTGAGGATATTGTTTTTTATCAGTGCCGGACTACTTTTTATCAGGAGAATATACCAGCGATGTATTATGAAAAGCGTATTTTTGCTAAAATTGTGGACACTGAGAATGTCGACGAGGCGCTTACCTGTTTTGTGAATGAGCAGCCGGCGACGCTGTATCGAAAAGGCGAGTTGTCATATTTATGTTGGGTAATCTCGCCGCAATATTGCGCGGTGCTGCAATATGCGCCTGACAGCGTCTCCGACACGGATATAAAACGAATGGCGGAAAGTGTGGAATATGTTAAAAGAAAAGTGAGGGAAAAACCTTAGGCTTGCGCTTAAGGTTTTTTTCGTGTAAAATATAGATAAGAGTAAAGGGGGCGTTATTGTGAGTAGATTGGGCGTTTTTTACGCATTGACGGAGGCCGAGCTGTATCAGCTGCGCAGACTGCCGGAGGCTGAGCGTTATGATTATATGCTGGAGGAGATTGAGCCGCGTTTGCTGGGTACGCCGCGCGGTTGTGAGCTGGACAAGGCTTGGTATGGGATTCAGCTTTGCTTGGGCGCCGGCCGCTGGCACGAAACTAAACGAACGCCGTTTAACATTATATGCGGCGGGGAATATCTGGTGAACACCGACGCAGAATTGATGAGTTTGAAAAAGTCGGAAGATGTGAAAAAGATTGTTTCCTATCTGAAGCGGCATGATTTGGCGGAGCTGGTGACACAGAATTTTCCTGAGGTTGCCAAAAAGGCGGACGAGCTGCCGGCCTCGGCGACGGATTTGGAATATCTAACGGCGTATTGCCAGGATATTTTGCCGTTTTATGAAAACGCTTTATATGAGAATTTGCAGGTTATTTTTACAGTCGATTTATAATGGAGATGTTTTAATATGAAAAGGTTTTGGCTTTGTCTGCTTGCAGCGTTGGCGCTGGTTGTTTGCCTGCCTGGTTTGCTTTGGGCGGCCGCTTTGCCGGTCGACGAGGCGGCGATTTACTACAATGGACAACGGCAGGCGTGTAATGCTTGGCTGAAAGATGATACCGCTTTTGTGCCGCTACGTGCGGTTTGTGATTTGTTTGGTGTTGAAGTCCAATATGATGGGGTTCAAAATATGGTGCAGTTATATGACGGCCAGTATTATTACCGTTTTTATCTGAATGATGGCAGTGTGTTGGCTAAGGGGTTGCCGGCCGAACCGCCGGAAACGCCGCCGCTGGTGCGGGACGGCAGGGTTTGGCTGCCCCTGCGTTATCTGGCGGAGCTTTTGAATGTGCAGATTGAGTGGAATGAGCAGGATTGCCGGGTGGAATGTGTAAGCGTGGCGCAGGAGGCAGAGGGGCCGGCCGGCTCCTGGCTGGCAGCTGAACAGCGGGATAAGATTGTGGAATGTCTGAAAGTGTTAGCAAACTCGCCTGAGTTGGCGGACGAGCAGGCGGACACATTGATTAATCCGGCTAAATTGCAGGTGGCGCGACCAATCCAGGCTTACTACTATAATGGTGCGGATTTTGAGCCACTCTATATTTTATATCCACTGTTGTATCGGAGCGAGGTGAAATATCTGCTTTCGGCCCGACAGATGCCGGGCTCTCAGGTGGAGAATGGCTTATTTTATTCCTTTAATGAAAAGCGTTATACGCCTGCGGTTAAGCAGGTGTTGGACATGGGCGGCGCTTTGGCTTTGATTCACGATGCTAATCGCACCTATATTTATGATGGGGCAAATTGGCAGTTGATTCACGAGGTTACAGAGGTACATTTGCGGGACCCTGAGGGGCCGGAGTTGGACTTGACGGCGCCGCTTGACGCATCGGCTTTGCGCCTGACTGCCCTTGCCGACCCGATTGCTATTGAGGACGCTTATTTGGGGCGTTTGCCGAGGGTGGCGCCGCCGGTTGATTAAAAGGGAATTTGTTGGAATGAGGTGGTTGTGATGTATGTTTGCAAACCGGGAATTTTTCTGCGCCTGTTCTGCTGGTTGTTTATGCTGGCTCTGCTGCCGGAGATTTTCTTCTGCTTTTATATGCTTACTCAATGTGCGGTGGACGAACGAACCATTTATTTGGGTGGCGGTATAATATTCGGCGCATTGTTTTTGATGCTCTTTGTGCGTTTGGTGCTGCGGGGAATAGGCTGGCTGGAATATGATAATGAGAAAGTGATTTTCCACCTGAGCCGGGATGACGAGCAGATTGTGCCTTGGGCGGATATACCCTCAGCGCTGGTGCGGGTTGAGAAAATAACGGGCGCGATTGGCTTCACCTTTTTGCCGGGTGAGGAATACGACAAAAAGGCTTTTATGAATGTAACCTTTGGCTACACTGGTTATCGGGATTTTAAGCGGGAGTGTTATCGCCGGGAGGTTTTGCTGCCGCCTTTCAAGATGTCCACCAAGGAGCAGGAAGCAATGGCCCAGGTTTTGGAGGATTTTTTTGATGACGTAGAGCGACAGGTGGAGGATAAAGAGGGGGAGGCCGCTGATACGGGCGCAGATAAAAAGGGCCTGCGTTTTCGGGTTGGCAAAAAATAGTGTTTTGTGGTGCATACAAAATAATTTTAGAAAGTTGTTGGTTGTAATGAAGAGATTTAATTGTTTTGTGGCAGTGTTGCTGGTGCTGTTGGTTTTGCCGGGCCAGGCTTGGGCGGCGGCAAAGATTGATTTAGCGTTTGACGGAGTGCCGGTGCCGACAGAGCGGACGGAGGAAAACACTACGCCGTTCTATCTGGAGGCGCGGCCGCAAATGCGCAGTAATACGGTGTTTGTGCCGGTGCGCTTGATTTCTGAGATTATGGGCGCAGAGGTTCGCTGGCAGGAGCCGGAAATCAGCATTAAATTGGCAGAAACGGAGATTGTGCTGACCTTGGGCAGCCGAACCGCTGTTAAAAACGGGCAGGAAATGAAACTGCCTGCTGCGCCTTATGAGCGGGGCGGCTATACCTATGTGCCAATTCGTTTTGTGGCGGAGGCGCTTGATTGTGATGTGGAATGGCAGGCCAAAAAAAATTTGGTGAATATTAAAACGAGTCCCTGGGAGCTAAACGGGCGTTTGGTAACCAAGGTTGCCAGTCAGGTGCGAATGACCTCGGAAATTTTTAGTTATGAGGTAGCTTCGCCTCTGTTGGCTGATAGAATGTATAAGGCTTTGCAGAGTGGGATAGGCGCTGAGCTGGCTGCGCCCCAATACTATGGCCTGCATATAAATATGGACCCGCCAAATTTCTATTATGGAGCGTGTGAATATTATTTTCTGACTGCTGATGATAACGTTGCGGCCTGCCTGGAGGTTTATGAGCTGTTAGGCAACGTCTATAATGAACCATTACCGGAGGGTTATACGAAATATTTGTTCCGCATTGATGGTAAATGGTATGCTTTTTCGGATGAGACATTGGAGCAAGCCCAGGCTTGGTGGAGTGTTGGCGACTCAAGTCAGGTTAAGGCTGAGGGCAGGGGGTATAAACCTTATGCCAAGGTTGTTGAGGGTGTTAATCTGAACTATTTGGCTTGCTACAGCCGACTTGGTATGAGCAGAAGCCTGGATTGCTATTCTGATAAGCTATCAGTGGCGTATATCTATGAAACTTTGCAAAACAGCCTGCTGCGGGAGGTTGCGGAGCCGGAAACCGCCTATGGCGCATTGTTTGAGGTTCAGGATTACTATGTGGAGCATTTTATGCTGGGTTTTTCTGAGGACAAGCCGCAGGCCGAGGCTTATTTGAATGAAAGCAGCAGCAAAGCAGATTTTACTTTTTATTTTTTTGAGATGTTGGAGGGGCAGCCGGAGTTTGGCGAGGAGAGCAAATGCTTGGTTTATGCTGAGCATACTGACAAATGGTATGTGCTTGACCCACAAGCTTTTGCAGAGGTAGAGGCTTTTAAAGCCTATTTGTCGGAATTTGATTGTGAAACATTGCTTTCTGAGCAGGCTTAAAATGTTAAATATAAAAGAAAGTTGTTGGTTGTGATGAAAAGATTTAGTTGTTTTGTGGCAGTGTTGCTGGTGCTGTTGGTTTTGCCGGGCCGGGCTTGGGCGGCGGAATTGCCGGAGGTTAAATATTTGACGATGGAGCAGCAGCAAGAAATTGTTCGGCAGTTAAAGGTGGTTGGCATTGGTGGTCTGCCGCATGTGCCTGCTTACAATCCGGCCAAATTGCAGGTTGCCTGCCCGTTGCCGCTTTATGTCTACACGGAGGCTGGTTTTAAGCAAGATGGGCAATTTTGGCCGCTGTTGTTTGAGGGACAACCGGTATTTTTTGTTTTTGATTATGACAATAGTTGCACAGTAAATGCGACAATATACGACTGGCTGTTGCAGGCTGGGGCTGCTGTGGACAAGCCCTTTGCACTGGTTTGGGACAGGAAAAACGCCTACTTTTACGACGGTGCGAATTGGCTGCTGCTGTGCACGTTTGCGCATCAACGCCCCGATTATGCGGTGCTGGATATGAGTCAGCCGCTTGACACTAGCGCATTAGCGTTGACCGATCTGCGGCCGGTGCAATCGCTGGCGGACGCTTACTTTGAACGTTGGCCTGGCGAGGAGCCGGTGGCCGTCTATCTTGCCGGCGAGGAGCGGGCGACGGGTTCGCTTATCAAAGGGCGTACCTTTTTACCGTTGCGGGACGTTTGCAAATTGTTTGACGTGCCGGTGGAATATGACGAGGCTACCCGGCAAATCACCCTGCACAAGAGGCAGGACGTTTACACACTGCGCTTGAACGATTGCCAGGTCAGCTGCAACGGGCAACAGCTTAGTCCAATGGACACGCCGCCGCAGGAGCGCGACGGGGTAACCTACCTGCCAATGCGCTATCTGGGCGAGCTTTTGCAGCTAAGTGTGCAGTGGGACGAGGCCGCCCGGCGGGTAGATTTGCAGCCGGACGAGATACCAAGCTGACAGCGGACGGATAATATAGATGGCTAAGTGTTCACACAAAAAACCCCGACTACTTATTTAAGTAATCGGGGTTTAGCTTTTTAGTTTTTGGGCACAAGGCTTTTTAGCAGAGCTTGGCGCCGGCCGGGATGTGGTCGTCCACCATTAAAAGGTGTAGCCGCTCCTGGCCCTCCTCGCTGTGAACCGCACTAATCAGCATACCGCAGGAATCAATGCCCATCATTGCCCTGGGTGGCAGATTGGTGATAGCAATGCAGGTTTTGCCGACTAGCTCCTCCGGTTCATAATACTCGCGAATACCACTTAAAATTGTTCGGTTTTCGCCGCTGCCGTCGTTCAAGGTGAATTTTAAGAGTTTTTTTGATTTGGGCACTGCTTCGCAGGCCAGCACCTTAACGGCTCTGAAATCGGATTTGCTAAAGGTGTCAAAGTCGACAAAATCCTTAAACAAGGGCTCAATTTCCACCTTGGAAAAATCAATTTTTTCCGCCGGGGTCGGCTCCGCTTTTGCTGCTTCAGCCGCCGGGGAAGCCGGCTCGTTTTTAGCGTTTGAATCATTCAGGGGGCGCATAGCTGGGAACAAAAGCACGTCGCGGATTGAGGAGGAATTGGTTAGCAGCATAACCAGGCGGTCCATACCAATGCCCAGGCCGCCGGTGGGCGGCATGCCGTATTCCAGCGCGGCCACGTAATCCTCGTCCATCATGTTGGCCTCGTCGTCGCCCAGCTCGCGCTCGCGCATTTGCTGCACAAAACGCTCGCGCTGGTCGATCGGGTCGTTCAGCTCGGAAAAGGCGTTAGCCAACTCCCGGCCATAGACGAAAGCCTCAAAGCGGTAGACCATTTGCGGGTTGTCGGAGTGTTTTTTAGCCAACGGCGAAATCTCGATTGGGTAGTCGGTGATAAAAGTGGGCTGTATTAGGTGCTCTTCGGCGTAAGCGTCGAAGAAAAGGGAGAGAATTTTGCCGCGGGTGTAATGCGGTTCAATCTCGATGTGGTGCTCGCGGGCCAGGGCGCGGGCGGCTTCGTCGTCCGGCACAGCGTCAAAATCCGGGCCGCCGTACTCGCGCACCGCCTCCACCATAGTCAGCCGCCGCCAGGGCGGGGTGAGGTCAATTTGCGCGTTCTCGTAGACTATTTGCATGCTGCCCAGCACCTTTTGGGCCACTTGGGCCACCATTTGCTCGGTCAGCTCCATCATACCCTCGTAATCGCTGTAAGCCTGATAAAGCTCCAGCAGGGTAAACTCCGGGTTGTGCTTGTAATCCACGCCCTCGTTGCGGTAGACGCGGCCGATTTCGTAGACCTTTTCCAGGCCGCCGACAATCAGGCGTTTCAGATAAAGCTCCAGGGCAATGCGCATATAAAGGTCAATATTCAGCGCGTTGTGGTGGGTGATGAAGGGGCGGGCCGCCGCGCCGCCGGGAATGGCGTGCATAGTGGGCGTTTCCACCTCCAAAAAGCCGCGGCCGTTCAAGAACTCGCGCACGGCGCTGATAATCAGGCTGCGCTTGATGAAAGTGTCCTTAACCTCCGGGTTGACAATTAAATCCACGTAGCGCTGGCGATAGCGCAGCTCTACATCCTTCAGGCCGTGCCATTTTTCTGGCAACGGGTGTAGGCTTTTGCTAAGTACAGTAAGTTGCTTGGCGCGTATGGAAACCTCGCCGCGTTGGGTGCGGAAAACGGGCCCGGCCACGCCGATAATATCGCCCACATCCAGCAGTTTCAGCAGCGAGAATTGCTCCTCGCCCAGCTCGTCAATTTTAGCATAAACCTGTAGTTTGCCGGATTGGTCGTGCACGTCCAGGAAGCAGACTTTTCCTTGCCCGCGTTTGGACATTATGCGGCCGGCAATTTGCGCGGTCTGCTCCTCTTGATCGTCCTGAAATCGTTCCAGCACCTGCTGGGTGGTGTGGCTGGCGGCAAAGGCGGCCCCGAAAGGGTCTATGCCGCGCTCCCGCAGGGCGGCCAGCTTTTGGCGGCGCACCTCGATTTCCTTAACCTGGGCCTGGGCGGAATCGACGGAGTCGATGGCCTCAGCCGGTGGGGTTTGCTGTTCTCTTGCCAAGTAAATCACTTCCTATATTTATTTAATTTCCAAAATTTTGTATTCCAGAGTGCCTTTGGGGGCGGGCACCTGCACCACCTCGCCCTCTTTGTGGCCGATGATGGCCCCGCCAAGCGGGCTTTCGTTGGAGATACGGCGGTTGGCCGGGTCGCTCTCGATGGAGCCCACAATGGTATATTCCATTTCGATATTGCGGGCCACATGCAGCAGGCGCACGGTGGAGCCGATGTCGACGGTGGTGGCATTGCTGGTGGCTTCAAACAGGCGGGCGTTGCGGATTTTGGCCTCCAGATCCACAATTTGGCCCTCCACCATAGCCTGCTCGTTTTTAGCGTCCTCGTATTCCGAGTTTTCGCTTAAATCGCCGAAGCCCAGCGCCACTTTGATACGCTGCGCCACTTCAATACGTTTTACATTTTTCAGGTAGTCTAGCTTGGCCTCTAGTTTTTCCAGGCCCTCTTTGGTGAGCAAAACCTCTTTTTCTGACATTTGTTGATAACCTCCGCTTATTTTATGGTTTTTGAGGATGCTTTTTCAAAGCAAACAACAAGCATCGCCAATGGATGCTTGCTGATTTTTCTATTCTTATTATTATAATATTGTGGGTGCTGTTTGTCAAGTGCTAAATTGGTCGGGGGCTGGGCAAAATCTAAATTCTATCTGCATTTTGTTATTGTTGACGTCATAATTAACGTTTAGCGCATAATCCTCACCCTGCATTTGCAGGCCGTCGCTGATAGGAGAGAAAGTTTCGTCGCTGGCTGAAAATAAGACAAAGCTGGTTATGGTTTGGCCGTCAATCGTGGAGAGGATTTTGTCAATACAATCGTCGCAGTAGATAGCTTTCATTTTGTGCACGCTGATAACATCATGCTTTTGAGTTAAATAGGCGGTGGTGGTGGGTGAACCTCCGTCGGTGATAATAGTAACGTCGGTTTGGCTTAGCTCGTCGTAGCCGCCGCTGATTGACTGGCAGCCCTTTTCAACCGGTATTTCTCTGGCCAGCGAATAGAGGTTTCCTGTGTTGACGGCCAGCAGATAAATTTGCGGTGGGTGGTCAAATT
>JAETTP010000064.1 GCA_021769035.1 Bacillota bacterium | reverse complement strand
TTGTGAAGACTCAACGATTGGCAAGTCCAGCAAAGCTGGACGCAGACAGAGTTGTAGTCGAACAAATCCATTTGACTTTAGGCAAACGGATACCTTTATTGGAGGTAGTAAATTATGCGGATTATCTCAGTTGAAAAAAATATGGCGGACGAGCTTTGCGGTTTGGACTCGGAAATGCTGCTGAACAAAAAAGGCCGCCCTTGCCTGCTGATGCTGCGCCTGAAATATAAGGGGCGCAAGGTGGATTTTGCCGTGCCCTTTCGCTCCAACATACCGCCGGCCGAGCAAAAATGCAATTACTTCCCTTTGCCGCCGCGCCACACCACCCGGCCCAAGCACCGCCACGGTCTACATTTCAGCAAGATGTTTCCTATCCGCAAGCAATTTCTGCAAAAATATCATATTGATGACAACCCCGCAATGCTGCGGGCCGAGCAGATTTTGAAAAAGAATGAAAAGCAAATTATTATGCAGGCGCAAACATATTTGGATAACTACAGCCAGGGCCGCCGCCCAACCTACTCCACGGATATTGACCTGCTGCTGGCCTTTTTGGACGAGCTGGAGGTGCAGGCGGCCTGAGAGAAAGACTTATTTTTTCAATTCGTCCAGCGTTAAGGAAAACGACGGCACAAAATGTTCCATAAAATACGCCACCTCCGGCCGGGCGGCGTATTTTTCCATTTTTTCCGCCGCGGCGGCAAAGGCCACCTCAAATTCCTGGTTGCCGCTTTGCAGCTCCTCGGCGCATTTCAGATAGGCGCAAAGCTTGTCCGCAATATGCACCAGCTCCTCCTCCGGGCTGGGCTGGGGCAGCAGCACCGGCCGAAAAGCCTCCTGCAACTCCGCCGGCAGCTTGCCGGCCAGCTCCTCCACGGCGGCGGCCTCCAGGGCGTGAAAAACCCGCTCAATCTCGCTGTTGGCGTACTTCACCGGGGTGGGCAAATCGCCGGTGACGGTTTCGCTGACGTCGTGGTAAAGGGCCAACACGGCCACGCGCCCCTCGTCCAGCCGGCTGCCGAAAAGCCGGTTGCTAATCACCGCCAAGGCGTGGGCCACCACCGCCACCTGCCAGCTGTGCTCCTGGGTGTTCTCCTCCCGGGTGCTGCGCATCAAGCCCCAGCGTTTAATCAGGTGCAGCCGGCTGATATAAGCAAAAAAATGGAACATCAAACTCACTCCTTAAATTTTTCCGAAAATCTTAGCAATATTATAGCAAATTTTTGTTGTATTAGTAAACCCTATCCGTTATAATATAATAGAAATATTTTAAAATGGAGGAGCAAACTATGCCAAACATTATTACTCGTTTTGCCGATATTATGTCGGCCAACATTAACTCCGTGCTCAGCAAGGCAGAAGCTAAAAATGCGGATAAGCTACTGGAAAAATATATTGCCGACGCCCGGCGTGATTTGGACCAGCTGAAGAGCGAAACCGCCGCCGTGATTGCCGAGGAGATGGCCCAGGGCCGCAAGCTGGCCGACGCGGAGGCCGACGTGAGCAAATACGCCCAGTATGCCGAGGCCGCAGTGCGCGCCGGCAACGACGATGACGCCCGCAAATTTTTAGGCTACAAACAGCAGGCCGCAGCCAAGCTGACCGAATTGCAGGCCGCCTATCAGCGGGCCAAGGAGAACTCCGAAAAAATGCGCTTGATGAGTCAAAAGCTGACCGAAGAGATTGAGGCCGCCAACAGCAAGATGAGCGAGCTGAAAGCCAAAATGAGCGTTGCCCAAAGCCAGGAGCGGGCCCAACAGCTGAACAGCCGCCTGGGCAACGCCGGCAGTTCTCTTGACAATATGGACAGCCTGTTTGACGCGGTGCAAAAGCGCATTGACACTATCGACGCCAAGGCTCAGCTGGCCGAGGATTTGGACCCGGAGGCGGAGCGCCGGGAGCTGGAGCGCAAATATGCCCTGGGCGGCGCGGCGGCTAACGACCCGGTGGAGGACGAGTTGGCCAAGCTGAAAGCCGCCATGAACGCCAACCAGTAAGGGCAGCGCCATGCCAAACACAGATAACAACCCGCCGCGCAGCTATATCTGCGCCAACTGCGGCGGCGGTATTCGCTATGATATTGCCAAGCGGCAGTTGGTTTGCGCAAGCTGCGGCACGCCGGCGCCCTTTAAGCTGAACGACGTGCCGCCCACCGAGCACCCTTACGGCCAGCAGGCCGTGGCCGCCAGCCACGCTGCCCCGGCGGCGGAAACCCAGGAAATCAGCTGCCAAAGCTGCGGGGCGGAAATCAGCTTTGGGCCGCACCAAACGGCCACCGTCTGCCCGATGTGCGGCTCCGCCCATATTGCGGCCGCCAAGCAGGCTGCCGGCCTGCCGCCGGACGGGATTATTCCTTTCAAAGTTGACCAGTATCAGGCCCAGGACGCTTTCCGCCAATGGCTGCGCAAGCGTTGGTTTGCCCCCAACAGCTTGAAAAAAAGCTACCAGGAGGGCCGGCTGAACGCGGTTTATCTGCCCTGTTGGACGTTCGACGCCAACGCCCGCGCCAACTATCAGGGGCGGGGCGGCCGGGTGCACACCTACCGGGTGAACGGCAAAACCCGCACCCAAATCAACTGGTATCCGGTGAGCGGCACTGTGGCGCAAAGCTTTGACGACGTGCGCATTTGCGCCTCTGCCAGCGCCCAGCGCGAGCTGGTGCAGAAGATTATGCCCTTTGGCACCAGCCGCGGCGCCCAGCCTTACGACGTAGCTTATCTGGCCGGGGCCCAGGCGGAGCATTATGCTATCCAGCTGGACGAGGGCTATCGCCAGGCGCAGGGCGAGATGGAGGCCGCGCTGGAGGCGGAAGCCCGCAGCCAGATTTTGGCCCGCGGTTTTCAGCAAGCCAGCATTACGCGCCTAAACCCCAGTTACACCAATGTTACATATAAACAGGTGCTGCTGCCGGTGTGGTTGGCCGCTTTCAGCCACGGCAACAAAAGCTGGCATTACGCTATCAATGGGGAAACCGGCAAGGTCAGCGGCGAGCGACCCTATTCCGCCGTCAAGATTGGTCTGCTTTCCGCGCTGCTTGCCGTGCTGGCCCTGCTGGTTCTCTGGTTCTGTTACAGCAACAGTTCCTATGCGGCGGAAAAAGATTATAGTTATGATAATATAGCAATTATAAGTAATGAGGTTGTTGCTGATGAGCGTTTAGCGACAGTCTGTAGGATGGAGGCAGTCAACTATGGGATTTTTTGGGCAGGGCCGCTCCACTGTGGAATGGCAGGAGAGCCGGCCGGACGTGCTGTTTTACAAATGGAAGGAAAACGAGCTGAAAAAGGGCTCCAAGCTGATTATTCGCCCCGGCCAGAAAGCGATTTTCTATGCTAACGGCCGGGTGGAGGGCGTTTTTGAGGAGCCGGGCGATTACGACATCTACAGCGAGATTGTGCCTTTTTTGTCTACCCTGAAAGGGATTTTGCAGCTGCGCGGCGATACGGGGCTTCGGGCGGAGGTGTATTTCGTCAACGCCAAGGAGCTGCTGCTGAAATGGGGCACTCGGCAACGCCTGATGCTGCCCTGCGATGCTGCGCCGGCCGGCCTGCCGATTGGCATGAACGGCAATATGGTGATTGAATTTAAGGATTATCTGCGATTTATCGAACGGATTGCCGGCATTAAGCAGACCTACTCCTTAAACGACATCTCGGAGCGGATTATGGGCGAGCTGAACCCGGTGCTGGCCGAGGCCATTTTAAACGGACAGCCGCAGCTGGGGGTGAACGCCCTGCTCAGCCTGCAACAGAACAATAGAGCTTTGGCTAGACGGATTCAGGCGGAGCTGGACCGGGAGCTGTTGGACATCGGCTTTGGCGTGCGCGATTTTAACATCATCGGTATTAGTTACCCGCCGGAGGTGCAGCGGATGGCGGAGCGGGTGGCCGCCCAGGCCTTTGTGGGCGACGTCGGGCGATACGCCGCTATTAATCTGGCCGATAATCTGGGCCAAAACGGCGGCGGCGCGGCCGGGCTGGCCGCCCAGTTTGCGATGGGCAACCAAATGGCCCAGCAGATGAACCAGGCGTTTGCCAACAATAACCAGAACAACCAGCAAAATAATCCGCAGCCGCAATGTGACCGCTTTTGCCCGCATTGCCGCAAAATGGTCAGCTCCAAATTCTGCCCGGACTGCGGCACGCAAACCGTATGAGCGGCGGCAGGTTAAAGCCGGTGGCTACGCCTAGCGTCACCCGGCAATTAATGCAGACCCATTCCGTCAGCGCTAAAAAGAGCCTGGGCCAGAATTTTATCATTGAGCCGCAGGTGATTGCCGACATTGTAGCCGCGGCCGGCTGCGACAAGCAGGATTTGGTGTTGGAGATCGGCCCCGGCCTGGGCAGCCTGACGCAGGCCCTCAGCGCGGCGGCCGGGCAGGTGCTGGCTCTGGAGATTGACCAAAGCCTGCTGGCCGCGCTGGCGGAAAGCCTGGCCGACTGCGCCAATGTGCAGCTGCTGCACGCCGACGCAATGGAGGCGGATTTGGCCGGGCTGCTGGCGGCTTTTGCCGACCGGGTGGATTTGCGGCCCGGCTTTATGGCGGTGGCCAACCTGCCCTATTATATCACCACGCCGCTTTTAATGCGTTTTTTGGAGCAGCCGCAGCTGCCCTGGCGGCGGCTGGTTTTTATGGTGCAAAAGGAGCTGGCGGAGCGCATGCAGGCCGCGCCCGGCGGCAAGGATTACGGTGCGCTCTCTCTGGCGGTGCAATATCGGGCGGCGGCGCGCCTGGCTTTTACGGTGCCGCCAACGGTTTTCCTTCCTCGGCCTAATGTGGCCAGCGCTGTGATTGTGCTGGAGCGTTTGCCTCAGCCGCCGGTGAGGCTGGCGCCGGAGGCCGAGCAGCTGTTTTTTGCGGTTATCCGGGCCGGGTTTGGCCAGCGGCGCAAAACCTTGCTTAATTCGTTGAGCGCCGGGCTGGGGCTGGACAAGCAGCAGATTGGCGCGGCCTTGCTGGCGGCTGGCATTGAGCCGGGCCGGCGGGCGGAAACCCTCAGCCTGGCGGAGTTCGCCCGGCTGGCGCAGGAGTTGGCTGTTTAAGATAGCCTTTGCCTATTGGGAAATATAGTTTGCAGAATGAGGTTATTATGAGGAAAATAAAATTACAGCTGCTTTGTCTGCTGTTTCTGGCCCTGACGCTGGCGGGCTGCGGCCATGACAATGTGGTTAATGATTACGCCGGCGCCCAGACTGACAGTCAGTATTTACACTTTTTTGGCAACAAATACGAGGCCTCCAATGTGGAGGTGATTGAGGAAATCCTCACCGCCTATATGCAGGAAAATCAGACGGTGCTAATTTCCTATGAAAGCCTAAAAGGCAACGATTACTATCAGGCTTTGGCACAGCGGGAGCAGGCCGGCCGCCTGGACGACGTTTTTATGATTAATCACGATATGCAGCTGGCTTTTCAGGCCAACGGCAGCCTGGCGGATTTAACCGACTTGGCCGAAGCCGCGCCTTTTTCTGAGGCAATGCTCAGCCAGATGCGCGAGCCGGACGGCCGCATCTACTGGGTGCCCACCACGGTTTCCGCCTTTGGGCTTTACTGCAACCTGGATTTGCTGGCGGAGCATAAACAGCCGGTGCCGCAAAATCTGGCTGAGTGGGAGGCCGTTTGCGATTACTTTGTGGAGCAGGGAATTGTGCCGATTGTGGCTAACAATGATATTTCTCTGAAAACGCTTGCCCTGGCCAAGGGTTTTTATCCGCTTTATCAGCAGGGCGAGCAGGCGGCGGCTTTTGCCCGTCTGAACAGCGGCGAGGCGAAGCTTAGCGAATATTTGCAGCCGGGCTGGGAGCTGGTGCAGGAGTTTTGCGCCAAAGGCTACATTGACACGGCCAAGGCGTTGGAAACAGCCAAAACCTCCGATGATTTGCAGGAGTTTGTGCAGGGGCAAAGCCCTTTTATGCTGACGGGCGTTTGGGCGGCCGGCCGGGTGAAGCAGATGAATCCGGGCTTTGAATTTCAGGTGATTGCTTATCCAGTGCTGGAGAACGGCTGCGTGCTGGTGATTAACCCGGACGTGCGGCTGAGCGCGGCTGCGGACAGCGCCAATTTGGCCCTGGCGCAGGATTTTATCGCTTACTTTCTTCAGGAGGAGAACATTGCCCGCTTTGCCGACAATCAGGCCTCCTTTAGCCCGCTGCTGGATGAGTATCAGCCCAGCCTGCGGGAAGTTCAGCCAATCGTGGAGAGCTATCGCCGCGATACGCTGGTTGTTGGCTCCGACAGCGGCATTGAATTTCCTATTTGGGATATTACGGCTGATGTAGCCAAGGCCTTGCTGGCCGGTGAGGATTTGGCTACGGCTTTGCAACGAATGGACGCGCAGGCGACGCTGACTTACTGACGATTTGGCGGTTTTAAGGGGGAGGTGCACATGATGAAACGGAAATGGCTGCTTTTGCTGGTGCTGCTGATGGCCGTGCTGAGCGCTGGCGTTTACGCTTTTATAGCCGGTGTGAGCAATCAGCTTTGGCAGGCTTCTCTGCGTACTATTATCGAAAGCACCCACCAGGGGGCCAGCGCCTTAAACGTGCAGTTTGTGCAGGACTTTAAGGGTCTGCAACAGATTTGGCGGCAGTTGGCCCAGGCCGCGCCGGAGGAGTTGGCGGAAACTCTGGATTGGTATCAGGCGGTGGATTCGGATATTCAGCTTTATCAGGACGGCCGGCAGCCAGACGCTAATCTGGACACGGCGGCGGCTGATTTTTTGACGAGCCTTTCCGGCCAGCAGCCTTACGGCCTGATCCCCTCGCATATCAGCAGCCTGACCGGGGAAAATGTTTTTAATATGTTTGTGCAGGGGCAACTGGCAGACGGCGGCCAGGCTTATCTGGTGAAGGAATATCGCACCAGAGAGATTGACAGTCAGTTTACGCTTTCTTTTTACGACCAGAATGGCTTCTCTTATTTGGTGGACCAAAGCGGGCGGATTATGGTGCGCCCGGAGCACCGCAACAGCAACAAAACGGTTTATAATCTGTTTGATATGGTTGCCGGCCCCAACAACGACCCGCAAGTTCTGGCGCAGTTTAAGCAAAGCGTGCAGCAGTTGAACACCGGCTGGGCCAAGTTTAACTACAACGGCAGCGGGCTGGTTTTCTGCTACGAGCCTTTGCAGCTGGCGGCCGGCTGGCTGCTGGTTTCCGTAGTGCCGGAGCCGGTGATTGCCGCGCATACCAACAGCATTTTGCAAAAAACGCTGATTTTCTCCGGCGCTCTGCTGGCTTTGGTGCTGCTGATTGTGGCGGTGTTTTACGCTGTGAAAATGCACGAAAACGCCCTGCATACAAATGAATTGCAGCAAGCCTTGAAAGACGCCGATAACGCTAACAAGGCCAAGGGGCGTTTTTTGATGGATATGTCGCACGATATACGCACGCCGCTTAATGCCATTATTGGCATGACGGCGCTGGCCCGGCAAAATGTGACTAATCCGGAAAAATTGCAGGATTGCCTGCGCAAGATTGAAATATCCGGCTTGCAACTGGTTAGTATGGTCAGCGACGTGCTGGATATGTCACAGATTGAGCAGGGCAGGCTGCTTTTGCGGCAGGAGCCCTGCCGGCTGGACAAGCTTTTTGCGGAAACCGTGGAGCTGATGCAGCCCAAAGCGCAGGAGGCCGGCTTGCAGCTGGAGGTGGCGCCGGTGCAGCTGGCTAATCCGCAGGGTTTGGGCGATGGGCTGCGGGTGCGGCAGGTGCTTTTGAATATTATTGACAACGCGGTGAAGTACACGCCGGCCGGCGGCAAGGTGCGGTTGGCCCTTACGCAGCCGGAGCCGCCGCAGGATGGTTGGGCGATTTATCATTTTTGTTGCCAGGACACCGGCATTGGTATGGATGCGGAGTTTCAGCAGCGCATGTTTATGCCGTTTGAGCGCGCCCGCAACACCACCGACAGCAAGATTGTTGGCACCGGCGTGGGGCTGCCAATCAGTAAAAGCCTGTTGGAGGCGATGGGCGGCCACATTGAGGTGGAAAGCCAACCGGGCCGCGGCACCACTATTAGGTTGTCTTTTCCGCTGCTGCTGACCCAGGGCGAGCCGCAACCGGCGGAGGCGATGACCTTTGCCGACAAGCGGGTGCTGCTGGTGGAGGATAACGAGCTGAATATGGAGATTATGGAGGAGCTGCTGGGGATTTTTGAGGTGCAGATTGCCAAAGCGGAAGACGGCCAACAAGCGGTGGATTTGGTGCAGGCCAGCCCCAACGGCTACTTTGACCTAGTTTTGATGGATATCCAAATGCCGGTGCTGGACGGCTATCAGGCCACGCAGCAAATTAGGGCCCTGCCCCGTGCAGATGTGCAAACCCTGCCGATTTACGCGGTTTCGGCCAACGCTTTGGCGGAAGATGTGCAGAACTCGTTGGCATCCGGCATGAATGGGCACATTGCCAAGCCGGTGGATTTGGCGGAGCTGGAAAAGGTGCTGCGGCATTGTTTGGGCTGAGAGGACAAACTAAAAAACAGTCTGCAATGCTTGACAATGCGGACTGTTTTATGTTATAATAATAAGCGAAAAGAGCCGTTGCCTTTGGCAGCTGGCCCCCTTAAATTCTAGTTAAAAAATAGCCGCGGTCTTTTGCAGAGGAGAGCGGCTATTTTTTTTGTATAATATTGGCGATAATACTTGACAATAAGACAAGTAATTTGTATAATTAAAAAAGGCATCGTAACAAACGGTAGGCACCGCAGGAACAAGGTCTTGTTTTCGGACAATTCTGTTTGCACCTGCGGTATTTGTTCGCACTAAGCTCTGTCTGCGGCCTACGGCCTT
>JAETTP010000063.1 GCA_021769035.1 Bacillota bacterium | reverse complement strand
TACCGTATTTTTACTAATCATATAAAACTAAAAAAAGCAACAGCGCTCCGAATGAAACATAATCTGAAGCGTATTCAGCGGCTTTATGCTGAAGGGCAGATAAGTCTGGAGCGAGCGCAAAAAACTGTTACATCATATACAGGCCTATTAAGTCACTGTGACAGCTGGCAGTTGACGCAAAGTATATTTGGTGAAAACGGTTGGTTTAAGCTACAAAGAAACAATGATAAAAAGGATAAGGATAACACTTTTTAGCAAGTGTTATCCTTATTGCTTAAATTTAAGAATTAGGGAGCAAGGTAAAATGAGAATATTATGTTTTGTTGGGTTGGCGCGTCTGCCGCCCTTTTTATATACCTTAAACAATTATTAAAATATATTTGGAGGTGAATTTTATGTTGGATATTACTCCAATTATGGAGGCTGTTATTACTTTGTTTGCGGCCATTCTTGGTGTTATTGTTATTCCTTTTATTAAATCCAAAATTGATGCTTTTTGGATTGGCATTGCCGTTGATGCCGCTGAGCAAATTTATCAGGGCTCTAAACGCGGCGAGGAGAAAAAGGCTTACGTTCTGGAGTGGCTGAAGAAAAATAACATCACGGTGAACCAAAAAAGGCTGGACGCTATGCTGGAGGCTATTGTGGGCAAACTGAATAAAGAGCTTAAAGGCGAAGCTGATAAAGAGGGCAAGGATGGTGATGATGATGACGCAAGCGGCTGTTGAGCGTTTGCTGGCCGTTGCCAGGGCGGAAATTGGTTATATTGAAAAAGCCAGCAACAGCCAGCTTGATGATAAAACCGCTAATCCTGGCAATAACAATTATACAAAATATGCTAGGGATTTGGACGCTTTGGGCGTGTATAACGGCAAAAAAAATGGATATGCCTGGTGCGATATGTTTGTGGATTGGTGTTGTATTCAAGCCTTTGGTTTGGATAAAGGTATGACTGTAACTTTCCAGCCTATGGGCGCCTATGGTGCAGGCTGCACAAATTCCGCCAGCTATTATAAGCAGCGCGGTCACTTTTTCACGTCTAACCCTCTGCCAGGCGACCAGATTTTCTTTTCTGAAAACGGCGGTAAAACTATGTGTCACACCGGGTTGGTAGAAAAAGTTGCTGCTGGCCGGGTTTATACTATCGAGGGGAATACCTCAAGCAGTCCTGGCGTGGTAGCTAATGGCGGTATGGTAAGGTCAAAATCTTATCCTATTAATTATGCTAAAATTGCTGGCTATGGCCGTCCGGATTATGAATTGATTGGAGATGATGATGAGATGGACGCAGCAACATTTGAAAAATATATGAACGAATATCGCCAAAATTTGCGTGATAACGATAGCAGCGCATACAGCGAACAGGCGCGGCAGTGGGCGGTGGAAAGCGGTCTGATTGCCGGTGGTGATGCGCTGCCAAACGGTCAGCCCAACTATATGTGGGAAGATTTGCTGACCAGAGAGCAGCTTGTCACGGTACTTTTCCGCTTTGCTCAGCTTATGGGTAAGGCATAAGCTATGGATTTTTCCAAGCGGCTAATTGCCGATATTCGCGCCTTGCTCTGGTTGGTAACAATAGGCGGCATTTTATTAGCCGCCTATTGTATTCACCGAGGTTATTTAGGTTCTCTGCCCTGGCTTTCCGCTATGGTTGGCCTGCCCTGGACGGCTCACGGCGTGGTTTGCAGCTTTTACCTTAATATGGCTAAAAGCGACCATAAGGAGGGCGGCATTACCTTTGAGAGCGCCAAAGCGCAGGGATTTGCAGCGTCGCTAATGCCAGAGGAAAATTCCATCGCCAGCCCTCAAATATGACTGATAAAAATTGCCTCATCTGGCTATTCCCTAAATATATTATATGAGGTGATTTTTATGGAAAGTTTTATTGGTTGGGTTGGCGGCAAGCGTCAGCTGCGCAAAGAGATTTTAAGCCACTTTCCTGCTGACGGCGTTGGACGGTATATAGAGGTATTCGGCGGCGCTGGTTGGGTATTGTTTGCCAAGGAGCAGGTGGCTGGACAGCTGGAGGTTTTTAATGACCTGAACAGTGATTTAGCTAACTTGTTTAGATGCGTTAAATATCACTGTGAAGCGTTGCAGACGGAACTGGATTGGCTGCTGCATTCCAGGGAGCTGTTTTTCGATTATATTGGCCAGCTGGAAGCCCCTGGGCTGACTGATTTGCAAAGAGCAGCACGCTTTTTGTATCTGGTAAAACACAGCTTTGGCAGCAGCACCAGAACCTTTGCTACTGACGCTAAAAGTGGAGAGCATTTACGCCAATATATGCCTAAAATTAAAGACAGGCTGAAGAAGGTGATAATTGAAAAACAAGATTTTGAACCGCTTATAAAAACATACGACCGGCCTAATGCTTTATTCTACCTTGACCCGCCTTATGTAGGCACGGAGCGGCATTATTCCGTGCAGTTTGGCGAAGCTGACCACGAACGCCTTGCTGCTGTGCTTAAAGGCATAAGAGGACGTTTTATTTTGTCTTATGTTGACGTTCCGTTAATTAGGGAGCTTTATAGTTTGTGCAATATTTACAGTACCATCAGGATTAACAATCTGGCCGGAACCCCTGGCAAAAAAACATTTCCTGAAGAGATTATTAAAAACATTTAGAAGAACAATACGACTTTAGAGGTAATTTACATACTTTTAAGGTCGTGCAAGTTTTAGCAAATAATAATATCCTCTGTCTAAATATGTTACAATATGTGGCAGGGGTGGTCAGATGATACGCATTCGTTTATCACGTCTTTTGGGTGAACGGCGTTGGAGTCAAGCAAAACTATCTGATATAACAGGTATTCGACCAGCTACAATTAGTCATTTATACAACGAAACTGCTGTAAGAGTACCTTTAGAATATTTTGATAGGATTTGCAATGCTCTGGGCTGTGATTTATCTGATTTGCTAGAATATACTCCTGACGAGGAGCGTTTACTTTGGCAGAATTATGTTAATCGGCAGCAAAACAAAACTGATTAAAAAAGCGTTTAGGAAACTTTCAAAAAGGTTTCTTAAACGCTTTTTTATCATTATTTTTTTGCAAAAGTTGCAGATAAAATACAAAAGATTTTTGCAAATGAATATGGATTTTATTTGCAACTTTTTTGTATTCTTTTTGCAACGCCACAGCAAGCTTGGAGCAGGGCCACTCCGTTGAGGCGGGTGCGGCCCAGGCGCAACAGGCTGTTGTTGGGACGGAAAAAATAAACCAAGGGAATCAGACCGCCCATTAGCTCGCTGACGCCGGTGGCCGTGGCCGCGCCGACCAATCCCCACTTGAAAACGCCCATAAACAGCGCGTCCAGCAGCATATTGGTGCAGCCGGCCACCAGGGTGACGGCCAGGCCCAGTTTGGGCTTTTCCGCAGTGATGAAAAAGCTGGCAAACTCAAATTGCAGCATAAAAAAGGGCAGAAAAGGCAGCAAAGTGCGGCCATAGAGCAGGCTATCTTGCAAAAGCTGGCCCTCTGCGCCCATCAACTGCAAAATGGGCTCTAGGAAGATGAAAACCAATGTGGCGACGGCGGTGCCGCTGATTGCCGTGGCATAGACAAATAGGGAAAACAACCGCCGGGCCCGCTCCTTTTTGCCCTCGCCTAGGCTGCGGGCCACCAGCGCGCCGCCGCCCGCGCCGAACATAAAGCCGACGGAGCCTAAAATCATCAGTAGCGGCATAACAAAATTGACGGCGGCAAAGGGCGTTTTGCCAACGTAATTGGAAACAAAGTAGCCGTCCACCACGCCGTAAATGGATGTGAAAATCATCATAATAATGCTGGGCAAGGTGAAGCGTAGCAGGCGGGGATAGTCAAAATGATCGGATAGTTGAATAGGTTGTCGTTTTGGTTTGTTGCTTGTAATGTTCATAAATATCAGCAAGGGCTGTTAAAGCCGTTTAATTTTCTCCTTTAGATCTTGTAAAAAGCGTTGAGTAAGTTCAATGTAAAGGGCGGTTTCCTGCTCCGTCCAGTTGAGCATGGCCTCGTTTTCCAGCTCAATCAGCCGCTCCACGGTGTTTTGGCTGAGCAGACGGCCTTTTTCCGTCAGGCAGATCAGCTTGCGTCGGCCGTCCGCCTTTTGCAAATAAATCAATTCCTCGGCCTCCATACGGCGCAGGGCGGAATTGACGGTTTGCTTGTTGCAACCGGAAAGGCGCACCACGTCGGCAAGCAGGCATTTTGAGCCCAGGTGACACATAGTGTAAAGAATTTTGCAGTCGCTATCAATTAACCCCAGGCGTTTGGCCGCCTCATAGTAGATAGCGTCAGTTTCAAAAAGCAGCAGATTAAGCCGTTTGTTTTGCTGGCGGATTTGCGGGTCGATTGGTTGCTGCGGTGGGTTGTTTGGCATAGCGTCCTCCCGATAGATAATGCGTAAGTATGATTTCATACTTACGCATTATATTATAGTATGATTTCGGACGTTTGTCAATAGCTTTGCCTAAAAAAGTTTCTGCCAATCGGCGTAAGCCGCCGCGTTTTGCTTGATGAACGGGAAATTGTTAATATCCCGGAAGTTGTCCCGCAGCTTTTGTTTGACGTTTTCCGCCAGTTTGGCCGTTGGCGGTTTAAGCTGTAAATGCGAAAACAGCGGGGAGCTGACGAAAGCGGCAAGCTCTTCGCCGTCGCAGTGCAGCAGTTGCTTCATAAGCTGCACCGTGGCGGCGGCGTCTTGCTGCTTGCAGGCAAAATCCAGCCGGTCAACTAGCTCGTGGTAAGCGCCCATTTCCAGCAGGCGGGCCAGCTGGGCCTGCTTTTCGGACAGCAGTTGGGCTTTGGGTGCCTCGTTTTCCTGCCAGGCCAGCTGATACAGCTGGTGCAGCAGAATGCTCATTTGGTTGCCGGTCTGGAAAAGCAGCTGTTCATAGGCCTGCCAGGCTTCGGCCAGGCGGCCGCTTTGCTGATAAAGCAAGGCTTGTTTATACTGGAGATCGGGATTTTGCTGGGAAAAATAGCTCAAATAATGCTCAGCTTGCTCGTATTTTTCCCGGCGCAGGCACAAATGAAACAGATTTTCAGCCGCCTTGCTGCGGATTGTTTCGTCGGGGCTGGCCAGCAGGATTTCTAGGTTGTTGCCTAAAAATTTGTCCCAGCTTGGGTCGTCGGTCTGCTGCACCACGCGCCAGGCCTCCAGCAGCTGGCTTAAATTCAGGCGTAGCTGCTCACAGTTGGGATATTCAGCCAACCGTTGCCGGGCCCAGTCCACCACTGTGGCAAAGTCCGCCTGTTCCAGGCGTTGCTGGGCCTCCTGGGTTAGGCTTTTGATTTCCGCCTGGCTTAGCTCCTCCCGAAAGTTCAGCAGCTCGTCGCAGCTTATACCCAGCAGGCGAGCCAATGGCGCCAGCAAGGCGACGTCTGGCGAGGTGACGCCGCGCTCCCATTTGTTGACGGCGGGAGGGCTGACGTTCAGCCGCCGGGCCAGCTCCTCCTGCGTCAGATTTTTTGCCTTGCGATACTTGCGGATAACCATGCCAATTTGCATAGGGCAGAACCTCCTTTTTTTACTGCCTTAATTATAGCAAAACGACCGCTTGCCTGCAAGTGAACAAAAGTTAAGCGCCGGCTAAAAAAATTAACCGACGCATAACACTTAGTGCTTAAATGTTTTTTTCAAAAAATTCAAAATCGGAGCGGGCAGCTTAAAATAGTAGACTTTCATATCATTACCTCCTCGCCAGGTTTAGCAGCTGCAATAGCTATCTATTAAATATATATACGGCAGGCGGGGAAAATGTTAGTTGTCCGGCTTATTTATTCAGAAAATTTTTAATTTCCGCCTCCATTTGTTCAGTGGAGCAAACCTGGGTTGGCATTTGTGGCAGGGCGGCCAAAAAACGTTTGCCGTAGCTTTTCTGATTCCAGATACGCCGGTCCAGCACGCAGCACAGGCCGCGATCCTCCTTGCTGCGGATCAGCCGGCCAAAGCCCTGCTTAAAGCGGATAATGGCCTGGGGCAGGCTGTATTCCCGGAAGGGGTTGCCGCCGTTTTCCCGGATTTGCTCAAATTTGGCCTCCATAATCGGCGAGCCCGGCGGCGCAAAGGGCAGGCGAATGATAATCAGCAGGGACAGGTTGGCTCCTTTGATGTCCACGCCCTCCCAAAAGCTGTTGACACCCAAAACGCAGGTGCGCGGGTTGTTCTGCATAGTTTCCAGCAGAAAACTGCGGCTGCCGGAAAGATTGTGGCCCAAAAGCTGAATGTCGGATTCCTGCAACATCGGATACAACAAATTATAAACTGCATTTAACTGCTGATAAGCCGTAAACAGCACCAGCGTGCGGCCCTCGGCGGCCAGCGTGAGCCGGGCAATGGCTTTGGCCAGCTGTTCGGCCACCAGCATTTCGCTGGTTTTGTTATATTCGGCAATATCATTGGCCAGCAGCAGGCGGGCATTTTGTTGATAATCAAAGGGAGAGGGCAAAAGACAGGTGCGCAGCGGCAGCTCCTGCAAGGAAAGTCCTAGCTCGTTGCTGAAATAGCTGAAATCCTGCGCGGTGGCCATGGTGGCGGAGGTGAAAACGATCGCTTCCTTGTCCTGGTAGATACAGCGGTTGAGCAGGGGCCGAATATCGTAGGGAGCCACCCACCATTCCGGCGGCTGGTTGGGATCGGCTTGCTGGCCGCCGTTTCTTTCCAGCCAGATTACGCAGGCTTCGTTGGTTTGCAGGTTTTTGCCGTCTAAAATCAGCTGGGCAATTTCCAGCAGCTCAGTGGCGTTGCTGTGCACGGTTTGCAACGCGGCCACGTTATCCACGGAAAAGAAAGCGTTGTCATTATCGTCAATCTGGTGCAGCAGTTCTGCCAAAGCCTGTTGGAATTGCTTCAGCACAAAGAAGAGGTTACCCAGGGCGTTTTCCAACGGCTGCCACAGCTCCGCGTCCCAGCGTTGCTGCTCAATGCGCAGATAGCGGTTTTCCGTCCGTGGCATCATCGCGGCGGTGATTTGGTCGAAAACGTTGCAGCAGGGCTGGATTTTTTCATAGGCTTTAATGGCTTGGTTCAGCTTTTCCGTCAGCGCTACTGCGCTGCCGTTGGACACTCGGCGCAGGCTGCGTAGTATCTCAGACGGCCTTTGGTGCAGCCAGTGGCGGCCCACCTGCTGCTGGATTTGCTGCGAGGAAAAACGCTGGGAGAACTGCCTTTGGGCCACGGCCGGCAGCTGATGGGCTTCGTCCACAATCAGGTAGCGGGCCGGCGGCAGCACTCCGGCCCCGTCGTCGCCTAGTTGGGCCACCGTCAGCAGCAGGGAATGATTGATAATCAGTAAATCTGCCTGCTGAGCCTTGCGGCGCACCTGGCCGACAAAGCAGTATTTGCGCTGAAAGGGGCAGTTGAAGTTGACGCAGCTTTCACTGCCGGCGTTCAGCTGTTGAACAATGTCGTAATCCTGGCCCCAGAGATTGAGCTCGCTGAAATCGCCGTCGGAGGTTAGGGTCAGCCAATGAGCCAGGCGCAGGTAAACCGGCAGGGTTTTGGCGTCGGCCTGTTGGCGCATTGAGCGCCATTTGCGGCGGCAGATGTAATTGCTCCGGCCTTTCAGCACCACGGCGGCAAAGTCCTCGCCCAGCTGCTGGCGCAGCAGCGGTATATCCTTGCTCATCAGCTGTTCCTGTAGGTTGATAGTGTTGGTGCTGATGATTACCTGCTGGCGGCTGCCTTTGGCCCAAAGAGCCGCCGGCAGCAGATAGGCCAGGCTTTTGCCGGTGCCGGTGCCGGCCTCGGCCAGTAGCACCTGTTTTTCATTGAAAGCCGTGGTTACTTGCTCCGACATCTTGATTTGCTCCGGGCGCAGCTCAAAACCGCCGTCTTTATTGGTGGGCAGGCCTTGAAAGAAGTTGCTTATCTGCTCCGGCGGCAGCCTAAAACCGGTGATAGGCTCGCCTCGCTCCGGCTTTTCGGCGTATTCCGTCGCGGTCTGCCAAGGGTTTTCCGGTTCGGGCAAGGTCAACTGCTGCGGTTGGCGCTGTTGGTCCAGCGTGTGCAGCAACGTCGCCAACGGCAAGGCGGCGCAAGGCGCGCAGATGAGCATAAACTCTCGCCAGACCTGGTCCGGCAGCCCGCGCAGGCGTTCCAGCAAAAGCAGCAGCAGGCGGGCGGTGGCTTCGGCGTCGGCCAGGGCGCGGTGCAGCTGGCCGTGCTCCACTTGCATAACCTGCAATAAATGGCTCAGGCGGAAGTAACGCTCCTGCGGCAAGGCGATTTTGGCAATATCAATGGAATCCAGCCAGCTGGGCTGCTGCTCCAGGTGCGGCTCCAAAAAGGAGGCCTCAAAATCTTTGTTGTGGGCCACCCAAAAGCCGGTGGGGCCGGCAAAATCCAGCAGGGCTTGCAGGGCTGCCTCAAGCGGCGGCGCGTCGGCCAACATTTCCGGGGTGATGCCGGTTAGCGCGCTGATTTCCGACGATGGCATTTGCTGCGGCCGCACCAGCATTTGAAAGCTGCCGGCCAGGCTGCCGTCCTGGATTTTTACCGCGCCAATTTCGATTATTTCCGCATTTTCCGGGCTTAGCCCGGTGGTTTCTAAATCTATAACTAAAAAGTCCAATTTTAACACCAACCAAAATTTCCAGCAAGATTGCTTTATGTTAGTTATATTTTATTGAATAAAAGCGAATTTGTCAAGAGATTTTTGGAACAAACGTTTGCAATTTGTTTAATTATGTGGTATAATGTGAGCAAAGGCGATTGCGACGCTTGCAAAGCGGAAGCAGAGCCCATTGCGAACAAATACCATAGTGCAATTTGTAAAATCAGATAAAGTAACCTTGTTTCTATGGTATAATGTGAGCAAAGGCGATTGCGACGCTTGCAAAGCGGAAGCAGAGCCCATTGCGAACAAATACCATAGTGCAATTTGTAAAATCAGATAAAATAACCTTGT
>JAETTP010000062.1 GCA_021769035.1 Bacillota bacterium | reverse complement strand
GCAGGTACTCGGTACGAATAAGGTTCTCATACAGCACCGTTTTGTCCGGCGTGTAGGTTTTGACAAACCCGCCCTGCCGGCTGAACTTTGGCCGGCCTTTGCCCTGCGGCTCACCCAGAACCACAAAATTAATCTGCATTATCCCGCTCTTGGTCATCAGCAAAATATAACTGCCCGCGCTCATCATAAAGCATTGGTTTGTCCTGCACTGCCAGCAAGATTTTATATGCCTGCCTTAACTGGGATAAATCAAAGTAGCCAAAATGGCAATCCTCAATGTCAATTTCCATTTGCTCAGCCAGCCAACCATATAAATCTGCTCGCTTTTTGCTGGCCTTGCGTTTCCCTTTCCAAAGCTTGTCAAATAGGCCGTGACACATCACCTTGCCCTTGCGCATTCTCGCATCTGCCAACACCCCCAGAGCTTGCCTAGGCCACCGTCTATGCGTGCCCACACGCGCCCCACAGTTTTGGCAAAGGTAACACCTACCACTGCCATATTTTCGGCCATACACCGCGGCATTGTTGGTGTAAATCACCGGCCCGCCGCATAAATTACATTTTTGGGGATATAAGTTTATCATAGTTCATCACGCCTTTAATCCTTTCTAAATCACGTAATTGCACCAAAATTGAGTTGACTATCTCCGGGGTAAAATCTTCTTCTGTTTCGTAAAAATCGTAATAATCATCAAGCCAGGCACAACACCAGTTGATTAAATCCTGCAAAGCAAGCATTTACATCAACCACCCAACAAAACAACCAGCAAGGAAGCTAATACCGCAGGCCAGCCAGAAAACTTCCTGCCAATTCTCAAGGATTTTGTTACGCATTTTTCAAAACCTCCTAATAGCGTTTTTTAGCCACAGACAGGCTTGCCATATCCTGTCGCTGTTTATCATCAAAGAATGCTTGATTAGCATTTTCAACCTTATAGCAAGCTCTATCCCCAAAGAAAACCACATAACAATCCGTCTGCCGCTCGTGTATGATTGTGGTATATGCTTCTGTCATAGCGCAGCCACTCATCGCAGGGCTACCATCTGGCATAACGTCAAACCCAGTGCAAGTGCTGCCCCACATCTGCGGAAAAACCTCAACCACAAAATCCAAACTGAAAAACTGCTTGCTTTCCTTTTTGGCATTAACAGCTGCAACAAAATTTTCATCTTGTGCAAGCAGTACTTGCGCTTTATACAATAAAAGCTCCAAATTTGGTACTACCGGTTTCATTTGTTGTCACCTCACTTAAAATCAAAACTTAACTGCTGTTCCTCAGACGGCACAAGATGTTTTTCTGGTTCCCGCCACTCAACGCCAATATAATCTAATACGTGTCCCCAGCCAAACCAACTGCCATCTGGCAGGCGGTCAACGTGATTCATCCACATATCCCACTCCTTAGGGTTGCGTTCCCACAAGCGGTCAAAGCGATGCGGACGCTTTTCCAGGTGTATACCAAAGCCACACATCGAGCAGCCGGTTCGCTGCGCCTTTGTGGTTCGTAGCGTCCCGTCCGCGTCACGTACAATCTTGCCGTATATTTCCGGCACCGGCACCTGTAAATCCAAAGCCAACTGCAACAAATCCTGACGAGTGAAAATGGCAAATGGACAGCTCCGTTTGGTTCCAGGGGATATGTAGTTACAACCATTTATCATCAAAGCCTTTTGCCTGCGCCCTCCCTCTGAAGCCATCAATCCCATATATGGATAACGTCCGGTTTCCTTGGCGTAATCATTGCAGGGCTTCTCTTTAAGATAATAACAGCATTTATCCGACACCAGAAAATCCGGCTTCTGATAATTTACGCCCTCATTTTCATTCTCATATCCACCAAACTTATCTAACCATTTTTGCGACAGTTTCATTCTGGTTCCCTTGCGATACCCGCCATATTCTCCAGTTTCCCCAGTAATAATAGCGTGGCGCACGGTAGCATTTTTCTCACTGGGATGTTGGAGCAGGTCAATTTTGCCTGCCATTTCCTTGGAGAGAACCGGCCAGCCAAACTCCCGCAGCACCTCAACCTTGGTTTTTAACGGTTTAAGGGCCTGAACACCAAGCTGTTTGTGCACGGCTTGAATGCTTTTGTCCTCCAGAACCGAAACAGATATAGCCGGCATATCCAAGCCTATTGAACGCAAAAACAATAGCAAGGTTATGCTATCCAAGCCACCCACCGCAACATAACACCAACCGCCAATTTCCGGGTGCCTATAAAATTCAAAAGCTCTGGCCGCCGCATATCTCACTTTAACCTCATAGCTCAGCTTTTGCTTGGCCTTAAATACGGCAATTTTTTCTTCGGTATTATTTTCCAAAGCTCTCTCAACTACGTTTTTCATTGCTCAATCCTCATAAGGGCTTGGCAAGCTCCAGCCCCAAAACTCCCCTGACTTCCACTTCGCCGTGAACCAGTTCCGGCCGCCCCAGCCGTTAAAATACTGATATTCAGCCGGCAAAATGCGTCCAACATCAACTTGGCCTTGTTTCTCGGCCTGCCAGCGTTCCAGCACGTCCTCGGCCAACGTCGCATATTCCGGCAACACCGGCGCCCACGGCCGCCAGTCAAACTGATGCGGCGCTGTAACCACATCAGCAATGCTGCTTTCCAGCCGGTCAGGGTTGTCCAAACGATTTAATACTACCCAAACAACCGCTGCCTGCTCAGTTTTGCTTTTAACCCCGCGGGCCTCAGTGTAGATGAGCCGCGCCAGCATATCCACATCATCTTGCGTGTAAAGTTTGGCCTGCTCCGGTTCTGCTGGCTCCTGCACCTCAACCACCGGGGCTGGCGGGTTGGGCAGCAGTGCAGCCTCTGCCTCCTGTTGCACGTCCAACAAGCCGATGCCAAAACCAGCCAAAGCACAGGCCAGTAGGCCAGTAGCCATTATTTTCTTCTGCATTTTTCTGCTCCTCTCTCCAATTTATCACTGCAATGCGGACAAGCGTAACCTAACTTTCCCCGGCCTATTTTCTGACCTCTGGCTAATATCCAAACCCGCCCGCACAATCTGCATTTTTCTGTGGGCCAACTTATTTTGTAGCCCATAGCCATCATCTCCTCAAAACGGCAAATCTCCCAAGCTGCTGAAAGCGTTTTGCACTGAAATAGATTTGGCAGTTACCACAGGCTTTTCCGCCGCTTTGGGCGCTCCTACAGGCTCCAGTTTGCCAAAAAGCGCACCCTCCTCCAGCCAAAACTCCAATTTTCCCAAATAAGCCAAATCGCCATTTGGTTTGCGCTTGCTAATCTGCCGGGTTACCCTTAACCCCTGTTTTAGTGCTTTCATCTCACCAGCCCGCCGGCAAGGACAGACAATAGCCAGCACGGAATAATTTCCCCAAAATAAATCTTCCGGTTTGGCTTGCACAATCACCCGTTTTTGATCGCCACACAGACTACAAAGAGTAGGCTGTTCAAAATCTCGCCGTCCCTGCCGCTCGCGCAGCAACTCATTGTAAACGCTCATTAGTTCGCCAGGCTTTGGAGCGTGGGCATAAGCGCCGCCGTCCCCTTTTATGTAGACGGTTAAGGCCTCATCCAGCATTGCCGCATCGCAAGCACCTAAGATTTTAAGCCACTCCACAGCAACCTCGCCTAAATCACTCGCCTCACGCGGCCGCGCCCGGTAAATCTTATCGCTGCGCTGCAATAGCTTTATAATATCCGCCACATTAGCCATATCAACCACCCCTTGCCATAAGATTATTGGCAACTGCCACAGCCGCTTGCAGCTGTTCATCATCACTCATCGCCGCCGGCTTTTTCGCTTCTCTGCCCTCAGCCAGCCAACTTTTTAATATCCCCTCAACATAACGCAGATTACATTTGCCTGATATAGCCGCAATCTGCATAGCGTCAATAACCCACTGCTCACCGTATTTATCCACATATTGGGGGATTGTATCTAATTCCGTTGGCGTTAAAAGCCGGGCTATCGTTCGCTCCCATTTTTCATAAGCCCCGCCATATTTATTTTTTCTCGCCTCAATTTCCTCAGACGACAGCAGCGGCGGCTCGTGTATCGGCCCACTACCTAACTTATTAGCAGCTACTACTACTTTACTCTCCTCTACTTTACTTTTCTTTACTTTACTTTGCGGATTTCCGGGGGATTTAACGGAGTTTCCGGGGGAATTAATTAAGTTTTTTTCCCCGGAAATATCCAAAAAGGCAACCTTATTACGAATACCAACCGGAACGTCATTTTTGTTATCCACGTTCAGCAGCCAGTATTCCTGGAAAATCTCTATAACGTCGCGTTTCTCGCAGCCGCGCAGGTAGCGACGCTGGATACCGGCGGAAGTCAGTACGCCGAACATCTGAAAAACCCGCTCATCAAAAAGCGAACGTGACAGACACCCTTGCAATACCTCGCCTATGTAAGCAGGACTTTCCCGCAGCTCGTCGGCCGCAATCAGACATTCGTCCTTGTCCCACTTGAGATAGTATCCATCTCCCTCATAAACCTTGCTCAACACGTACAGCACGAATACCACACTGGACGCACCAAACTCCGCCCGAAGAAGTCTTACCTTTTTATCCCTCAAAAACCCAACATCCATAGGGTAATAATCTAACCCTGTTTTTGCCGGGCGTGACATTTTACCACATCACCACCTTGTAACAGCATTTTAACGTTCAACCTGCGAAAGATCCCAGGACACGTTTTGGCCTATGGCCTGGTAACGCCAAGCACCGCCCCGGCCATTGTGTCAAATTCATAGCTGGCCAGCTTTGGATAAAGGTCACGCAAAACTTTCAGCTTAACGCTTGCTTCCATCAGTTCCTCGTAATCATCAACATCGATTACAACCATATTTTTATCGTTATTCATTCACACGCACTCCTTTTTATATGATTACATAAATCTCCCTTAAAACGGTAAATCTTCCGGCGGGCTGTTATATCCACTATCGCCCACCCAAGCCTCCTGTTGGCTGCTTTGCTGCTCGCTCTTTGGCGATAAAAACCGCACATTATCCGCAATAACCTCAGTCACATAGCGGCGTTGGCCGTCCTGCCCATCATAACTGCGGATTTGCAGCCTGCCGTCCACCGCGGCCAGCTTGCCTTTGCCCAAATACTGAGCGCAGTTCTCCGCCATTTTGTTCCAAACCACGATATTAATAAAATCTGTTTCCCGGTTGCCGTCCTGGCTGACAAAAGGCCTGTCCACTGCCAGCGTGAACGCACACACGGCCTTGCCGCTTTGCGTATGCCGCAGTTCTGGATCCTTAGTCAGCCGGCCAATTAATACTATCCGATTTAACATTACGCACCCCACTCCCGCGCCCTCTGGGCTTCCAAAATTTTGATTTGCAGCTTATAGCTATTGATAGCCTCCTGAGCCGCCTTGTAATCAACCTCGGCCACATCACGCTTAAAGCGCAGCTTAGCAATCTCAGCGTCGCCCCGGCAAATATCGCTGATGATTGTTACCGGCTGACCGCCTGCGCGCTCAATCAGCACTTTTTTGGCCATCTCTACCCGGTAATCACGCTCTGCCTCAGCATAGGCCCGGCCGCGCTTGCCAAACTCCCGCAAGGATATATCCAGCAGGCGCAGCTTGTCCCGCAGCTCTAAATCTAAATCCTGACCGCTTACCTCAGCCATCATAGCCAACTCCTTCCGAAAACCCTCATAAACTCTTCGCGGCTATGTTCTTCCTCAAACCGCTCCTGGAACAGCCGTTTCAGCATCAGATCCAGCGTCCGGCTGAAATGCACCCCGTGGCCGCCCCGGTGGCAGCGGTGACACAATACCGCCACCATTCCGTGCTTTTCGCTGAGCTGCCGCAGGCCGGAGCCATAGAAAACGTGGTGCCGCTCCAGCCCCTGACTGCTGCCGCAAATCAAGCAGCAATCGAAAACGTCAATTTTAGCCATTGCCGCCACCCTGTTCCGGCCCCGACGCGGGGTGTTCCAACTTCTCACGGCAGGCCCGGCACCTGGCCTTGCCATCGGGGCTTACTGAAGCCGCAGCATCGTATTGCTGAGCCGGCGTCCAGGCGTGGCCTGTTCGGTCGGTTATGTTCACGAACGGCTTGCCACAATCGGCACAGCAATATGTTTTTGCGGGTTGTTTCTGCGCCGGCTTGCCCTCGCTGCTGTTGTCCTGGCTGTCCGCGTCCTTAGTATCATCTAAAGCGAACAACCCGGAAAGCGCATATTTGCGGGCATAGCTGCTGGCCGTGCCGGTAATCTGGCTTGTATCCATACCCTTTTTCATTTCTGGCTCCCTGGCATAGGACACAGCGATTGCACTTTCATTTTCGCCCTCCAGCATATCAACCAGCCGGGCAGTTGCCTTGATGTAATGCCAACCGTCAATCGCCACCGCCTCATCGGACAAAACCACCGCGCAGCCCTGCGCCTTGGTCAGCGGCTTTACCGCTTCCAATATATCTTCGCAGCTCCGGTAATTGTATTTGCCAAAGCTATTAAACTGATTTTTCGGAGCTTTCAATTCAGCCTGAATAGCCGCCAATTTTGCATAAATAGCACCCATCTATTTCACCCCTTATTTAATACTGATATTCCGACATTCCACCAGCACTGCCCCGGGAACCGCCGCCCCGGTCTTCAACAGTTTTTTTATACCGTCCTTGTTCGGCCTCCTGGTTTCTGTTATGCTCCAGTAAGCCTCTGGCAGCAAATCCGGCTGCACAATTTCCACCCTGCTGCTGCTCCGGGTGCTGATTTTGCATCTGACTGTTTCCAGGCTCTTTTTACCAGCGGCCTCCATATTCTGCGCAAGATAATTTTTCAGCCGCAGCGCCTTGCGCTCCAGAACCTGCCGCCGCTTGGCAAGCGCCTGCTCTTCGGCCTTAATATCCCCGGCCAAACGCTCCAGCTCCTTGATGTAACAGGCCACATTTTCCAGCTTGTCCTCCAGCTGAGCGTTGACCTTTTCCAGCTCCTCCAGGCCCTGCACCTCGCCGCTTTCCTCATCAACCAGGATAGCGTCAAAGGCTTGCAAGTATTCCGTGGTAAAATCGTATAAGTTCATCAACGGCCGCCTCCTGTCAATTCTCTGGTTAGACAAATGCGTTCGTGGCAGTGCTGACCGAAATTGCCTTTCTCATCGTTCATACCGCTGGCCGCAAATTGCTCCTCAGTGTAGCACTCACAAAACGGCAGGCAGCCGTTAGGCTTGGCCGGGTGAAACGCCTTAAACGCCGCATAAGCAGCTTGCCTGTTTGGCGCTTCAATCTCAGTCCACCCGCCATAGAACGGCTGGCCCTCAGTGCCGTATGTAAAGATAAATTTTGCCATTATATTACCTCCATAACCGCCGGGAAACATTCGTCCGCATCCCAAGCGTCCATTGTTTTAACACAAACATCACAACCCAAAACCTCGCCGTCGCCATTGCAATATACTTGTTCGCAGGCTTCCCCGCATACTGGGCAATGCGGCCCAATACATTCAGGGACACCCTCCATTTCGGCCTGACGAATGGCTGGGTGGTCAGAAAGTCTAATCACTGTACCGCCCCCTGTGCTTCCAGCGTCCGCAGCACAACCTGCTCAATAATTTCCGGCGTGGTCAAAACTCTATCGCCGACAACGTATGCTTTCAGAGCCTTGGGGGCTATGTGATAACTCCAGTGACTGCTGGTCTGCACCGCAGAACCAAACGGCAGGCGGCCATTTTGCAGGCCGGTACGGATATACATCTGGCTCTTGCCCAGCAAATCCGCCGCCACAGTTACTGGCACATTATCTGGGTATTCGTTAATGATTTCATCAATAGTTTTTCTTTTCTCACATTCACACTCTTGCGTCATATGTACCACCGTGAAAATCTCGCCTGTATTATGCCATACACCAAAGCTAAAGCCATCCTTATCAAACACATCCGGCTGACCGGAGATGCCCATAAGCTCCTGCACCTTATGCTCCCAGGCCTCCAGATTTTTCTGCCCCGATTCCAATGCCTGTTGCAAACCATCTGGGTTGTCAACATATTCCAGACAATCCGGCTGACGATTGCATTTCAGCCATTCGTTCATCAGCTTACCTTTAACCCGGATAACCGCAACATCTACTTTGTAACCCTGGTCTAAAAAGCTACCTTTTGTGATAATTTCGATACTGCCATCTGCGATAATATTCATATCTTTGCTGCCTCCTTTATGTAATTTTGTAAAAGCCCCGCCAGTTCTGCCGCAAATTTGCTGGCCGGGTCAGGTTCTTTTTCAAATTCCTTATCAATGCCATCCGGCGGAAAGTATTTGCATATATCCTCCGGTTCTATCTGGCACAATTTAACAATAGTCCAGATTTCATTTATCTGCCACTGGGAACGCCCAGAAAAGCAATGGCTGATATACGGGCCGCTGCGCCCTATAAGCTCAGCCAGATAGTCCTGGCTTATATCACGCTCACGCAGCAAACTGCGCAGGCGTTGATATTTTCCTGTCACTTTTGGCATTATTGCACCTCCCAAATCTTGACATTCACATTTTTTAGTGGTAAAATCAAGATAAGCTTTTATTATCTTCGTTTTACCTTTGAAGAAGTTCGTACACTTGCCCTGCCGGTTGCACCCGGCAGGGCGCTTTTTATTGGCTGCTGTAATGGCATTTAATACCATAGGCCACTGCCACGCTGTGCTCAATCCGGCAGCCTCTAGCCTTGTCCCAACCAGCGGATAAAAACAGCACATCAGCTCCGGCCAACAGCTGAATAGATTGTCCCAGCATATAAACACCTGCCCGGCTGTTTTTAGGCGGATTTTCTGATATAAAGCTGTCAATAATTTCAGCATCAGGATAAACCGTTTTGATAAGCTCAATATCCGTATCCCTTACCCGCTTAATTTCTTCATCCGTTTTTCCCTGCATAGGCTGGGAAATAAAAATTTTAGTCATAAAATTCCCCCCTCTCTTGCAATTTCTTCCAGCATCTCCTATACTTTAAGTACAAGCCTCTGCCAAGGCCGAGTATTAGAGAAAGGAGATACATCACCTATGACAAAAATATATGCTTGCTTAATTGGAAATTGGGTATGCTTGAACGATGATCCAGATTGTGTAATTAGTGATGAACGTCAATCACCTTATTTCTGGTGGGAAGAGGGAGCGCCCATATTCTCCCCTAATCTCAAAACAGAAGA
>JAETTP010000061.1 GCA_021769035.1 Bacillota bacterium | reverse complement strand
AATGTTTATTCCTGCATTCCCCGTACCACTATAATTATTATACTCAAAAAGCAGGTATATGTCAAGTCTTTTAAGCAACTAAAAGCAATTTTTTTGCAAATTTTTTTAGAAGATTTTTCAGCAGGTGTTTTCCCGGCATTTTGACTATTTTTCGGCTCTGCTCAGGCCTGCGGTTGCGGTTGGGGCAGCAAATTGGCCTTGCCGTTTTCGTCCAGGCGCAGTTGCAAACCAAAGGCGGCCGCAAAAAAATCCTCCGGCAGATAAAGCTCCTGCTGGTAAATCCGTCCGGCGGAGCTAAGGTTCAACGGCTGGCCGCCGCACCAAACGCCCAGGCTGCCAATCTGGCCGGCCTCCGCCGGGCCGCTGCCAAACCAACAAATGCCCACGCAGCCGGTCGCCTGGCCGGCGGCCTGCCCCTCCGCCGGCTCCGTGCGCAACAGCAGCAGGCTGCCTCCCCAATGCGGGCCGGCCGCGTCCTCTCCGACCTCTGCCTCGGCGGCGGTTTCAATCGCGCAGCTTTGGCACTGCCAACCATTATTTTCCGCCACTGCCCGCACCGGCAGCAGCACTTGGCCGTCGTCGCTGATGATGGCGGCGGGAGAAAGCTGCTGGCCGTCCTGATAAATCGGCAGTAAAAAGGAAAGGTCCTGGTTTTGCCGTTGGCCCAGCCAATGATTAAAGCCCAGCACCAGCGCGGCCAGGCAGGCCAGCGTCACCAAGCGGCCCAGCCAGCGTTTGCCACCGGCCCGGCCCTGAGATAGTGAATTTAAGCTCATCATAATGCCCCTTTCATATCAAAGTTTTCTTAAAAATCAACTTAAACTAAATCAACTTAAACTGTTTCGGGTTTGGCTTGCTTAAATCAAATATGTATGCTATAATATATTAGCTGGGAGGATAAAAATATGAAGAATTATCAAAATAAATTGTTGGCCTTGCTGGTTCTGTTTCTGCTGGCCCTCTCTCTCGCGGCCTGCCAGCCCAAGCCCCAACAGGAGCCCGGCCGCAGTGAGCTGACGACGGATCTGCTCTCGCAGCAGCCGCAAACCTCGGTCACCGCCTTTTTTAAAACGCCGGACTGCGACGTGCTGGTGCCTCTGGTGTTTGGCATCAATTCCAGCCGCGACACTATTTGGGTGGCCTTGGAAAAACTGCTGGCCGGCCCGCCGGACGCCTTTGTGGAGGCGGTGATTCCCGCCGGCATTAAAATGAAAGACCTCTACTTTGCCGACGGCACGGTTCACATCAAGCTGACCGGCGACGTGCCCCTGCAACTGAGCGAAATTAATCTGCAAGCCTTTTGGAGCACCGTTAATATGGAGCTTTTGGAGCAGGACAACACCACGGCGGCCCTGCTGATTTACTACAACGACAACGCCCTGCTCAGCGAGCCCTACACCGCGGCGGCCGTCAACGATTTTGGCGGCGGACAAGCCGGGGCTTACGTCTACTTTGCCGACCCGCAAGCGATGTATCTGGTGCCGCTGTGTCTGCCGGTTTGCCGGGCCGATTTTGAGCAGGAGGCCGACTTTTTCACCGCCCTGCTGCAAGCCTGGGCTGGCCCGCCGCCGGCGGAAAGCGGCGTGTATTCCACGCTGGCCGCGGTGGAGGGGCTGGAGCTGCTCTCCGTCAGCTGGCAGGCAGAGGGCCCTAATGCCGGTTTGCTGACGCTGGATTTCAGCGGCGCCCTGGCCGGCATTGCCAGCAGCGCCCAGGAAAATTTGTTGCTGAACAGCCTGCTGGCTACCCTGGCCCCTTACCGCCAGGTAAATGAGGTGCAGCTTTTAGCCAACGGCCAGCCGCTGGATTTTCTGCCCAGCGGGCTGGAGATTGACCAGCCGTTGCCGGTGGGCCATTCTTTGGATATGTTCAATCGAGTTGGCCAGTAAATAAAAAAAATTAGCTTTCGATTAGATTAAGGAGTAAAATATGCAAGCAAACAACTCTCAAACCTTGTTTTTTCTAGGCAGCGGTAATATGGCCTCTGCTATTGGCCGGGGGCTAGCCGCCCAAAATTCGCCTCTGCGCCTGGGCTTTTACGACCAAGCCTGGGCCAAAGCTTTGGCGCTGTCGGTGGAGCTGCCAGGCGCTCAGGCGGCCCGCAGCTTGACTGACGCGGTAGCCATGGCTGACGTACTGCTGCTGGCGGTTAAACCGCAGGATATGCCGGCTTTGGTGGAGGAATTGGCCCCGCTTTTGCGGCCCGGCCAGTTGGTGCTGACGATTGCCGCCGGCCTGCCGCTGGCCTGGTATCAAGCCCGGCTGCCCCAAAACACCCCAATGGTGCGAGCAATGCCTAACACCTCCGCCGCCGTGGGCGAGGCGATTTCCGGCCTGATGGCCGGCGAATTTGCCACGGCAGAGCACAAGGCCCTGGCGGAGCAGGTTTTTGCCGCCGTGGGCAGCTTCATCTGGCTGGCGGAGGAGGAAGTGCACGCTCTCACGGCTATTTCCGGCAGCGGCCCGGCCTATTACTATTACTTCACGGAGGCGCTGGCCCAAGCCGGCGAGGCCCTGGGCCTTTCCCCGCAGACCGCGGCCGCTTTGGCCCGGCAAACGGCGATTGGCGCGGGCCGTCTGCTGCAAGTGCGGGCGGAAAGCAGCCCGGCCCAGCTGCGGGAGCAGGTGACCTCCAAAGGCGGCACCACGGCGGCGGCCTTGGCCGTTCTGGCGGAAAACAAGGCCCTGCCCCAGCTGGTGCAGCAGGCCTGCCGGGCCTGCGCGGAACGCAGCCGGGAAATGGCGGAGGAAAACTAATAAGGAGAAACGCATGATAAAAATTATAGCCGATAGTGCATGTGATTTACCGGCGGAGCTGGTGGCGGAATATGGCATTTTAATTATGCCAATGCACATCTGCTTCGGCGAGGACACCTACAACGACCAGGAGGAAATCAGTACCGCGCAGTTTTACGAGCGACTGGTGGGCGGCAAGGAGTTCCCCACCACCTCTTACCCCGCTATTGGACGTTTTCAGGAGGCAGTGGAGGCGGAACTGGCCGCCGGCAACCAGGTGTTGGTGATTACCATTGCCCGGCCGCTTTCCGGCTGCTACGATGCGGTGAAAATGCTGCTGGCGGATTATCCGCTGGACCAGGTGGCGGTTTTCGACAGCCAAAGCGCCACCCTGGGCGAGGGGGCAATCGTGCTGGCCGCCGCCCGGCTGATTGCCAAGGGTTGCAGCTGGCCGGAGCTGCTGGCCCAAATGCCGGGGCTGATTGCCCGCAGCCGCGGCTACGGCGCCATTAACAACCTGACCTATCTGGCCAAGGGCGGGCGGATTAGCGGTGCGGCGGCCACTGTGGCCACGGCTCTGAAAATCAAGCCGGTCATCAACATCTGCCCGGACGGTTCGCTGGAGGTGGCCCAAAAGCTGCACGGCATGGCCAAAGCCATCAACTGGCTGGCCGCGCGCGTGCAGCAGGACGGGCTGGATTTCCGCCGTACCACCCTGTTCGTCAGCTATATCATTCAGGAGGAAAGCGCGGCCAAGCTACTGGAGCAGCTGCGGGCGCAAATGCAGCTGGGCGAGGTTGTCTTCTCGCAAATCGGCCCCACCGTGGGCACGCATTTGGGGCCGGGCTGCGTGGCCCTGTTTTATCTCACCCCGCCGCAGGAATAACCCCCGGCCGACGGGCTAATAATATAAACAAACTACACAGAATAGGAACGCAATTAGGAATGCAAGAGATTTATTTCGACAATGCAGCCACCACCCAGGTGTTGCCGGAGGTGGCTGATTTGGCCCTGCACATGATGCAGGAGGAATACGGCAACCCCTCTGCTCTATACCAAAAGGGTTTGCGGGCGGAGCGGGCTGTCAAGCAAGCGCGGGAGCAAATTGCCACCCAAATTGGCGCCAAGCCGCAGGAGATCATCTTCACCTCCGGCGGCACGGAATCCAACAACACGGCCTTGCGCGGCGTTATGCACAGCCGGGCCAAACGCGGCCGGCATTTAATTTTGTCCGCCGTGGAGCACCCCTCGGTTATCCAAACGGCCCGCGCCCTGCTGGAGGAGGGCTTCGATTTTGATATGCTGCCGGTGAACCCGCAGGGGATTATCAACCTGGCCGCCCTGCCGGAGATGGTTCGGCCCGACACCGTTTTAGTCAGCGTTATGCTGGCCAACAACGAGGTGGGCGCGCTGCAACCGATTGCCGAGCTACGCCGGGCGCTGAACTCTCTGCCGGCCAAGCCGCTGCTGCATGTGGACGCGGTGCAGGCCTTTGGCAAGCTGCCGATTGACGTGCAACAGCTTGGCGTGGATTTGCTCTCCGTCAGCGGCCACAAGTTGCACGCCCCCAAAGGCTCCGGCTTTTTGTACGTGCGCCAGGGTCTGCGCCTGCCCCCGCTTTTAACCGGCGGCGGCCAGGAGGGCGGCTGGCGTTCCGGCACCGAAAACGTGCCGGCCATCTGCGCCCTGGGGTTGGCGGCCCAACTGGCCGGCGAGCAAATGCAGGCGCGGCTGGAGCAAATTGCCAAGGTGCGCCAAACCTTTTTGCAGGGCCTGCAAGCACTGAACGGCTGGGAAATTAATGGCCCTCTTGAGCCAACCTGCTCCCTGCCCAACATTTTGAACATCTGCTTTGCCGGCGTGAAGAGTGAAATCCTGCTGCACCTGCTGGAGCAGGAGGGGCTGCTGGTTTCGGCCGGCTCCGCCTGCGCCAACAACCACAAGGACGCCCTCAGCCACGTGCTGCGGGCAATGCAGCTGAAGCGCGCCCAGATTGAGGGCTCTTTGCGTTTCAGCTTCTCCCACCTGAACACGCCAGAGGAGGCCGAACGCGCCGCCCAAATCCTCTGCCAACAGGTGCCGCTCCTGCGCGACACATTGCAGTCGGGCCGCTGATTAGGCCCCAAAATATATATAAACGAGGTATGATTTATGAGCCAGCTTTTGATGATTAAATATGGCGAGCTGGGCCTGAAAGGCAAAAACAAAAATCTGTTTATCAACCGGCTGGTGCAGAATATCCAGCAGGCCCTGGCGGCCAGCGGCCTGCCGGAGCGCCAGGTGCAGACCACCCGCGGCCGGATTATGGTGCCGGTGCTGGCGGAAGCGGAAATGCCCACCCTGCGGGAGCACCTGGGCCGGGTGTTTGGGATTTACGCCATTTGCCCGGTGCAGCGCACCACCAAGGAGCTGCCGGCCATTCAGCGCACCGCGCTCAGCGTTTTGCAGGAAAGCCTGCCAAACGGCGGCGAGTTCAAGGTGGAAAGCCGTCGCTCGGATAAAAGCTTCCCGCTGCTCTCGCCGCAAATCAGCCAGGCCGTGGCCGGCTACATCTTCGACCAAACCGGCGAGCACAGCGAGCTTTACCGCGCCCAAATGCGCCACCCGGAGCATATTTTGCAGGTGGAGGTGCGGGACGAGGCCGCCTATGTGTACTGCGGCAGCTGGCCCGGCGCCAAGGGTATGCCGGTGGGCACCGGCGGCCGGGCGGTGGTAATGCTCTCCGGCGGGATAGACAGCCCGGTGGCCGCCTGGCTGGCGATGAAACGCGGCGTGACGGTTGAGGCCGTGCATTTTGAGAGCTTCCCTTTCACCAGCGAGCGCGCCCAGGAAAAGGTGCTGGATTTGGCGCGGGAGCTGGCCCGCTGGCAAAACGGCCAGCTCAAGGTGCACTGCATCCACTTCACGGAAATCCAAAAGGCCATCCACGCCGCCTGCCCGGAGGAATACGGCATCACTATTATGCGCCGCTTTATGTTCCGCCTGGCGGAGCGGGTGGCCCGCAGCAGCGCCGGCCTGGCTATTTACACTGGCGAGAGCGTGGGCCAGGTGGCCAGCCAAACCCTGGAGAGCATGTATGTTATCAACGAGGTGACGCGTATGCCGGTGCTGCGCCCCTTGGTCGGTTTCGACAAGGAGGAGATTATGGCGCGGGCCAAACAACTGGGCACCTATGAAACCTCCATTCGGCCCTACGAGGATTGCTGCACGGTGTTTTTGCCGGCCCACCCCAAAATCAAGCCGCGCCTGGCGGAGGCCCAGGCAATGGAGGAAAAGCTGCCCATCAAGCAGCTGATGGACGAAGCGCTGGCGGCCAGCAAAACCTGGCTGGCCACCCCAAAGGGAGTTGAGGAAATATGAGAAAAAAGACTGCCAAAAAACACGCCAAAAACCGCGAAGTGCAAGGCCCTGGCCCCAAACGCCGCAGCGCCGCCAACCAGCCGCGCGATAATGTGGTGCAAGGCTTTTTTATGGCCGCCCAAGCCGGCTACGGCTTTGTGCGCACCCACCGGCCCGGCTGGCCGGACGTTTTCATTCCCCGCGATTTGGTGGGCCCGGCCCAGGCCTGCGATTGGGTGGAGGTGGGCCTGAGCAACCACGCCGATTTAAGCAAAATAACGCCGCAAAGCCGCATTTCCGGCAAAATCCGCCGGGTTTTGCAGCGCACCGACCCAGCCCGTCTGGTGGACGGCTCCGGCGAGGATATGCAGCTGATTATCCGCCAGTTTGGCGCGCCGGGCGATTTCCCGGACGATGTTCTGGCCGAGGCTGCCGCCGCGCCGCAGCAAGTGAGCCCAGCGGAGGCGCAGTCGCCCGGCCGGCGCGACCGGCGCGACCTACCCCTGGTGACGATTGACGGCGTAGACAGCCGCGATTTTGACGACGCGGTTTTCTGCCGGCGGCTGGAAAACGGCAACTTCTTCCTGAGCGTGCAAATTGCCGACGTGGCGCATTATGTGCCGCTGCACTCCGCCCTGGAAAGCGAGGCCTATGCGCGGGGCACCAGCATTTACCTGCCGGATCGGGTGCTGCCAATGCTGCCTAAGGAGCTTTCCAACGGGATATGCAGCCTGAACGCCGGGCAAGACCGGCTGGCCCTAGCCTGCGATATGGAATTTGGCCCGCGCGGCCGTCTGGTTAAACATGATATATACCAAAGCGTAATCCGGGTGCAGCAGCGGTTGGATTACGACACCGTCAACGCCGCCTTGCTGGATGACGACCCGCAGGCGCAGGCCAAACTGGGCCCGGCCCTGCCAATGCTGCGCGATTTGGCGGCCTTGCAGCAGGTTTTGGCGGCCTATCGCCATCGCCGTGGCGCGCTAGATTTCGACTTCCCGGAGCTCAAGGTTTATCTGGACGCGCAGGGCAAGGTGGCCGATGTGCGCCGCCGCCGCAGCCGTTTGGCAGAAAAGATGATTGAGCAGGCTATGCTGGCCGCCAATGAGTGCGTGGCGGAGCACTTTTTCCGCCTGAGCCAGCCGCTGGTTTTCCGCGTGCACGAGGGCCCGGACGCCGACCGCCTGCTGGCCCTGAACGAGGCCCTGCTGGCTCTGCACCTGGAGCCGCTGCCAGCCACCGCCGGCGACAACCCCAAAGCTATGCAAAAGCTGCTGCAAAGCGTGGAGGGGCTACCAACGGCGGAGTTTGTGCAAGTGATGGCCTTGCGCAGCATGAGCCACGCCAGCTACGCCGCCAAACGCAGTCTGCACTTTGGCCTGGCCGCCAAATTCTACTGCCATTTTACCTCGCCCATTCGGCGCTACCCGGATTTGCTAGTACACCGGGTTATCAAAAACGCTCTCACAGCGGGCCTTTCCGGCAACACCGGCGAGGATTTGCTACCCCGGCGGGAAAAACGCTGGCCGGCCTATGTGGAGGCGGCGGCGGTGCAGGCCAGCGAGCGCGAGCTACGGGCCGAGGAGATTGAGCGGGCGGCCGTTAAGCTGAAATGCTGCCTTTTCATGCAAGATAAGATTGGCCAGCAGTTTGCAGCCCGGGTTTCCGGGGTAACAGCCAAAGGCGTTTTTGTGGCTCTGGAAAACGGCATTGAGGGGCGCATTGCCCTGGAGAGCCTGCCCGCCGACAGCTACGAATATCTGGAAACGCTGCTTATGCTGCGCGGCCGGGAGCACAGCTACGCCCTGGGCGACGCGGTGCAGGTGCGCCTGACGGCGGTTGACCTGCTGGAGCGGCGATTAACCTTTGAGGAGGTGAGCCGGTGAGCGGCCGCACGATTATTGACAACCGCAAGGCGCGGCACGAATTTGAGTTTTTGGAAAACTACGAGGCTGGCATTGAGCTGGTGGGCACCGAGGTGAAATCGTTGCGGGCCGGCAAGGCCAGTCTGGTAGACGCCTACGCCCGGATCGAGGGCGGCCAGGTTTGGCTTTACAACCTGCACATCAGCCACTATGCCTTTGGCAACATCAACAACCACGAGGAAAAGCGACCGCGCCGCCTGCTGCTGCACAAGTCGGAAATTGCCCGGCTATACGCCGCAGTGCGAGAAAAAGGCCTGACCCTGGTGCCGGTGCGGCTTTACTTCAATCAGGCCCTGCTTAAAGTGGAGCTGGCCCTGGCCCGCGGCAAGAAGCTTTACGACAAGCGGGAGAGCCTAGCCGAGCGCGACAGCAAACGACAAATTGAACGCAGCCTGAAAGAACGCAACCGAGATTTTTAATTTATCCCGCAAAACGGTAATAAAAAAATCGCCATTTGTCGAAAATTTTTCTCTGTTATTTGCAGGTTTATCCTTGCAAATGTGGTATTATTAATGTATAATATTTTGGCGGAGGCCCCATGGGGGTGTTTTCTGGATTCGACGTGGGAAGGATTGGTCCGATAAGCGAGCCGGGGACGTCATCAGCCCGTTAAACTATGGCAATCGTCATTTTTAAATGGCAACAGAAACTTTGCTTTAGCAGCTTAATTGCTACCTCTGCCCAAGCCCAGCTTGCCGGCAAAGGCAAAGAGGTCACCCTATGCAAGCTACCTTGACGCTGGCGCCTAGCGGCGTTGGGGGAATCCACACTGGGCTGGCGGCTGTGCTGTTTTGTTTGTTGCACACGCAGCTGCAAGATTTTGCCAACAAACTACGCTCGTAGAAAGTCTGATGGGTTCTCTTGCGGACGCGGGTTCAACTCCCGCCACCTCCACCATCACTTTAATTTTATTCTTACCATAATTAAAGCGGCGTTTTCCAGATGGAACGTCGCTTTAATATTCCTTTCAGTCAAAAAAGTGCTTTCCGGGCCGGCTGGCCAGGGAAGCATTCTTTTTAGGCGGATAATAAGAAACAGTCTGCAATGCTTGACAATGCGGACTGTAAATGTTATAATACAAAAGAAAAGAGTCGTTGCCTTTGGCAACTGACTCCCCTTAAATTCTAGCTAAAAAATAGCCGCGATCTTTTGGCGAGGAAGGCGGCTATTTTTTGTATAATATTGGCTATAATACTTGACAATAAGACAAGTAATTTGTATAATTAAAAAGGCATCGTAACAAACGGTAGGCACCGCAGGAACAAGGTCTTGTTTTCGGACAATTCTGTTTGCACCTGCGGTATTTGTTCGCACTAAGCTCTGTCTGCGGCCTACGGCCTT
>JAETTP010000060.1 GCA_021769035.1 Bacillota bacterium | reverse complement strand
CATATAGACACAATTTTTATCCCCTCTGTCTTCGTCGTTGCTGTTTTTAAAAATGTCATGGCACTCCAAGTACTCGGCCATGGCAATACTGCGGATTTTAATATCCATATCCAGGCTCGGAATGTGCAGCGTCCGATAACGCGGTCTTTTTTTACTTTCCAAACGCTGCAAAGATTTTTTGGCAAATTCAGCCAGCAGACTGCTTTTTTCCTTATTCATTTTATTTAACCTCCTTTTTAAGTTTAAGCATTAATCCTGTCCAGATTAATCATATCGCTTGGTGTAAAGCCGCCGGTAAATTCCTGTTCAATGTTTTGGCCTTTCTCCCAGCCAATCAGCGGCAAATCGTTGAACCAGCAATTATCTATACTATAACGTTCCTCCTGTTTGCCCACCGCGTCCGGATCGGCCAGCTTGGCAATAATCATCATGCGCTCGTCATTGCCGGCAGCATAGTTGCGCAGGGCATCGTAACCGCGCGTACAAACCTTATAAATGCCGATTGTGAGTTCTCCCTTTAATCCGGTAACCTTGCTGTCCACATCAATGCCCAGCTGCACGTCGCCCCGGTTGGCGGTAATTTTGGCTTCAATCTTTTTCAGCTCAAAAACTTTCTCGCCGTTTATCCAAAGCTCTCCCCAGGCGCCGGTCAACGTCTGATTACCCCTTACTTTATCCATTTAATCATCCTCCCTTAATGAACATTTAGCATCTGCCTACATATGGCATACCAGCTTCAAATCTTCCATAGCGTTAACAAATTTAACGTGAGAGCTGACAAAAACGTGGCTCCCGGTGTTATATCTGGCCATAGCCGTATCGTCCAGGCTGCTGGTATCAATACCCTGCGCCTCGACAAACTGCCGCTGCGCTGCCACGTCAATTTCAGCGGTATTGTCAAAGCTCTGATCCAACACGTCCGGCGTCAGCCCCTGCTGATAAGCCATTATTGCTTTGACAAACATCTGCTTGGCGTCATAATCATTGCGGATTTTGCCCACATAAGCGTCCTCAAAAGTTTCTCTGATGTCGTCCTGGTATTTGTCCATACCCTCCACAATTTTAATAATGCTGAAGTCCCGGCCTTTTTCGGTGGTGAAACTAACCAGACTGTTGACGCCGCGGCCAATCTTAAAGTTTTCGCCGTCATATATCAGAATAAGTTCGCCTTTGTCAATGCGCTCGTCCGGGTCCTGGGGCGTATCCGCCGAGATAATATCGTTAAGCACATAATAGGTGCAGGTGCGCGTAAAAGGCAGCCCGGCCAGCAAGCCGCAAATTCTGGCGCAGTATTCCGCCGTGCTGAACGCCGTTTTTGACAAACTGCTCCTGATATTATCCGTGGTAAAATTAATAATACCCTCGTGGTCAGCCTTGCAGTTGGGCAGCACCGCCTTAAAGGTTTTATGCCGCTGCTCGCGGCTTTCCTTAATAAAGGCGGAAACCGTGGATACGCCCTCCTCATTAATACCGGGAATGGTTAAGTAATTCCATTTGTAATTTTGCAGCACTTTAAGCGCCGCATTATAGTTTTTATTTTCCGTTCCCATGCGGTAAATAATAACCTTGGTCGGCACTCCCTCGTAAACCAGCTTAATATAGTCATAATTGCGCTCGCTCCACTGCGTGGGGTCAACGTCAGTTACAGATTTATATTCCGTTATTTCCGCGCCGCCCTCGGTATCGTCGTGCAAAATAAGCGCTACAATACCGCGCGCCGTACCGTCAATGGCCTCCAGCGCCTTGGTCTTAAAACTAACAAGTATTTCCGGCAATCCCATAGATTTATCACTTCCTTAAAAACTTATTTTATATTTGTATCTAATTCCTGCATAAAGGGCAGGGGTTCCGGCTCCGGGCTGCTGTCCCTGAAAGAGAGCGTAAAGGCAGCGTGCAGAACTTTGTCCTCTATTCTAAAGCCCACGTCCGCCACCGTTATAGCCCGGTCGGCAAAGCAAAAACAAGGGCGTATCAGGCCGTCCACCGCCGGAATTATGGCATAATAAGTTTTGTTTTGCTCGCTGGCGGTGTGTATTGCAACATCTACAAATACCTGCCGGTCGGTGTGCCAGCGGTTCACCGTCCGGTTGACCACCGGCTGCATATCTATATATATCCAGTCTTCCGCCGCCGCCGTTTCATCCGCGCTGTCCGTCCGCTGGATTTCCTCGCAGAAAACGTCATAAGCCGAAAACAGCCCCTTAAACGCTCTGACCAGCGCCGTCCTTATTTCTTCAAAAACATTCTCCATTTTGCTATGCCTCGTGTGAATTTATAAAGTCGTGCAGCCATTGCCGCAAAAAAGGCGTAAGCCGGGACTGCACCTCAATCAAAGACAGCTCCATCATATGCCTGCCCGGCACAAAGCCCCGGCCTCCCTGCCTGCGGTGGCCGTATTCCACCATAGCGGCGTATTCTACATTGGTGTAAACCTCAATGTAATAGCAATCGCCGCGCTTAACAATATCCCCAACAATCCAGCTGTCCTGCAGCCGTCCGGTTTTCACCGGCGTTTTCTCCTTAACTTTGGTTTGCAGCTCTCTGGCTATCTGGATAACCAGCTCCCTAAATTCCGCCGGATACTGGCGCTCAATCAGCTGCGCCAGCCGCCGCTCCCAGGCGTCCAGGCCGTCAAAGCGGTATTCAGTACCGCTCATCAGACGCGCTCCTTAAAGAGCGTTACCGGAATTTCATTGTGCGAGGGATAGAAAAAAGCCCTGCTGGCCACCCCTTTAATTGTGCGTCCCTGCTGGCGTACTTCCAGCAAATCGCCGGGCAGTATTTCCACTTCCGGGCGCACAAACAGGGTATAATCTACTCCGGCCTTGGCCACCGGCTGCTCCCTCTGCCGCCTGCCGCCGCTGGGACGGCTTAAAGAGCAGGGCAAATCTGCATAAACAAGCCGCCGCTCCTGCTCGGTTTCACCGTCATTTTTAAGGCTTTTGCAAGGCCGGTAAACGCTGCATAAATCGTCATAGGTGCCGGCCAGAATATCCGCCTCAGTCATTTGGGTTCGCCTCCGCGTCTCTTGGTATTTTCATGCGCTTAAAAGGGATAAGCAGGCTTTTGTAATTGCGCGCAAACTCCACCGTTTCCGTATAGCTGCTGCGCCTGTCCTTATAGCTGATAGTGGTATCACCCCTGGATATGCTGGAGATAACGCCATCGGCGGTATTATCCCCGGCCTGATTATCATAGTGCAGCATATCCTCAACTATCTGCGCCGCCACATCCTCTAAAAGCTCCGGTAAATCCGGGCGGCTGCAATACACCAGAATACGGTTGACCGCCCGGCGCGTATAGCGCTCGATGAGCGGCGCCTTATCTTCGGCCAGCTTTAACGTCTGCTGCACATCAGCGGCAATTTTCAAAATCTGCTTGTCTAACGCTGTCTTTTTGCTTGCCATAGCTTATTTCTCACCGCCGGAGGGCGTTGTCGGAGCCGCCGGTTCCGCCTGCTTAATGTTGACGATAACCCCCGGCATTTTGTTTTTAAGTATCCACAAATCGTGATATTTGCGGTAATCCATAGCCCAGGCGTTAGCGTTCTGATAAGTCTGTGGGTCAAAAATTCGCATTGTATCCGTTCTTGACACGGCAATAGGCGTACTTCTGGGGCAGATAATCCAGTTAACGTCCAGAGCGTCTTCGGTTGGCTCAAAACCAAACTTGTCTTTATCTTCACCCCGGCCTGTCCAGAATTTATATTTTGTTTTCAGCCTGTCCGGCGTTACCCGGATAATTGGGATTTTCCCCTCCAGACTTTTAACTTTTAAGGTAATATCTCCCTGCCGAAAATCCGTAACGCTCATATTCCTGGCCAGTTTTTCGTTCATATCCAGAATTGCCGCCACTCGCATACTCATTGTAATAACCAGCGGAACCTCAGAGCCTACGCTGCATTGTACGTCCACAATATCTTCATAAAGTTTTTTAAGAATAGTGGCCTCCGCCGGCGTATAGCCGTAAACAGCGCGCTTGGCCTCCATAGCCTGTTTGGCAATGGAACTGTAACGATAGGCATCAATCTCCGGTATAACTTTTTCACGCTGAAACTGTCCCATAACAGCCGGAGCATTAACCAGAAAATTACTTTCGCTAACGTCCATAGCGTCCAGCAAAAACCGCTTGCCTCTGTCCTGTGTCATTGTTTTGGTTTCATAATGCAGGTTGACCGCGCCGGTTACATAGCCCAGGTTGCGGTCATAATCTGCCAGACCGTCCATTTCCAGAATAGGAATTTTTACATCCGCACCGCCGGTATACTGAATAAGGCTCTGGTTCGGCTCCATCCAGCCGCTGGTAGCCTCCTGCACTGCCAGCTCATCCAGGCTTTTCTGGAAAAGAGCTGCAAACTCAATAACATTTGGCATTTTATCTCAACCCCTCTTTCATTGACTTTTTAATTTGTGCCTCGATTGTTTCCTTGCTGCTGCCGGCATTAAGGCCGGACGGCGTTTTGCCCTTGAGCCTGTCTTTAACCGCAGCCTCAATGCTGCTGTTAAAGCTATCCGCAACGGTTTTCAGACTGGCCTGCATTTTTTCCTTGCTGCTGTAATCCAGCAGCGCCGCCAAATCTGCCGGAAGGTTCTGTTTTTGCAATTCCGCCGCCGCCATTTCCTGCAGCTCTTTGCTTAAAAGTTGGGCTTTAAGCTCGGCCAGCTCCTTTTGCATATCCGGCTCGGCGGTCTTTTCCGGCTGTTTTGCGCCGCCCACGCTGGCCTTGGCTACGGCCTCGGCCACCGCCGCGTCAAATTCAGCCTGCGTGTAGGTTTTGCCGTCGCCCTCGGCTTGGGCAGGCATGTCCTTGTTCGGAGCGGCTTTTTTCTCGCCCCGGCTCAAAAAGTCCATAAACTTCTGCAGCAGCCCGTCCTGTTCTTTGGCGGCGGCTCCCTCGGCGCCTTTATCCTGTGCGCCGTCGCTGGTAGCAGCCGGTTCTTCGGCTACGCCGGGTGTGGTTTTGGTTTCATCCATAATTTCTTACCTCCATAATCATTTTATTTTTATATAATCAAACGCTTGCCAACTGTCCTTTAGCAAGCGTTTAATTGACGTTTTAATGAACACTTAGCGACTGACAATCCAGCGAAGTCCAGCATAGCTGGGCAAAGCTGGAGCAGGCAGAGCTTAGTGTGAATTAATCCATTTGGCTTTAGACAAATGGAAACCTTAATCAAGTATGGCGTATTTTTTCGCCCACTGCTTAAAATTGGGGTTTTGGGTAATTGGCGTGGCTCCGTCCGGCAAATCTCCGAACATACTGCGCTTAAAATGCGCCACCACCGTACAAAGGCAATTTGGGTGTATCGGCGGAAAGTTAACGCCCGGCTCGGCTTCCTCCACGTCAAATATCTGGCCGTTTAACTCCAGACAACCACAATAGGCGCCGCTGCGCTCGCTGCCGCCCAAAAAGCGGTATTGCTTTATGCCGTTTTCTTTATAAGCGGCCAGCTCTCCCTGATTGGCAAAATATTTACATTCCGTCCGCACCAGCCGCTCCGCCGCATAGCGCCCCCTGTGCATCACGCCGTCTATGGCCTGCGCCATTTTATCCACGCTGCTCCCTTGGATAAAGCCCAGGGCAATTTCCCTCCGGGCTAAAGCCGCCAAATGCTCGCAGTTACCCCAAACAGCCTGCGAAAAATGCTTTTCCGCCCAGGGGTAGGCCAAAATGCTTTTAACCAGCTTTTCGCTGATTTTCGGCACGGCAAAGGCCATTTTTATACCGCACTGGATACGCCAGCAGCCCTCATAATAATTAACCTTAAGCATATCGCCCAGCAAATCATTAAGCCGGGCTGTTGTATCTCCGGCCAGATTTATCATATTTTGATACACGTTGGCCAGCAGCTGCTCCTTGCGGCTAATCCGGCTTTTCATGGCCAGCGTGTTTAACTCCAGCAATAATTTGCTGCCCTCCGGAGTATCGCCGGTGGCTTTAATCTCTGCCAGATATGCCTCCATAGACTTGCGCCAGCGGCTGTATTCCGCCCCGGATAACAGCTTGGCCGCCTCGGTAGTGGTCAAAGCGTTGTCTTTGGCGTATCTCGCAAACAAATTGTAAATATCCTGCTCCAGCATATTAGCCGCCTCGTCATAGAGCATCATCAGCTCTTTGGTTACGTCATCCGCCCGGCGTTCGTTGGCCAGCAGCCGCGCCTTGGCCTGTTCAATCCAATGGTTGCGCTCTTTCAGGCTCATGGCTTATCCTCCCCGGTTTCTTTTTCTGCCGCCGCCAAAGCGCTGGCCAGCATATTATACCCGGCGGACGTATCTCCGCCAAAAGCGCTCACTTCCGCTTCCTGCTCGGCTTGCAGCCGCTCCAGTTCGTCCTGTGGATTATCTACGTTAGGCAGCAGGCCGAGGCGGCTCTCTTTGCTCAATACGTCCGCCAACATCTGCACAATCTGGGCGGTTTCCAGCATATTCTGGGGTTTGTTGCGGCGGAATTTAATATCCACCTCGCGCCAGTCCCAGGCCGCGCCCTTAACAATCCGGAGCATATTGCAAATAAGCTCAATCCGCCGCTGCAGGCCGCGCTTAAATTTGCGCTCCTTAACCGCGCAAATCTGCTCCATGGCGCTGAATTTATAGGCCAGCGCTACGCCGGAGGAATTGTTGCCAAAGTTTTCGTCCGACAAATCCGGCACGCCGCCGAATATGTGCATATCCCGCCACAGACGGTTTTTGTAGTTCTCCAGAGCGCCGTCGTTCACTTCCTTAATGAGCCACTCAATATCTCCGCCGTCCTCCAGAATGATTGCCCCCAGCTCTTTCATATCCCGAACATCCCGTGAGGTTACGTCCCCCAGCCGGGATATTTTTAAAATAGCGTTATCGTTGTACTGGAATACGTTGGCCGTATTGCTCTGCACCAGATTATAGGCGTCCACCAGCGGTATTACATCTTCAAAATCCCCGACGCCCTCCTCATTGTTGCCAAAATACACAAAAGGCACGTCCTGCCAATAGTGGGGCTGCTCATCGTAAAGCTGATAGTTGCTGCCGTTTTTGCTTATGTAACAGCGGCAGCGCCATTCGTCCCAGATTTCCATGCGGTCGATTTTATCATCGTTTTTGTCCAGGCCGTGAATTAGCCGGATAAACAGCAGCGGCACCTCCTCGCCGGTGGCGCAAATCATTATTCCCTGATAAGCCGGCACTCTGGCAAAACGTATATTGGCGTCTTCGTCCAGATAAAGCATCTCAAAGCAGCCGCCGCCGATAGAGCAGCTTTTAGCCAGCTCCGCATTGTGCGCCTGCTCATCGTTATAGTCGAAAATATCTTGCAGGCAGTTCATAAATTCCTCGTTTGGGCTGGAATACGCCACCGGCTTGCCCATAAAACAGCCCACAAAGCTGTTGGTGATATATTTGGGGATATTATGCACCAGCTTGTTATTGGGCGCGGTGCTGTCCTTTTTGACCGTCTGCAAAATATCGTGTTTGCCCTCGTAATATTCCTGCAGCCGGTCATATTTCAAATCGGCGGCGGCCTGCTTATCTATGAGCTTTTTTATATCCGCGTCGTTAAGCTCCGCAATCGACGCTCGCTCCATATGCAATATCACCGATAATCACTCCTTTGCAGCCGCAAATCGTTATTTGCCAGCAGCAGGCAGGGCTGACATTGAGCAACAAGCCGGGACATTAAGCGGTTGCCTAAATTCTCTCGCAGTTGTTCGCTGTTCAAATTGGTGGTAATAATGGTGGTTTGCATTTCGTTCAGACGGTAATTTAAGATAGTAAACAACACGCTGCGCGCCCAGTCGCTAAAGTTATGACTGCCCAAATCATCAATAACCAGAAAGGGAACTTTTTTGACTTTCTGCTGCAAACGCCAGGCTTTGCTTTTGCTTTCCTCATCGGCGTCAAAGCTGCTTTTCAATTCCTCAAAAAAATCTGTTGCGCCTGTAAATAAAAGATTTCTTCGCTCTCGCTCCAGCAGATAATTGACCGCTGCCGCCGCCAAATGCGTTTTGCCGCTGCCTACGTTGCCCTGCAGTAATACGCCGCGCTGTGGTCGCTTACCGGCACAAAATTGTTTGCAGCAGGCTTTAGTTTTCGCAAACGCCTCCCTTGCCAGCTCCAAATAGCTTTTGCCGCTGCCGGCAGCAGGCTTGGCGTTGCCCGGATAATTGGCCAGATTAAAGTTGCCGAAAGTCATTTGCTGCAAAGCTGTTGGCAGACCTGCCGCGTTTTTAGCCGCCAGCAGGCTCCGCTCCTTATAGCATCTGCACGCTCCAGCGCTGCCGTCAGCCAGCAATACATACCCGGAGCCGCCGCAAATTGGACAGTTTAATTCCTTTTTCATTGTTTCTGCCACCTTTCTAAATATTCTGCCCAGGTCTGTTTGCGGTAAATGCCGCTGTAAACATAACGCTGGGCAAATTCCAGCTGCATTTTGTTTGGCACAATACCTTGACGCCAGTTGCGCTCGGCCTGGGCATAGATTGTAATATTGCCCAGCTTTTTCAAAGCTTCCACGCGCTGTGCGGCGTCCTCAATATCCTCTGTTACCAGCAGGTAGATAAACACCCGATAGGGTTTAATGCCATATTTGCCCAGCAGTTCCACGGTTTTATATATCGGCTCAATCTGCGCCTGCTGGTCGCAGCTAAACCTTATATACTTAATCCATTTTAGCCGAGCCAGAATTTTAGCAACTGGCTCATCAACCAGCCGTGCATCCATACCCTGATTGAGGTCGATTGCATAACGGCTGCCGATAAGGCTTTCCAGCTGAGCAATACCAAAATCGCTTGCCAGGATATTGTTATCCATAAGCACCAGTTTATGGCTGTCCACCCGAACCAACTCACTCCACTCCCGATATGGCTTGATATTGCCCTCTTTAGCCGGCACCAGGCACCAGCGGCAATGATTAGGACACCCCCTGGTAATGTAGCCGATTGCATACTTACAGCTGGGATAAATGCTATAATCTGGGAAAATATTATCAATGGCCGGCTCCAGCCGCTGCATAATCGGCACCTCCGGATAGCCGGTGCCGCCTCGGATTGTATCTTTTGGCAAATAGGGATTTTCCGGTGTGAAGTCAAAAACTTTACCGGAGTATACCCGGTCGTATTGTTTAAGAGGCCGCCACCATTCCACTTTATCGCCCATTGCTTTATGATAGGCGGATATTTTCATAAGCGCGTAATTCGGAAAGGTTTTGCCCTTTATATGCTCCATTTCGGCGTCGTGCAGACCAATTAGCATAAATCAAACCTCCCCAAACCGTTTTCTGGTAACGGCTATGCAAAATTCGTCAATCTCGCTTGCCCAAAGGCAGCTACCGGCTCCGTTTATTTCTTCCCAAAGCAGCGGAAAGCCGCCG
>JAETTP010000003.1 GCA_021769035.1 Bacillota bacterium | reverse complement strand
CTACAAGCAATTTAAGCGTGCCATGAGGGTTTGGCGGGAGATTGAGGAACAATATGGTGACACTGCCGTTTAAGCAGGGAAGCAAGGGAGGTTTTGCCTATGAACAGCGCGCTTTACCAAAAATATCTGAATTTGGATATTGACACAGCTTTATTTAATTTGGAAAAAGGGGATTATCCAGAATACTTTTGCACGCCCGTTGGCGCTGAGGTTATCGGTTGGGAGGGCGTCGACGGCATTCATTATTGCTTTATCCCAGGCTTTGGCGATATGGTGTTTGCGGTAAGCCCGATGCGCTGCGATTGCAACGTTTTTCCGTTGGCTAAAAATTTTGCAGATTTTCTGGGTTTGCTTTTGGCCGCCAAGAGCGTAACAGTGCTTGAGCAAATAATTTCCTGGGACAAGCAGGTCTATCTGGATTATATCAATGAACCAGATAATATAAAACATTTTTCACGGCCGGAGTTGATAGCCGCCTTGGCGCAAATGAGTGAAAAGCTGGCAGTGGAGCCCATTGAGGAGCCATTTGAATATGTTAAGGCGGTGCAGGCCGATTTTGATTATAGCAAAATTCCTTTTTCTGATGAATATTATGATGTAACAGGTTTGGAAAGATAGGTCTGCTGTAATTCATATTCCTGTTTGGCGTTTCAAATGGAATAATTAGGGCCTTTGCAAAAAAGACGCAAAAAGGGTGAAAAGCACTTGAAATCAGTTAGGCAATGTGCTATAATACCAATCGTAAAAAGCAATGTTTGCAATGTGCTTAAAGCAGCGTAAGGCAAGGGCGCTGCAAGGCTGGTCCTGCCGTTAAGTTCGGTGGCTTTATAATTTAAGGGTGAAGTTATCATTGCACTTGCTTTACACATCAAGAGGAAAGACAGCGTTTATGGTAAGAGTTGTCTTTCCTCTTTTTGTGTGAACACTTTTTTTTTGCAAAAAATTTTTATTTTTGTCAGGTTTGGGGCTTTTCAATCGTTATATATAATAGGAAAACAAAATGGCGGGAATGTTAGCAAAAAAAATGAGGCCGTAGTGAATGGATTTTGAAACAGCGTACTGGAAAAACAAAGCCAAAATGTACTCCGTTGCCTGGCGGCTGCTGCAATCGCAGGAACTGGCAGAGGAAGCGGTGCATGATGTTTTTGTGAAAGCGGTGCCCCTGTGGGACGAGCTTTCCGGTCTTAAACCGCGCCGGCTAACGGCCTGGCTGCTGTTGGCCGTGCGTTACCGAGCGCTGGATATTCTGGGCAAGGAGGAGCGCAGCACACCGATGCAGGAGGAAGCCCTGGAGCTTTTGCTGAAGCAGCCGTTGCCGGAAGCCTCGCCGGAGGATATGCTGCGTTATTTTAAAGACCTGCCACAAAAATATGGCGCTGTGCTGCTGTTACATTACATATACGGCTATCAGGCGCGGGAGATTGGCGAACTGCTGGGGATTGTCACCAATACGGCGGAGCAACGGCTGAGCCGGGCCCGGCGTTTGCTGCGCAAGTTGATTGAAGATGAGGAAAAGGAGGGGTGGGATTGATGTTTGCAGAGTCGGTTAAGCCGAAAAAACGGCCCGCTGCGGAGCAGCTTTTGGCTGACATAGGGCTGGATATCTTTGCGGCTGCCGATAATTGGGAGGCGGCGGAGCCTGCTTGGGAATTGCTGCCTGATTTGACATCGGCCCAGGAGTTCCGGTTGAGGGAGGCCTTGCTTCTGGCGGCCGCGCAAAGCTTGGAGGCGGCTCCGCCGGCTGATATGCCGCCTTTATCTACCAAAAACGAACAAAAATTTGCCAAACTGCTGGCCAACCCGTTTAGATATGCCCGCTGGCGGCGGCTGGAGCGTTGGCGGCCTTATGTAGCGGCGGCGGCTCTGCTTTTGGCAATCTGCACCAGCTTGTTCTTGCCGCCCGCGACGCCCACCTGGGTCAGCGCGGCCAGCTATGTGCCGGTTTGCGAACGCGGCGTGCTTAAACCTTATTTGTTGGAACGATATGTTGATGATAAGCCGGCGGCGGATTGCTGGCAGCCGCCTCAAGTGGATTTGACGGAAAGATGGTTTGGAGGGGTGTTTGATGACCGTTTTAATAAGTAAGCTGAAAAATAGGCTGCGCCAAGGCCTGAGTGATTGGGATTTGCTGCTTTTGGCCGCGTTTTGCATGACGATGTACACGCTGGCGGAGATTGGCGACAGGCGGGTGTTTATCGTTTATCACAGCGCGATGCAGCTGCGCCTGCTAGGCGCGCTGGCGGCGCCGTTGTTTACGTTTGTGTTGGTGAACAAACTACGCCAAACCAGCGACCGCAAATGCTTTGCCAAGCGGCTTTATCTGGCGGCGATGGCCGTGGGCCTGAGCGCGACGGCGTTGAATTGGCTGTTTGCCAAAGCCGGCTTGTATTATGACCTAAACGCTTTTTGTCACGGTAACCAAAATTATTTATTTACATTTTTTTTAATAGTAGTCTATATTTTGCTGTTGGATAAAGTGTTGAAATCTCAACATTGGTCTGTTAAGCTGGTGGGTTTTTTGGGGATTATTGCGCTCAGTATTGTGCCGGACAGGCTGTGGCATTTTGTTGACCAAACTAAATTTTTCCATGTATTATTGGATAGCAGCGATTTTCAGGGAATCGCCGTATGGCGGGATTTGTTGGATATGTGTATTCCCAATCCAATGCATATGGTTGGCGGTCTGCCGTTGATTGTGCTTGGCCTGCTGCTGTACTATGCGCGGGATAAAAAGTGGCAGGCGGCGGTTTGCGCCGGTTTCTATCTGTTTTGGACCTTGCTGGCTATGAATATCAACTTTTTTGGTTTGCGGGATTTGGATTTCTTCTTGGGCACCAAAATTCCTGGCGTTTCATTATATATAAGATACGACGAGGTTTACACCGCCTGGGCGGCCCTGCCAATGCTGCTTTACAACGAGCAGACTGGGCGGCAGCGGAAATGGTTTTTCTATGCCTATTATCCGCTGCATTATTATCTGATTGGCCTGCTGGTGCTGCTGCTGGTAGGGCCGAAGATACTGTGAAGGGCCGCCTGACCTGTTGTTAAAAAATTTTAAAATCTTTCTGAAAATTGCCTTGGAAAATCTTCAATCGAATTGCTTTTTTTACACTGGATAAAGCTTTGCGGCTTTGGTTATCGTAAAAGGTGAGGCCGGGAAATAGCCGGCAAGCGTCCACGGCCTCACAAAAAGCAGTTAAAGGAGGTGTTGATTTGTTCAGGGCAATTTTTTATGAAAATATTTATCGAAAAAATTGCACAAAATGGCGTTCAGTCGTAGTTTTAACAGTTTTGTTCTTTTCTATACTGTTAGGGCCGCAATTTGCCTTAGCTTATGACGTGATGGCCGGCGGGCAGTCGTTGGGCATTGTGTTGAAAAGCGAAGGCGCGATCGTGGTTGGCTTTACGCCGGTGGTGACGGCGGACGGGCAGGAGCTTTATCCGGCCAGGGACGCCGGCGTGGCGATTGAGGATATGTTGATTGCGATTAACGACCGGCAAGTGAGTTACAATCAGGAAGTGGCGGATTTGATTGACGAGCTGGGGCGCAGCGGCGAGGCGGTGGAGCTGACCCTGCGGCGCGACGGCGCACTGAAAAAGCTGACGGTGGAGCCGGCGCTTTGCCAGGAAAGCGGCACCTGGCGCATTGGCCTTTATATCCGCGACGCTAACGCCGGCATTGGCACCCTGACCTTTTACGACCCGGCCACCGGCGCTTACGGCGCGCTGGGCCACCGGGTGGAGGATAACAGCGAGGAAGGCGCGGAGCAGCTGGGGCGCGTGCTGGCCGCCCAAGTGCAATATATCCAAAACAGCGTGGAGGGCGAGCCTGGCGAAAAGGTGGGTGTTTTTGACTCGGAAAGCTTAAACGGCACGATTGTTAAAAACTGTGAGTTGGGCATTTACGGCCTGCTGGAGCAGCCGGTGGAAAACGAGCTTTATCCCCAGCCGCTGCCGGTGGCCCAGGCGAACGAGGTGAAGCCGGGCCCGGCTACGATGTTGACGGTTTTGGACGGTGAAAAGCTGGAGGAATTTGAAATTGAAATCACCAGAGTATCCCCGCAGAAACGCTCCGCTGACAAAGGAATGGTGATTAATATTACCGACGAGCGGCTTTTGATCAAGGCGGGCGGCATTGTGCAGGGAATGTCCGGCAGCCCAATCATTCAAAACGGCAAGCTGGTGGGCGCGGTGACCCATGTTTTCGTCAACGACGCCAGCTCCGGCTACGCCTGCTTTGCCGAATGGATGCTGGAGGAGGCCTTGGAGCTTTAATAAAGGAGGTTTTGCGAATCCAGTTTTGCCGATCGGTTGAATGTTTGCCTGAAAGCTTAAAAGAACAGAGGCGCGCCCAGGCAGGGGCGCTTCTGTTTATCTATAAGTTGGTTTGGGCAGAAATTTGCGTTGGCGGATAGCGCTGTTGATAAAATTGGAATTTAGCCAAATGCCGTTGAATTCCGTTGTTTGCCGTTGAACTCGGCGGAATGCTGCTGAATAAGTAAGATTGTGGAAAATTTATTGACTTGTGGAAAATAGTTTGATAACTTTTGTCGAGCTTGTGGAAAAAATGTGTAGAAGAGTGACGTTCGCCGGGAATTTTTCGGTTTCACTGTCGAATGGTTGAATATTATCTCGAAAAAAATCTAATTTTTGGTGGAAATAGCAAGAGGAAAGTTTGGGGGGCCGTCGAAAACTTTTATTACAAGATTAATCTTCAAAAATATTTTTAATTTTTAGCAAAAGCTACTTTAAAAACCTTTATGGTAAACGCTTTGCGCAAAGCGTTTAACTGACGGTAGACTTTAGCAAGGAAAGGACAGGGTTATGGGCGATAAAGGTAAGACTAAAATTAAAGTGATGTTGGCAGATGATAACAGAACCTTCTGCGCAGAATTGAAAGAGTTTTTGGAAATGCAGGAGGAAATTGAAGTTTGCGGTGTGGTGAACAATGGCGAGCAGGTGCTGGAGCAGTTGAACGTGCTGAAGCCGGATATTTTGGTTCTGGACGTGGTTATGCCTAAGGTTGACGGCTTTGGCGTTTTGGAAGCTATCGCCGACCGGCCGGAATTTGACCAGCTGGATGTTGTGGTGCTTTCTGGTATGTCGCAGGAAGATATTATGCACAAGTGCATTGAGCTTGGCGCCAAATATTACATGATGAAGCCGATTGATTTTCAGGTTTTGGCCAATCGTTTGCTTTCGCTGAAATCGGCCCCCATTAAATCCAGCACCGGCTTTTTGCCGACCGTGCGCAATCTGGATATTGAGGTGACGCGCGTTATTCAGCAAATGGGCGTGCCGGCGCACGTTAAGGGCTATCAGTATATTCGCGATGCGATTATCCTGGTGGTGGAGGAGATGAACCTGCTGGGAGCTGTGACCAAGGAGCTTTATCCGCTAATTGCTGAAAAGTATAACACCACGCCCAGCCGGGTGGAGAGGGCAATTCGCCATGCTATCGAGTTGGCCTGGGACCGCGGCAATGTGGAAATGATGAACAAATTTTTTGGCTACACCGTAAATATGGACCGCGGCAAGCCGACCAACAGCGAGTTTATTGCTATGGTGGCAGACCGCCTGCGCATTGGCGAAAAAGTTATTTAATTTTAGCAGGTTTGGGGCGGAAATTGTTATTAGTTATGCCAATATTAAACAAAAACACAAAAATGAGCGAACCCGTTGGTGGAACGCTCATTTTTTTTCTTTGCCGGCATAGGTATTAATGTGAAAAATCTGTTTGCCAAGGAGGCAATGTTTATGATTATGTTTACTGTTACCAAGCCGCGCCGTAAGCTGAAGCGCCTGTTGCAGGCAGCCGCGCTGGTGCTACTTTTGGCGGTGGTGGTGCCGGGGATTTATCACAGCTTGGAAAGCGTGGGGGCCATGAGCCTGTTTGCTTCCGGCGAGGCGGTGAGCGGCCCAGCGGCAGAAACACAGGAAATGGCGACAAATGAGGCTGCTCCGCCTACCGAAGCGCAGGAAACAGCGTCTGGCGAGGCTGCTCCGCCCACCGAAGAGCAGGGAACGCCGAGCGAGGCCGCTCCGCCCACAGAAGCAGCGGAATCCTCGGCGGCGGCGCAGGCGGATTCTGAGGCCGCGCCGGCTGAAGAAAATACGCCGGAAGCCGCGGCCGAGGGCCCCGGTTTGTGGCAAGGCTTTTTAACGGTGCTTTTTGGCGAGCCGCCGCAGGTTATCGCATATTAATGCTGGAAAAGGCAGGAAAAAAATTTTTTTTACCGAATTAGGATTATTTAGAGAGATTTTAAGTAATCCTAATTTTTGTTTATTTAAATAGTTATCTATTTAAAAGACTGTCTACGGAGGTTTGGCATTATGCGCGGTGAAACTCTGGCTGGGCTGTTGAAGCTGGCCGGCAAATTTTGCTTTGTTATGGCTGTACTCAGCTTTTTGGGTATTCTGGACTATATCGCCGGGGCCGGAAAATCTTCAGAGGCTTTGGCGGAAAGCATGCTTGGGGAGGCTTTTTTCTGGATGCTGGATTGGCAAACTATCCTTTGGGCGGGAGCCAGTCTGTTGATCGGCCTGATTTTGTCTGGCCTGACAACGGAGCCGGAGGCTGCCAAAAGCGGCCACAATTTGATTGTGGCAAGCATCCTTTGCATTATCCTTACTTTTACGCCTCTTTCCCTGATTGCCATCGTTCCCAACAGCCTGGCTGTTGTGCAGGAGCAGTATTCTCCTGACGGTTATGTGGAAATGAGCTTTGACCAGGAAAACAGTAAGATGTTCGCCTTTTTGGGCTCCGATAAAAGCACGCCTTTTGACGTCGATATTATGGAATATATTATGAACGATTATCAGGGGACGGCGCAGGGAGAATATAAAAAATATAAAATTTGCGGCCAACTGCATAATTTTACCCAGAGCTACTGGCACAATGTGGTGCTGGAATTTGTGCTGGTTGATGAAAATGGCAACGATATTTTGCGGGATGGGGAGCCTGTGGTGCTTTACAGCGGCAAGGATTTTGAATCGGATCTTACGGTGGGGCCGGGTTTGATTGGTACTTTTGAAACCAATGTGGTGAAGGCCAAGGAGCTTTCCGCTACGCCTTACGGTTTTCGGGTGCAGAGCGTGCGGCAGGCGACCTTTGAAGATGTGATGTAAAAGAGAGTAAAAAAGTTAGGAGGCTGATAAAATGGCAGAGGCTGATAACAAACGGGTGATTTTGATTGTGCTGGACAGCGTGGGCGCCGGCGAAGCGCCGGACGCGGCTGCTTACGGGGACGCAGGCAGCAATACGCTGGGCAATATTGCAGCGGCGATGGGCGGCTTGCGCCTGCCCAATTTGCAGCGGCTGGGGCTGGGCAATGTTCTGCCGCTGGTTGGCGTGCCGCCGGTGGCGGAGCCGGCCGGTGCTTTTGGCCGTATGCAGGAGGTTTCCTGCGGCAAGGACACCACGGCCGGGCATTGGGAGCTGGCCGGCACGCCGTTGCTGCACCCGCTGCCTACCTATCCGCACGGTTTTCCGGCGGAGCTGCTGGCGGAGTTTGAACGGCAGATTGGCCGCGGCACTTTGGGTAATATTCCGGCCTCCGGCACGGTGATTATTGAGCAGCTGGGCGAGGAGCACCTGCGCACCGGCAAGCCGATTGTTTATACCTCGGCGGACAGCGTGTTTCAAATTGCCGCGCACGAGGAAATTATTCCGCTGCCGCGGCTTTACGAGATGTGCGAAATTGCCCGCCACCTACTGGTGGGCGAGCACGGTGTGGGCCGGGTGATTGCCAGGCCGTTTGTCGGCCAGCCGGGCAGCTTTAAGCGTACGGCCAACCGGCGCGACTTCTCCTTGCTGCCGCCAGCCGGCAATCTGCTGGAGGCGGTGCAGGCGTCCGGTCTGCCGGTGGTGTCGATTGGCAAAATCCACGATATTTTTGCCGATCAGCACCTGGATTTTAGCTATCCGACCAAGGATAATGCCGACGGCATGCGGACGATTTTGGCCGCTATGGTTAAGCACTCAACCGGTCTGATATGGGCTAATCTGGTGGATTTTGATATGCAGTTCGGCCATCGCAACGACGTGGCCGGCTATGCTGCGGCCTTGGAGGTGTTCGACGCTTGGCTGCCGCAGCTTTTGGCACAGCTTCAGCCGGCGGATTTACTGTTGATTACGGCGGATCATGGCAACGACCCTACCACCTCTTCCACCGACCATTCACGGGAATATGTGCCGGTGCTGGCGACTGGCGCGCCGGTGGCCGGCGGTCGGGATTTGGGGATTCGGCCCAGTTTTGCGGATTTGGGAGCCACGGCCGCGGAATATCTGGGGGCTGGCAAGCTGCCGGCCGGCGAAAGTTTTCTTTCCTATATAATATAGAAATTATTTATAGCGGCAGGTGGTGAATAATATGGCTGAAAAAAACTATGCAGATAAATATTCAATGTATGATTTGATTGCCAAAAAACGGGACGGTGGCCGCCTGGAGCAGGCGGAGCTGGCCTTTTGGCTGCGCAGTATGCTGGACGGCAGCGTGCCGGATTATCAGACGGCGGCCATGTTGATGGCGATCTTTTGGCGCGGTTTGGACGAGGCCGAAACCTTTGCCCTGACGGAGGAGATTGTGGCCTCCGGTGAGCAGCTGGATTTGCGCGGCCTGGCCGGGGTGACGGCGGACAAACATTCCACCGGCGGCGTGGGCGATAAGACGACCCTGATTGCAATGCCTTTGGCTGCGGCCTGCGGGCTGAAGATTGCCAAAATGAGCGGGCGCAGCCTGGGCAAAACCGGCGGCACGGCGGATAAGCTGGCCTCCGTGCCGGGTTTTCGGCTGGATTTGCCGGAGGCGGAGCTTTTGCAGCAAGTGGCGGAGGTTGGCCTGGCCGTGGTGGCGCAAAATAAAAACCTGACCCCGGCGGATAAGCGTTTGTATGCCCTGCGGGATCTGACGGCCACGGTGGATTCTCTGCCCTTGATTGCGGCCAGTGTGATGTCCAAAAAAATTGCCGCTGGGGCGCAGGTGATTGTGCTTGATGTGAAATACGGTTCCGGCGCTTTCATGCCGGACGTGGCCAGCGCCATTAAGCTGGCTCAACTGATGGTGAAGCTGGGGCAAAGCTGCGGCCGCAGGGTGACGGCGGTGCTTTCCTCGATGAGCACGCCTTTGGGCGCAGCCGTGGGCAATGCGCTGGAGGTGGCTGAGGCGGCCGAGATATTGCGGCAGCCTGAATGTGCGCCGGTTTCGGCTGAATTACGGCGTTTGTGCGTGGTTTTGGCTGGGGAAATGCTTTATCTGGGCGGTTTGGCGGTCAGCCGGGCCGATGGCTGGCGGCAAGCGGAGGCGGCTTTGCAGGAGGGCCGCGGTTGGCGCAAGCTTTTGCAGTTTTTGCAGGCGCAGGGCGGCGATACGGCTGCCTTGGAAGCCGGCAGCCTGGCGCAGGCCGAGTATGTTCTGCCGATTGAGGCGGCTCAGTCTGGCTATCTGGCGGCGGCTGACGCGGCGCAGGTGGCGGAGATTGTGCAGTTTTTGGGCGCGGGACGCGAGCGTGTGGAGGACGAGATTGATTATCAGGTGGGCGTGCGCTTCCAGAAGCCGGCTGGGGCTTGGGTGGATCAGGGCGAAACGCTGCTGGAAATTTATGCCAGCAGCTTGCTGCGGGCTGAGGCGGCGGAGCGGGAATTGCGCAGTATTTTACGCATTGTGGCGGAACCACCGCAGCTGGAGCCTTTGATTTGGGGCCTGGTTGACGAACGGGGCGCGGCGCGGCCCTGGGCGGAGCTGACGGCCGAGCAATAGCAAACTGCAAATTTTGTATTATTTTAGCGATTGATTTTTGCTAACAAAAATGATATAATTAAAGCTAAAGTGTTTGGAAAAAGTTGTGCAGGAGGTTGGTTAAATGCTTTTAGAAAATAAAGTGGCGGTGATTACCGGCGGCAGCCGCGGCATTGGTTTGGCAACGGCCAAGGCCTTTTTGGCCGAGGGCGCTGTGGTGGTGCTGTGCGCCAGTCGGCAGACGACGGCAGACCAGGCGGTGGCAAGCTTGCAGGAGGCTGATCCGGCAGCCAAAGTGGAGGGTATTTGCCCCAAGTTGGCTGATTTTGCGGCGGTGCAGCAGGCCTTTGCCCGGATTGCCGAAAAATACGGCCGGATTGATATTTTGGTGAACAATGCCGGTATGTCGGACAGCACGCCTTTCACTGATTATAATGAAGAAATTTTTGCCAAAGTGATGGATTTGAATATTAAAGGTGTTTACAACTGCACCAGGGCCGCCGTGGAGTATATGGAAAAGCAGGGCAGCGGCGTAATTTTGAGCACCTCTTCGATGGTAAGTATTTACGGCCAGCCCAGCGGGGTGGCTTATCCGACTTCCAAATTTGCGGTGAACGGCTTCACGGTATCTTTGGCCAGAGAGCTGGGCCCGAAAGGCATCCGGGTGAACGCCGTGGCGCCGGGGATTATTGAAACCGACATGATGCGGGCGGTGCCTTTGGAGGTTATCGAGCCTTTGATTGCCCAAATTCCGTTGCGCCGTTTGGGCCAGCCGGAAGATATTGCCAACGCTTTCGTTTTTTTGGCGTCGGAAAAGGCCTCGTACATAAATGGCGTGGTGCTGAGCGTGGACGGCATGGCGCGGGTTTGAGGCCGCAAAAAAAACCTTGGGGACTTGAGTCTGCCAAGGTTTTTTGTGGTACGCCTGATAGGAATCGAACCTACGCTTTCGGCTCCGGAGGCCGACGCTCTATCCACTGAGCTACAGGCGCGTGCTTTATGTTTAGCTGTACATTATATTTTAAGCTATTTTGCTTCAGAAGTCAATGCTTTTTGGCAATATATTTTTTGAAATGTTAAGAAAGTGAAAAACAAAAAAAATAATTCAGAAGAAACAAAATTTTTCGCAAAATTGTATTGCTAAAATTTGTGATTAATGTTATCATATACACAGGAAAATATGATTATAGTAATGTAGGTGTTACCAGCCCTGGCAGAAATAAATTATCAAGCCGGAAAATGGCGGCACGGTGATGTGAGGGGTTGCCTGCGCAGGCACGTGGTTGCTATGCTGGGCGGCTGTTATCCTGAAGAGGGTCCAAACCGAGGTAAGAACAAGCTGGTTAAACCCAAGCTTTTCTTATATAAATCCTAATCATTTTATTTTAAAATGCAGGGGCATAGTTATACTGTCCAAACAACTGTGGTTCTGCAAAAAAAATTTGGAGGTGAAAAGATATGTTTACGGTAGAAAGAATTGATCATCTGGGTGTGGCTGTTACTAACATCGATGAAGCTATGGCTTTTTGGGGTGATGCTCTGGGCATGAAGCTGGACTTCAAGGAAACCGTTGAGGAGCAGAAAACCACCACTGGTTTTATCCCCTGCGAAAACAGCTGGGTTGAGTTGTTGGAATCCACCACTCCTGATGGTCCTGTGGCCAAGTTCCTGGAGAAAAACGGCGAGGGCATTCAGCATGTTGCATTCAAGGTTGATAACATCGACCAGGCTTTGGCTGATTTGGATGCTGCTGGTGTTCGCCTGATCGACAAAGTGGCTCGCAATGGCGCTGGCGGCGCCAGAATCGCTTTCCTGCATCCGAAGGCGACCCGCGGCATTTTGCTGGAACTTTGCGAACACAAATAAGGAACTTTAGGAGGTAAAAGGATGGCTACAGATAAGTTGGCTCAGTTGATCAAAAAACGTGAAGAAGTTATTTTGGGCGGCGGGCAAGAAAAAATCGACAAGCATCATGCAAAGGGCAAATATACTGCCCGCGAAAGAATCGATAAGATTCTGGATGATGGCAGCTTTGTAGAGCTGGATCAGTTCGTGGTACATCGTGGTACTGCGTTTGGCTTTGATAAAGTTAAGGCTCCGGGCGAGGGCGTTGTGACCGGTTACGGCACAGTTGACGGCCGTTTGGTTTATGTTTTCTCCCAGGACTTCACTGTTCAGGGCGGCTCCTTGGGCGAAATGCACGCTGCTAAAATCTGCAAGGTTATGGAACTGGCTGTTAAAAACGGCGCTCCCTGCATCGGTATTAACGATTCCGGCGGCGCTCGTATTCAGGAAGCAGTTGACGCTTTGAATGGCTACGGCCGTATTTTCAAGCTGAACACTTTGGCTTCCGGCGTTGTGCCGCAGCTGTCCATTATTATGGGCCCCTGCGCCGGCGGCGCTGTGTACTCCCCGGCTTTGACTGACTTTATCTTTATGGTAGATAAATGCCAGATGTTCATCACCGGCCCGGCTGTTATTCAGTCTGTAACCGGCGAGGTTGTGACTGCCGAAGCTTTGGGCGGCGCACGCACCCACAACACCAAGAGCGGTAACGCTCATTTCTATGCAGCAACCGAGGACGAGTGCATTGAGCAGGTTAAAACCCTGCTGAGCTTCCTGCCTAGCAACAATATGGAAGGCGCTCCGGTGTTTGCTTGCGACGATCCGGTTGAACGCTGCGAGGAATCCTTGCTGAGCATTATCCCGGACAACCCGAACAAACCTTATGACATGAAAGAAGTTGTTAGAGGCATTGCTGATAATGGCTATCTGTTTGAGGTACATGAAAACTTCGCTAAGAATATTGTGACTGGCTTCATTCGTTTGAATGGTCGTTCCGTAGGCGTTATTGCCAACCAGCCCAAAGTGGGCGCTGGCAGCTTGGATATCGACTGCTCCGATAAGGCTGCTCGCTTTATTCGTCTGTGCGACGCATTTAATATTCCGATTCTTACCTGTGTTGACACCCCCGGCTATCTGCCTGGTGTTGCTCAGGAGCATGGCGGCATTATCCGTCACGGCGCTAAGCTGTTGTACGCATATTCCGAAGCTACCGTTCCGCTGCTGGTTCTGATTACCCGCAAAGCTTACGGCGGCGCTTACTTGGCAATGTGCGGCAAATCCTTGGGCGCTGACGTTGCTATTGCCTGGCCGACTGCGCAAATCGCTGTTATGGGTGCTTCCGGCGCTGCTAACATCGTGTTTGCTAAGGAAATCAAGAACTCCTCTAACCCCGAGAAGACACGCGCTGAAAAGATTGCCGAATACGAAGAAGAATTCGCTAATCCTTATAAGGCTGCGGCCCGCGGTTTTGTTGATTTGGTTGTTGAGCCTGATAAGACTCGTTACTACCTCTGCAAATCCCTGGACAGCTTGTTGGGCAAGAAGGAATCTCGCCCTGCCAGAAAGCACGGCAACATTCCGCTGTAAGGAGGTAATATTCTAATATGGAATATGCATACAGTAATTTTATGATGGGCACTTTGGCAACCATCATTGGTATGGGCGGTGTGTTTGCTATTTTGGCAATCCTGACCTTTACCACCTGGCTGCTGAACAGAATCGTGGACCAGATTGCTCCCGATGCCCCGAAACCGGCAGCTCCGGCTGCTGCGCCGAAAGCTGCTGCACCTGCTGCAGCGCCTGCTCCGGCTGCTAAAAACAACGCCAAAATTGCCGCTATTGTTGCTGCGGTGACTATGGCTATGGGTTCTACCGAGCTGAAATTTAAAGCTATTGAAAGAACTGGCGCTCCGCTGCTGCCTTGGGCTGCTGCCGGCAATAGTAATCTTATGGGAGATCGTGCCAGACTTACTGAAGGAGGAAATAAATAATGCGTAAGTTTAATGTTACTGTAAACGGTGAAACTTTTGCTGTAGAGGTTGAAGATGCTGGCTCCGTTGCTTCTGCTCCGAGAGCTGCTGCTCCTGCTGCTGCCCCGGCCGCTGCTCCTGCTCCGGCTCCGGTTGCTGCTCCCGCTCCGGCTCCGGCTCCGAAGGCCGCTGCTGCCGCTGGCGACATCACCAGCCCCCTGCCGGGCACCATTTTGAAAGTAAACGTGTCTGCTGGTCAGTCTGTTAAAGCCGGCGACGTTCTGATGATTCTGGAAGCTATGAAGATGGAGAATGAAATTATGGCTCCTGCCGACGGCACAGTTACCGCTGTTCACGTTGCTCAGGGCGCTACCGTTCAGTCTGGCGATCCTCTGGTATCCATGTAATTGCTGTGCAATTATGAAAAAAATAAACTGGATATAGGAGGGAAAGCTTGTGGAAATTATCAGTGCTGCTCTTATGGACTTCTATAAGAGTACATCCTTCGCAATCTTTGATTGGCGCTCTGCCGTTATGATCGTGGTTGCATTGCTCTTTATGTATTTGGCAATTAAGAAGGGTTTTGAGCCTTTGCTGCTGGTTCCGATTTCCTTTGGTATGCTGTTGGTGAACATTCCCGGCAGCGGCGTTATGGCTGACCCGATTTTGGCATTTGATGAAGAGGGTCACACCGTTGTAAAAGAAATCGGCGGTATGTTGTATTATCTGTATCAAGGCGACCATTTGGGCGTTTTCCCGCCTTTGATGTTCTTGGGCATTGGTGCTATGACTGACTTCGGTCCGGTTTTGGCTAACCCGAAGAGCTTGATTTTGGGCGGTGCTGCTCAGTTTGGTGTGTTTATCGCATTGTGGGGCGCTTTGATGTTGGACGAATATGTACCTGCTGTACATTTCAACTTTGCTGAAGCTGCTTCTATCGGTATCATTGGTGGTGCTGACGGCCCGACTTGTATTTATCTGTCCGGCAAATTGGCTCCGCATTTGATGGGCCCGATTGCAGTTGCTGCGTACTCTTACATGGCTATGGTGCCGATTATTCTGCCGCCTGTTATGAAAGCTTTGACCACCAAAGCTCAGCGTCAGATTGTTATGAAGCAACAGCGCCCTGTTAAGAAACTGACCAAGATTTTGTTCCCGATTGTGAACACTATCGTTGTTTCGATGATCGTTCCCTCTGCCTCTTCTTTGATCGGTATGCTGATGCTTGGCAACTTGTTCAAGGAGTCCGGCTGTGTAGACCGTCTGTCCGATACTGCTCAGAATGCTTTGTGTAACATCGTTACCATCTTCCTGGGCACTTCCGTGGGCGCTACCACACAGGGCACAACTTTCTTGACTGCTCAGACTATTTCCATTTTCGTATTGGGCGTATTCGCATTCGCTATGGCTTGCGCTGGTGGCGTTGTGGTTGCTCATATTATGAACCTGTTCCTGAAAGAAAAGCTCAACCCGTTGATTGGTGCTGCTGGCGTATCTGCTGTACCTATGGCTGCTCGTGTGGCTCAAAAAGTAGGTCAGAAAGATAATCCTGCTAACTTCCTCTTGATGCACGCAATGGGCCCGAACGTGGCTGGTTGTATCGGTACCGCTGTTGCGGCTGGTATTCTGCTGACGTTGAACGGTGTTTTCTTGGCGTAGTCATTGTGCTTTAGTTGAGAATTTGATAAGCCGCTCCTTTGGGGGCGGCTTATTTTTAGGAACAATTAACAAAGCCGCTCCGTTTGGAAAGCGGCTTTGTTATTGTGTGAACATCGGCGATTGGCTAGTCCAGTTTTACTGGACGCAGACAGCGACACAAAGTTAGTCCCGAGTCCCCTCCGGGGGCGAGTGGAAGCCGCTTGTGAACCAATATCAACCAGGCGCACTCTTTAGAGAGGCGACTGGTTGATAAACCTATATTAAACAGGATTTTTTTGAAAAATTTTGTATTTGCTCTAGCTTTTTTCATAGTAATGTGCTATAATTTACTTTGTTAGTTTAGCGTGGTAAAGAAAAAAGTTTGTTTTTGCTGTTTATAGTTGTGCGAGTTAAAATTTTAGTATATAATTATTAATGGATATTAATGACAAAGAAAAGAGGTTGAAAATGGATTTGGATTTTGCAATGCGACGACCGGAGGACAAGGCTATGCTGATGTTGCGTCGCTTATATGAGCTTTATGGCTATCGCAAATATAAGGTGAGCAATTTTGAGGAATACAGTTTGTATTTACAATATAAGAGTTTTTTATCTGGTGAGAAAATTTTGAGTTTTACCGATTTAGACGGACGGCTGTTGGCAATGCGGCCAGACGTGACCTTGAGCATTATTAAAAATGCGCACGATAACGAAACAGCCAAAGCATACTATATTGAAAAGGTTTACCGTGAGAGCAAGGAAAGCAACACCTTTAAGGAAATCAATCAGATGGGTTTGGAGCTGATGGGCAAAATTGATGATTATGCTCTGGCGGAAACGGTTTTTTTGGCTCAACAATCCTTGCAGGCCTGTGCGGACGGCGCGGATTACATTTTGGAGCTGGGACATATGGGGTTTGTGTTGGGTTTGCTGGAGCGTTTGGAGTTGCTACCGATGGAGCGCGAGGAGGTTATTGACTGCTTGGCGGTCAAAAGTCCCCACCGCCTGCGGGCGGTTATGCAGGAGATTGGTTTATCTGGCGCCGACCAGCAGCGTTTGCTGTGCTTGGCGGAATTGAGCGGTCCGGTGCCGCAGGTGTTGCAGCGGGCGGAGCAAATTTGCAGCGGTAAAAAAATGCAACAGGCCTTGCAGGAGCTAAGCAGTGTTTACCAGTCCTTGAATGAGGAGGAACGGCAGCACCTGCGTTTGGATTTTAGCCTGCTGAACGCGACGGAGTTTTACGACGGGATTTTGCTGAACGGCTATTTGGCCGGCTTGCCGCGGCCGGTGCTTTCCGGCGGGCGCTACGACAGCATGATGTATAAGTTTGGGCATGATTTGGGGGCCATTGGCTTTGCCATTTATCTGGACGAGCTGGAGCGTTTGCCATTGCCGCCGCGGGAATATGATGTGGACGTTTGGTTGGAGCCCTCGCCGCAGGCTGAGGCCGCAGGACTGTTGGCCGTAGCGCGCAGCCTGACAGAGCAGGGCGAAAGCGTGCGAGTGGCTACCAGCCTGCCGCCGGGATTGCGCCCTCGCCGGCATTTGCGCTACAGCGAAAAGGAGGGGCTGCTAGAATGTTGAATATAGCTTTACCCAAAGGGCGTTTAGGCGATCAGGTTTATGAGCTGTTGGACAGCGTGGGCTATGCTTGCCGGGATATTTATTTGGATAACCGGCAGCTGGTGTTTAAAAATGCGGAAACCGGCGTGCGCTACTTTTTGGTTAAGCCCAGCGATGTGGCGATTTATGTGGAGCACGGCGCGGCGGACGTGGGCATTGTCGGCAAGGATATTTTGCTGGAAAGCGGCGCTGATGTTTATGAACTGTTGGATTTGGGGCTGGGCCGCTGCCGGGTTTGCGTGGCCGGGCCGCAGGGTTATCGCGAGGAGCCGGAGCGCCGCCTGCGCGTGGCCACCAAATTTGTCAATATTGCCAAAGGCTATTATGCCTCAATTAACCGGGAAATTGAGATTATCAAACTGAACGGCAGTATTGAGTTGGCCCCGATTTTGGGGCTTTCCGATGTGATTGTTGATATTGTAGAAAGCGGCAAAACCTTGCAGGAAAATAATTTGCAGGTTTTAACGGAAATTGTGCCGATTAGTGCGCGTTTTATCGCGAACAAGGCGGCTTATAAATTTAAAGAGTCTGAAATTGCTACAATGCTAGATAAATTGTCAGCTAAAATAATACTGAAAAATAATTAAAATGGAGGATAGATAATGATTAAGCAGTACAAGTTGGCAGAAATTGCCGTGCAGGATATTTTAAATCGGGACATTCGCGAGGAGCGTGATGTGGAGGCCGTGGTTGATGACATTATGGCTAAGGTGCGGGTGGAGGGCGACGCCGCTTTGCTGGAATACGAGCAGCGGTTTGATAAGGCCCAGCTTACGGCTTTGCAGGTGAGCGAGGCGGAAATTGCCGAGGCGGTGGCCAGCTTGGACGCAGATTTTATCCGTACACTGGAGCTGGCGCGGAATAATATCAGGCGTTTTCACAGCCAGCAGGTGCCGAAAAATTTTGTGCTGACCGAGGAGGGCGGCATTGTGCTGGGGCAGAAGTATACCGCGGTGGAGCGGGCAGGTCTTTACGTGCCGGGCGGCACGGCCAGTTATCCCAGCAGCGTGCTGATGAATGCGGTGCCGGCCAAGCTGGCCGGGGTTTCGGAAATTGTGATGACCACGCCGCCCAATGCAGAGGGCAAGATTGCTGCGCCGATTTTGGCGGCGGCCAAGGTGGCCGGGGTGGACAAGATTTTTAAGGTCGGCGGGGCGCAGGCCATTGCCGCCCTGGCTTACGGCACGGAAAGCGTGCCTAAGGTGGACAAAATTGTGGGGCCGGGGAATATTTTTGTCGCCACGGCCAAACGCAAGGTTTTCGGCTTGGTGGATATTGATATGATTGCCGGGCCCAGCGAGATTTTGGTGCTGGCGGACGGCAGCTGCAATCCGGCTTTTGTGGCGGCGGATATGCTGAGCCAGGCGGAGCACGACAAATTGGCTACGGCGGTGCTGATAACCACCAGCCAAGCGTTGGCCGACGCGGTGAGCGCGGAGCTGGAGCGTCAACTGGCCCTGCTGCCGCGGCAGGAGATTGCTCGCGCCAGCATTGAAAACAATGGTAAAATTATTATCGCGGCGGATTTGGCGGCGGCCGTGGCGGCGGCTAATATCATTGCGCCGGAGCATTTGGAGGTTTGCGTGGACGAGCCGTTTGCTCTGCTGGATAGTATCCGCAACGCCGGTTCCATCTTTTTGGGCAAAAATGTGCCGGAGGCCTTGGGCGATTACTGGGCCGGGCCCAACCACACCCTGCCCACCAGCGGCACGGCGCGTTTTTCCAGCCCGCTTTCTGTTGATGATTTTGTGAAGAAAAGCAGCTTTATCTACTATCCCAAGCCGGCGTTGGCTGCGGTGGCCGGCCGGATTGAGGATTTTGCCGAGCGCGAGGGCTTGCAGGCGCACGCCCGCAGTGTAGCAATCCGTTTTGAAGAGGTGGCGAAATGAGCAAATTTTTGAGCAAAGCGTTTGCGGCGCTGGAGCCCTACACGCCGGGCGAGCAGCCCCAGCCGGGTGCTAGGCCGGTTATCAAGCTTAATACCAATGAAAACCCTTATCCGCCTGCGCCGGCGGTGCGTCAGTTGTTGCAGCAGTTGGCTGAGCACCCGGCCGGTCAGCTGCGCCTTTACAGCGACCCGGAGGCCGGCGATTTGCGCCGGGCGGTTGCGGATTTTTACAATTTGCAGCAGGAGCAGGTTTTTGTGGGTAATGGCTCCGACGAAGTTTTGGCCTTTGCTTTTCTGGCTTATGGCAAGGGTGGGCGCGTGGCTTTTCCAGACGTCACTTATGCATTCTATAGTGTTTGGGCGGCGCTTTTTGGTGTGGAAGCGCGGGTGGTTCCGCTGGACGCTGATTTTAATATTCAGCCAGCGGATTATCTGGAGGACGCAGCGGAAACGGTGGTTTTGGCTAATCCAAATGCGATAACTGGCAAAAACCTGCCGCTGGCGGCGTTGGAGCAGATATTGCAGGTCCATACGGAGAGTATGGTGATTGTGGACGAGGCCTACGTTGATTTTGGTGGGAAGAGTGCGGCGGCCTTGCTGCCCAAATATGAAAATCTGCTGGTGGTGCAGACGCTATCCAAAAGCCGCTCTCTGGCCGGCGCGCGGGTTGGCATTGCCCTGGGCCAGCCGGCGGTGATTGCCGATTTGAATACGATTAAATTTTCCTTTAATCCCTACAATCTCAACCGGATTTCCCAGGCCTTGGCGGCGGCGGCCGTGCGGGACGAGGCCTACTTTGCAGAATGCTGTCAAAAAATCAAGGCTAGCCGGCAGTTGGTGACAAAGGGCTTGCAAGGCCTGGGCTTTCAGGTTTTGCCCAGCCTGGCTAATTTCGTGCTGGCCCGCCACCAGCTGGTGGACGGCCAACAGCTTTATCAGCAGCTGAAGCAGCGTGATATTTTGGTGCGCTGGTTTGACGAGCCGCGTATTCGGGATTTTGTGCGGATTAGCATTGGCACGCAGGCGGATATGCAGCGGCTTTTGGCTGCAGTGGCGGAAATTTTGCAGGAGGTGCGTTAATGCGGGAAGCGATTGTGGAGCGTAAGACCAGGGAAACGCAGATTAAGCTGGCCTTAAATCTGGACGGCGGCGCTTATCAGGTGGACACCGGTTGCGGCTTTTTAAATCATATGCTGGAGCTTTTTGCCGCCCACGGCGGCTTTGGCTTGCAGGTGCAGGCCGCGGGCGACGTGGAGGTGGATTATCATCACACGGTTGAGGACGTGGGCATTGTGCTGGGGCAGGCTTTGCGCCAGGCCTTGGGTGATATGCGCGGCGTGGCCCGTTACGGGCAGCAGCTGCTGCCGATGGACGAGGCTTTGCTGCTGGCTGTGGTGGACGTCAGCGGTCGGGCCTATCTGGTTTACGAGGCGCCTATGCCGGCGGCCAAGGTGGGCGATTTTGATACGGAGCTGGCCGAGGAGTTTATGCAGGCCTTGTGCCGCAGCGCCGGGCTGACCCTGCACCTGCGCCTGTTGGCCGGGCATAACTGCCACCATATAATCGAAGCGATGTTCAAGGCGACGGCGCGGGCCCTGCGCCAGGCGGTGCGTTTTGACGAGCAAAATCTCGACAAAATACCCTCCACCAAAGGGGTGATTTAGCCAATGAGCGTGGCGATTATTGATTACGGAGTGGGCAATTTGTTCTCGCTGGCCAGTTCATTGCGTTATCTGGGGGTTGAGGCCAAGGTGACGGCTGCGGCGGCGGATTTGCAGGCGGCAGACCGTTTGATTTTGCCTGGCGTGGGCGCGTTTGGCGACGCGGCGGCCAAGCTGCGGGAAAGCGGACTGTTTGAGGCGGTGCGCCAGCAGGCGGCGGCTGGCAAGCCCTTGCTGGGCATTTGTCTGGGTATGCAGCTTTTGTTTACTAAAAGCCTGGAATATGGCGAGCACGCCGGGCTGGGCCTGATTGACGGCACGGTGGAGGCTTTGCAGCCGGATTTGCCGCCGGCCGGGCTCAAGGTGCCGCATATCGGCTGGAACAGCCTGCGGATTTTGCGGGACGACCCTTTGTTTCGCTATTTTAAAGATGGCGAATACGTATATTATGTGCACAGCTACTACGCCAAAAATTGCGCGGCCGATACCTTGGCGGTTTCCGATTACGGCTTGCCAGTGACGGGCGTGGTGCGGCGCGGCTCCGTTTGGGGTACGCAGTTTCATCCGGAAAAAAGCGGCGCGGCCGGGCTGCGGCTGCTGAAAGCGTTTGCGGAAATTTAGCTTGAGATGATGAGCCAAACATTGAGGAGGATTTTATGGAGATTTTTCCGGCGATTGATTTATCCGGCGGCCGGGTGGTGCGCCTGACTAAGGGCGATTATAATCAGATGGCGGTTTATAGCGATAATCCGGCCGCGGTGGCCCAGGATTTTGAACGCCAAGGGGCGCGCTATCTGCACGTGGTCGATTTAGACGGCGCCAAGGACGGCCGGCTTACTAATTTTGCGGCAGTGGCGGAAATTGTGCGCAGCTGCGGCCTGCGTGTGGAGGTTGGCGGCGGAATTCGCACAGAGGAGCGGATTCAGAAGTATCTGGAGCTGGGCGTTTGGCGGGTGATTTTGGGCACGGTGGCGGTGCGCGATTTTGCCTTTGTGCAAAGAATGGCCGCCAAATATCCGGAGCAGATTGTGGTGGGCATTGACGCGCGCGGCGGCCGGGTGGCGGTGGCCGGCTGGCTGGAGGAAACGGAGCTTTTAGCGCCGGATTTTTGCCGCCGCTGCCTGGAGGCCGGTGTGCGGACAGTGATTGTGACGGATATTGATAAGGACGGCGTTCTAGGCGGCGCCAATTTGCAGCTGTATCGGGAGCTGGCCCAGATTGAGGGCTTGCAGGTGGTAGCCAGCGGCGGGGTCAGCTTTGCCGACGAGCTGCCGGCCTTGGCTGAGATTGGCGTGGCCGGTGTGATTATCGGTAAGGCGCTTTATTCCGGACGGCTGAGCCTGCCGGATTGCCTGGCGCAGGCGGCGAGGGGAGGGCGGCCATGATTACCAAAAGGCTGATTCCTTGCCTGGACGTGCGCGACGGCCGGGTGGTTAAGGGCCTGAATTTTCAGGGTTTGCAGGACGTGGCAGATCCGGTGGAGCTGGCCCGCTTTTACAACGAGGCTGGCGCTGACGAGCTGGTGTTTTACGATATAACGGCCAGCGCCGAGGGCCGCTCTATGTTTGTGGATATTTTGCAGCGGGTGGCGGCGGAGATTTTCATTCCCCTGACAGTGGGCGGCGGTATTCGCAGCCTGGCCGATTTTGACCGGGTTTTGAAATGCGGCGCGGACAAGGTGAGCGTGAACAGCGGCGCGATTGCCAACCCCGGCCTGATTGCGGAGGCGGCCCAGAGATACGGTAACCAGTGCGTGGTTTTGAGTATGGATGTGAAGCGGGTGGACGGGCGGCTGCATATTTTTGCCAAGGGCGGCCGGGAGGATACCGGCCTAGACGCGCTGGAATGGGCCGAGTTTGGCGTGCAAAGCGGCGCGGGCGAGCTGGTGGTGAACAGCATTGACACCGACGGAGTCAAGCAGGGATTTGACCTGCCAATGCTGGACGCGATGGCGGCTCGGGTGCAGGTGCCAATTATTGCCAGCGGCGGCGCAGGCCGGGCGGAGGATTTTGTGGAGCTTTTTCAGCACCCCGGCATTGACGCTGGTCTGGCGGCCTCTATCTTTCATCATCGCCAGGTGGAAATTGGCGATTTGAAGCGTCGTCTACGGGCCGCCGGCCTGGAAATGCGGCTTTAGACTAAGCGGGAGGTGCGGACGGTGTCGGACGAAAATATGGTTTATGATATAGCTGGCTGGAGCGTCACTCTGCCAGCAAATTGGCCTTTTGTGGTGGACGTGGCAATGCAGCCGCCGCAGTATATTTACGAAGAGCCTTTTGGTCGGGTAATGCTGTGCCTGTCCTCCTGCGCCTTTCACGATATGCGTACGGATATGGCGCCGGACGCGGATACTTTGCAGTTCTTTTTCTGTACGGCCTGCGAGCAGATGGGTATGCGTCCGGCCGGGCTGGCGGCTTGGTATCCGCCGGGCTTTGCCACGCTAGCTTATCGCGGTTTTGCGCGGGACGGCCGGGCGATGGTGGGCTTTGGCATTTGCGCGCCGGGCAGCCTGTTGATGGCCTACTTTTTGGCGGCAGAAGAGGAGGATTGCGCGGAATATTACAAATATGTGCAAATGATTAGGCGTTATGTCGGTTAAACGGCGGCTGGTTTTATATATGGGGAGGTAAAATATTTTATGGCTTTGAGGTTTGATGAAAATGGTTTGATACCGGCGATTGTGCAGGATTTTTACACCAAGCAGGTGCTGACGCTGGCGTATATGAATGAGGAAAGCTTGGCTATCAGCCTGGCGGAGCGACGTTGCTGTTTTTGGTCGCGCAGCCGGCGGCAGCTGTGGCGCAAGGGCGAGGAAAGTGGCAATGTGCAGCATATTGTGAGTATAACCGCTGATTGTGACGAGGACGCTTTGCTGGTGCAGGTGAGCAAGGAGGGCCCGGCCTGCCACACCGGGCGGGAAAGCTGCTTTTTTAACGGCTTGTTTGTGGACGAGGCGGTGCAAAGCCTGGGCCTGAGCGGGCTTTATGGCTTGCTGCAAGGGCGGCAACAGCAGCCGCAGGAGGGCAGCTACACCTCGTATTTGTTCGCCAAGGGTTTGGATAAGATTTTGAAAAAGGTGGGCGAGGAGGCCACGGAGGTTATCATCGCGGCTAAAGCGGAGGACCGGGCGGAAACCGTCTACGAGGTGGCGGATTTGTGCTATCACGTGCTGGTGCTGCTGGTGCAGCTGGGCATTTCTCCGGCGGAAATTGTGGCGGAGCTGGACCGCCGGCATATTATCGACCACAAAGTGAAGCAGGAGAAGATGTGCTGATGGCGGCGGAGTTGGAGGCGGTTTGCAGCAACGCCCACACGCACACAACGCTTTGCGATGGCAGCAGCACCCCGGCGGAGATGGCCCAAGCCGCCTGGCAGTTGGGCTTTAAGTCGCTGGGCTTTTCCGGGCATAGCTTTTGCCCGGCCGACGGCTACGGCATGGCTCCGGTGGCGTTGGCGCAGTATTGCCGGGAGGTTTTGGCGCTACGGGAAGAGTATCGCGGGCGACTGGCGATTTACCTGGGGCTGGAGCTGGATTCCTTAAGCGAGCTGCCGGAGCCCGGCAAATTTGATTATCTGATTGGCAGCGTGCACAATTTGCTGGGGCCGACCGGCCGGGTTTGGCCGATTGACGCGGCCCCGGCGGATACGCAGGCGGCGATTGCTGATTTTGGCGGCGCGCAGGCCTATGTGCAGGCCTATTTTACGGCGTTTGATGAAATGCTGGCCGCCCGGCCGGTGCAGATTGCCGGCCATTTTGATTTGCTCTGTAAATATAATGCCGGCGGTCGTTTTTTTGACGAAAGCAGCGTTGAGTATAAAAAAATAGCCGCCGCGGTTTTGCGGCGACATTGTCGGAATAATAAAGTTGTTTTTGAAATTAACACCGGGGCGATGTGCCGCGGTTACTTGCAGCGGCCTTATCCGGACTACTGGCTTTGGGAAATCCTGCGGCAGGAAAAGGCCTGGGTGATAGTGAACAGCGACGCTCATTCCGCCGCCAATTTGGCCTATCAGCTGGCGGAGCAAACGGCGCGGGCCAAAAATTTTGGCCTGCGGGTGGTGACGATTGAGGAAATTATCAATCAGACGAGGTAAAACATGACCTTAAATGCTAATCAATTAAAATTAATAGCCTTGCTTGCTATGACTATTGACCATGTAACATCGGTTTGTTTTCCTAATTATTCAATGGATTGGTGGATTGTTGGGCTGCATATAATAGGCAGGTTAGCCGCGCCTATTTTTTGTTTTTGTGTTGTCGAAGGTTTTTATCACACGCATAATCTGAAGAAATATATCGGAAGATTATTTATGTTGGCAATAGTTTCTCATTTTGCCTATAACTTTGCTTTTGGCATACCGTTTAGGCCGTTTCAGACCTCCATATTTAATCAAACGAGCATTGTTTGGGCATTGGCTTTTGGTTTGGTTGCGCTTCTTGTAGAAAAAAATGAAAAAATGCAGCAATGGCAAAAAACGTTTCTGATTCTGGGGATTACGGTTGTTACTTTTGCGGCGGATTGGAGCAGCATTGCCGTTTTAACAATCATCAATATTGGCGCAAATCGGGGAAATTTTGCCCGGCAGATGAGCGGAATGATGCTTTGGGTGGCGGTATATGCGGCGGTGTATGCGGTTTTTATTAATCCAGTTTATGGCTTTATACAGCTTTTTGTCGCTTTGTCAATCCCTTTGCTGAAAAGATATAACGGAAAGCGGGGAAATTGCCCTGGTATGAAGTGGCTTTTTTATGTTTATTATCCGTTGCATTTGCTAATTTGCGGTTTAATTAGAATTCTTTTGCACGGAAATATCAGCGTAATGATTGGCGGTTGACTATTTCTTTAAGGCTAATCCCATTTGATAAACCTCGCTAACCGGCAGCTTGTAGATGGCAGCGACCTCCTTGGCCGCTGCTTTGTGCTTCATGCCGCCGGCCAGCAGACGCGCCAAATGCTCCTGCACGGCGGCAGGTTCGGCTGCGGCGGCGGTTTGCTCCGCCTCGGCTCCGGCCAGCACCAGCACGAACTCCCCTTTGGGCTGGCGTTCTTGCCAAAGGGCGCAGATTTCGGCCAGGCTGCCCCGGTTGATTTCCTGAAATTTTTTGGTCAGCTCCCGGCAGACGGCTATTTGCCGCTCCGGGCCAAAGGCTTGCAGCAGCATTTGCAGGCTGTTTTGCAGGCGGTGGGGGGCTTCGTAAAAAATCAGGGTGCGCTGTTCCTGGCGCAAGCTTTCAAGATAGGGCGGCAACGCCTGGCCGCGGGGCAAAAAGCCCTCAAAGGCAAAGCGCTCGGTGGGCAGACCGCTTAAAATCAAGGCCTGAATCAAGGCGCAGGGGCCGGGCACCGCATCCACCTCGTGGCCCTCGGCAACGGCGGCGCGTAAAATGGCGGAGCCGGGGTCGCAAATGCCGGGGGTGCCGGCGTCGCTGACCAGGGCCACTGTGCGGCCGGCTTGCAACTCGGCCAGCAGGCGGCCCTCCCGTTTTTCCTCATTGTGCTGATAGTAGCTTAAAAGCGGCTTTTTCAGGCCCAAATGTTGCAAAAGCAGGCCGCTGTGCCGGGTGTCCTCGGCAGCTACCAAATCGGCCTGCTGCAAAGCTTCCGTCTGCCGGGTGGAAACGTCCGCCAAATTACCAATCGGGGTGGCTACTAAAATTAGCTTGCCCATTTAATCACCTGTTTTTTCAAAATTTAGTCTGCGGGCTGTGCCGCTTCAATCAGCAGCCGCTTTTGCTGCTGTTGCCAGCGGATTACTTGCAAACCGTTTGCCTCTAAAAGCCGCTCTGTTTCCCGGCGGCGTTGCCAAGGCAGCACCAAAGCCAGGCGGCCGTTTGGTTTCAGCAGCCAGCAGGCGTTGGCTATCAGCTCCGCCAAGGTGCCAAAAAGCTCATTCCGGGCGGCGGCCCGCTCCAGAGTCGGGCTGTGCCGGCCGCTGGCCGCCGGCCAGTAGGGCGGGTTGCTGACCAGCAAATCAAAGGACTGCGGCGCAAAGTAAAGCCAGGGAGTGCGCCAATCTCCCTGCAAAAAGCGGCAATGCAGCGGCAGTTCCGGCAGGTGCGCGTTCAGGCGCAGGCTGTGCTCGGCCAGCCGCACGTTGGCTGGCAGAAGCTCCAGCCCGCAGCATTGGGCCTGCGGATTTAGGGCCCAAAGCAACAAAAGCAGGCCGCCGCTGCCGCTGCCCAAATCGCCGATGCTCTGGCAGCCGGGGCGTGCGCCCACAAAGCGGGCCAGGGCCAGGGAATCGCCGGTGAAGCCGAACAGCCGCCGGTTTTGCAGCAGCTTCAGGCCGCGCCAGCGTAGGTCAACCACCTGTTCGTCCTTGGTCGGCGCGGTCACAAATTCTCCTTTAAAAAGCTTTGGCAGAACAGACATTCCTCGCCGTTACGCCTCTGCGCGTAGTAGGTGGCGCAGATGTGATAGCCCTCATCGTAGAGCTTAGTCAGCTCCTCCAGTCCCTCGCTGCGGATATTCTCCACGCTCAGGCGCTCCAGCAGGCGGGCGTTTTGCACCTCCATAGAATCCACTTTGATACGCAGTTCTTGCAGCTTGTCCAGCAAATCGTTCAGCTGGTCCTCCAGCGCCAATATTTCATTCCTCAGGGCCAAGGTTATCATCCTCCTCCGTCTGGCGGTTGGCCTTTTTGGCGTTTTTGGGGCAATCGGCACAGGTTCTGCCTTTTTTGGCCGCCGGTGCGGAATCGCCGTCATGCTCGGCTCGCTCCCGGTTATCGTCGTATTCGTAATAGAGGCAGCACATTAAGCGGCCGCACACGCCGGATATTTTGGCCGGGTTTAGGGCCAAATTTTGTTTTTTGGCCATGCGGATAGAAACCGGGTGAAAGTTGTTCAAAAACGAAGCGCAGCAAAGTTCGCGCCCGCAGGTGGAGTAGCCGCCGACTATGCGGGCCTCGTCCCGCACGCCAACCTGGCGCAGCTCTATGCGGGTGTGGAAGTGGCCGGCCAGTATCTTAACCAGCTCGCGGAAATCAACCCGGTTTTCCGATGAGAAGTAAAAAATCACCTTGCCGCCGTCAAACGTGTAGCTGACGCGAATCAGCTTCATCGGCAGCCCCAGTTTGGCTATTTGCTGCTGGCAGTAGGCAAAGGCCTCCGGCTCCAGCTTGCGCATATTCTCATAGCTTTGTTCATCTTCCGGCGTGGCCAGCCGCACCACGGCGCGTAGCGGCTGATTGGCGGGCTGCTCCGGCGCTTGGTTGAGGCAAGGCGTCACCACCGTGCCAAAATCCAGGCCCCAGCTGCTTTCCACAATCACCTGGTCGCCAAAGGAAAGCTGCAAATCACCACAGGTGAAGTATGAAATTTTGCCGGCGCGTTCAAAACGAACGCCTACAATATCAGACATTTTATTTCCTCTTTTCAAATTAGCAAATTAATTAAAGTTAAAGGCTATCAAAGCACCTTATTCTTTAGCATACCACAAAACAGCCAAAAGCTCAAGCCCCAAATTAAATAATCTGAGACTTGAGCTTAAATTTCACCTAAAATTAGGCTCACTTAATATTTTTTTGCAGAATATCCCGCATTTGCAAAAAGAGCACGCTCAGCAGTAGGATACCGTTGATGTTGGCGTTTACGTCGCGGCGGGCTTCCTCAACCAGGGCTGCCATCTCCAGGGCCTGCAATTCATTAGCGGCCAGCTTTGGCGCGTTGGGGGCAGGCTCGCCGTGGCGGCGGCAAATGGCGGCTGCGGCCAGATTGCGCAGTTCCGCCAGCAGCTCCTCCAAAAAGGCGCTGAGCAGTTGTTTCAGGGCCACGCCGGATTGGCGGTCGTCCCGGAAGCTGCGGGCCAGCAGCAGCAAGGCCGCGCCGTCCTGAGGCTGGGCCAGCAGCTCAAACAGGCGGCTACATTTGGCCTGCATTTCCTGGTGCAGCTCCTGCTCGCGGTTGAGCTCGGCCAGATAAGCGCCGGAGTAGACGTCGCTGCCGTTGGCGGGCAGGTTTTCCGGCAGGCGTAACCAAACCACGCGGGAGAGGATTGTTTCCAGCAGGCTGTCGCCCAAAGGGGCGGTTAAAATCAGAAACAGGCCGGCGCGGGGCTCTTCTAAAATTTTCAGTAGGCTGTTAGCCGCGGCCGGCGGCATGGTGTGGGCCTGGTGAATGATAGCGACGCGGCGGCCGCCCTCGTAGGCCTCCAGGCTGGCTAAATATTGCATAGCGCGGGTTTGTTCAATCTTCACGCTGGCGCCTTTGGGCAAAATCAGCTGCAAATCCGGGTGGTTGCCGGCCTCAATCTTGCGGCAGGCCGGGCATTGGCCGCAGGGTTGGCCGTCTGGTTGCAGCCGGTGGCAAAGCAGGGCCTTAGCCAGCAGAACCGCCTGCTCCAACGTTTGTTCCGGCCGGCCGGTTAAAAGCCAGGCGTGGCTAATCCGCCCGGCAGCCACAATGGCCGCCAATTTATCGTAAAGCATCGGCAAAGGCACCTCCTGTATATCTCGTTATATATATAATAGAATAAATTCCGGCTGAAATCAAGCCCAAAATATCGGCTGATTTCGGCAGTAACGGGCTTGATAAGAGGGGCGGCATTTACCAGCTTTTCGCCGGCGTTAAGCCAGCACCGGCAGGCAGCCGTCCGTCAAACCCTGCAAGCGGCCGCCGGCTTGCAGCAAAGTTTCGGCGGCTTCAATCAGCCAGGGTTCAATTAATTCGCCGGGGCCCAGCCAGGGAATGCCGGGTGGATACGGGGTTAGCAGACCGGCCGCCACTTGGCCTGCCGTCTGCGCCAAAGGCAGCATACGCACCGGCTGGCGCATAGCCTCCGCCGGGGTGAGCTGTTGCCGGGGCAAGGGCAGACTGTCCATTGGCAGCTGCACCGGCTGGGCGGGCGTTTGCTGCAAAACCGCGTCTGCCTGTTGCAGGGCTTTGCTTAAAGCCGGCAGGCCGCCGGGCTGCTGGCAATCGGCAAAGCTGAGCAGCAGCAAAACCCAACGCCAATCGGCAAATTCCGGCTCCAGCCCGGCCTGACGCAAGGCCTGGGCCAGCTGCCAGCCGCTGTGGCCGGCGGCGCTGTGCAGCAGGGCCTTGGTTTCGTCGTAGCCAAAGCCGTCCGGCAGTTCCGTTGGTTGCAGTATTTGCAGAACCTGGCATTTTTGCAAAGCTTCTGTCAGCAGCTCCCGCTCCTGCGCCAACGCCTGCCGGCGTTCTGCCTGTTTGGCGCACCAATCGGCCCGTGCCGCGTCCAACGAGGCCAGCAGGGGATAGGAGGGGCTGCTGGTTTGCAGCATAGTCAGCCAGCGCTCCGGCTGCAAATCCGCCTGGCCGTTGGTGAGCAAGACCGCGGTTTGGCCAAGGCTGCCCATGCTTTTATGCCAGCTGTCAATCACCAAATCCGCGCCCAGCCGGGCCGCCGCCAGCTTTGGCGCGGTGAAAGGCAGATGAGCGCCGTGCGCTTCGTCCACAATGCTGATAAGCTCATATTGACGGCAGATAGCTAAAAGCTCCGGCAGCTGCACGCAAACGCCGTAATATGAGGGGTAGACAAAAAAAGCCGCTTTGGCCGCCGGCGTTTGCGCGGCGGCTTGTTGCAGCTGCGCCGGTGTGAGGCCCAGCGGTAAGCCGGTTGGCCGGTCATATTCCACAGGCAGCCAAACGGGCCGGCAGTCGGCCAGGGCCAGGCCACTCCAGCAGGCCCGGTGCGCATTGCGGGGCAGCAGAATGGCGCAGTCGGGGCTTTGGGCCGTAGCCGCCAGAATGGCCGCCAAAATGCCCACGCTGGCTCCGTTCACCAGCAGATAAGCCTGCCGGGCCCCAACGGCTTGGGCCAGCAGCTCCGCCGCCTGGCGAATGGGGCCGTCCGGCGCGTGCAGGTCGTCCAGCCCCTCGGCCTCGGTGAGATCCCAGGCGGCCAAATCGCCCCAGTGGGCAAACAGCGGGTTGGCCTGGGCCTGTCCCTTGTGGCCCGGCATGTGCTGGCGGTTGCGACCTTTGGCCAGATAGGCCTGAATAGCCTGCACCAGCGGCGTCTTGTGCTGCATAATTCTGCTGCCTCCTTTGCCAAAATAGTATTTAGGACAGCTTTAAGCCGGGATAATCCAGGGTGGCGAACAAATCGGCCATAGTTTCCGCCCGGCGGATAAGCTGCACGGAGCCGTCCTCATGCAGCAGTAGTTCCTGGCAGCGCAGCTTGCCGTTGTAATTGAAGCCCATAGCGGTGCCGTGCGCGCCGGTGTCGTGAATAGCCAGCAAATCGCCCACCTGAATTTCCGGCAGGGTGCGGTTGATAGCAAATTTATCGTTATTTTCGCAAAGCGAGCCTACCACGTCGTAAATATGGTTGGCGGGCGCGTTGGCCTTGCCCAGCACGGTGATGTGATGATAAGCGTTGTATAGGGCGGGGCGCATCAGGTGGGCCATGCAGGCGTCTACGCCGATATAATGCTTGTAGGTGTCCTTGGTGTGGATAGCGCGGGTCACCAACAGGCCAAAGGGGCCGGTCATCAGGCGGCCGCTTTCCATAGCCAGTCCTACCTTGTCCAGGCCGGCCGGCTGCAAAATCCGTTGATATTCCTGCCGGATAGCCTCGCCCAGGGCCGCCAAATCCAGCTCAGCCTCCTCCGGTCGATAAGCCAGGCCCAGGCCGCCGCCCAGGTTGATAAATTCCACCGCTACGTTCAGCTTTTCCTTTAGCTCCACGGCCAGCTCAAACATCATGGTGGCGGTGCCAATCAGATAGTCGGCCTTTAACTCGTTGGAAACCACCATCGTATGCAGGCCGAAACGTTGCACGCCTTTGGCCTTGGCCTCGCCAATTGCTTGCAGCAGCTGGGCGTGCGTCAGGCCGTATTTGGATTCCTCCGGGGTGCCGATGATGGCGTTGCCGCCGCTACGCTGCGGGCCGGGGTTGTAGCGGAAGGAGAGCAGCGGGGGCAGGCCGGCGCAGTTTTCCAAAAAGCGCAGGTGGGTAATATCGTCCAGATTGATGGTGGCGCCGAGGGCACGGGCTTTCACAAACTCCTCCGGCGGGGTGTCGTTGGAGGTGAAGCAGATTTCCGGCCCGCGCAGGCCCACGGCCTCCGCTAGCAGCAGCTCAGCCAGAGAGCTGCAATCTGCGCCCAGGTCTTCGTCCCGCATAATTGCCAAAATGTGCGGGTTGGGCAGGGCTTTTACGGCATAGTGCTCCCGAAAGCTGGGGCACCAGGCAAAGGCGGCCAGCAGCTGCCGCGCCATGCGGCGGATTCCGGCCTCGTCATAAAGATGAAAAGGGGTGCCAAAGGCCGCGGCAATTTCTGCCAGCTTGGCCTCAGGGCAAAAAAGTTTTTTTTCTGCCATAGCTGAAAAACTCCTTTATTAAATCAAAATATTTGCCGGAAATTAACCCGGCACCTAATATTAAAACATTTGCCACGGGTAAAAGTCAATAGTTTGCGGTAATGTATACAGTAAAACTGTGGTGATAAGTTGCAAAAAGGGCTATCTTATGCTACAATATAGGCGTATAGGATTTTGCAAAGGAGGTGCTTGCCTTGTTTGAACCTTTGGAGGTTGAACAGGAGGATAAGTATAAACGTTTTGGTAAGCGCAGTTTTGTTTTTGTCTGCCTGCTGCTGTTGCTGTTTTTTGCTTTGGCGGCCCGCTTGTTTGCGCTGCAAATTTTGAACTCGGAAACCTACGCTTCAATTTCCAGCCGCAATCAGCTGCGGGTTGTGTCACAGCCGGCCAAACGCGGCGATATATATGACCGTAATATGCTGAAGCTGGCGGGCTCGGAAATTTGCTTTGAAATTTCCATTTCCACCGCCAAGATGACCACAGATGAAATCAAGGAGCTGGCCCACAATCTGGCCGGCTTTTTGAAAGACCCAGAGCTGAACGAGGAAGAGATTATTAAAAAGATAAACACGCGCGCCAGCAATTATCAGCCGGTAGTGATTACCACTATGCCGGCGGAGAACAACCAGCATTTGGTGGCCAGTCTGGAGGAGAATCGGGACAAGCTGCCCGGCCTGCTGATTATTGAAACGCCACGGCGCATTTATTTGGAGGGCAGCCTGGCCAGCCATATTTTGGGCCAGGTGGGCAAAATTACGGACACCGACGCTGATTTGGTACAAAACTATAACTATTTGTCCACGGATTTGGTGGGCAAGGCCGGGGTGGAGCGCACGATGGAACGCTTCACCGATACGAACGGCCGGGAAATTGGCCTGCGCGGCAAGCGTGGCCTGCGTCTGCTGGAGGTGGATTCCCAAAACCGTATTGTACGGGAAATATCTAATCAGGAAAGCGTTTCCGGCAATTCGCTGGTGCTGACGATTGACGCGGATATTCAGCGGGTGATGGAGGAATCGCTGGCGGCCACGGTGCAAAGGCTGCAACAGGAGCGGCCCAAGGTGCAGGGTGGCTCGGCGGTGCTGCTGGACGTGAAAACCGGCTCCGTGCTGGCGATGGCCTCCTATCCGGATTATGAGCCGGAGGATTTTATCAACGGCATTGACAGCGACCTGGCGGCCTACTACTATGACGAAACCCTGAAACCGACCTTTAACCGGGCCATCTCAGGCGCCTATCCGGTGGGCTCCACCTTTAAGGTTTCTACCGCTTTGGCCGCTTTGGCCTGCGGGGCCATTGGCCGGGATACCCATATTTTGTGCGATCCAGAAAATTGGGATAATGACAAAGCCAAATGCACCGGTATTCATGGTATGGTAGATTTAAGCCAGGCGCTGGCCGTTTCCTGTAACACCTATGCCCAGGACGCCGGAGCGGCGGCCGGGATTGATAATATGTATGAGGTTTTCCGCCAGCTGGGCTACGGCCAGTTGACCGGCATTGAGCTGACCGGGGAAACCAGAGGCCTTTTGGCGAACCCGGACTGGAAAAAGCTGAATTTTAAGGGCCGGGAGGGCAACTGGTATCCCTATGACACTTACTATATGTCTATCGGCCAGGGCTACAGCTACTACACCACGCTGCAAATGGCCCAGGCCATGGCCACCATTGCCAACCACGGGGTGCGTATGCAGCCGCACGTGGTTGATAGGATTATTGACTACGAGGGCGAAACGGTTTATCAGTGGGAGCCCAGAGTGATGGATCGGATTAATATGTCCGACGAAAACTGGGACGTGCTTTATGACGCTTTGCAGGCAGTGACGCAGCCCGGCGGCACGGCCTACCGCACCTTTGGCAATTATCCGGTGGCGGTGGCGGCCAAAACCGGCACGGCGCAGACCGGCCTGGTGGGCGATGACAAAAACGAGGATTATCACGGCTGGTTCATTGCTTTTGCTCCGGCGGACAACCCGGAGGTAGCCTTTGCCGGCATGGTGGAGTACGGCTTCCACGGCTTTTCTTCCGGCGGTATAGTCTGCAAGGACGTTTTTGACGCTTATTTTGGCTTTGACGGCACCCAAACTGTTACTAACGTGAATTCTTCCGTAGTGGAGTAAAAAAGTTGGCAATATAATTGCCGAAAGAGGAGGATTGAAACGTAATATAATATAAAAAATGGCAAGACCGGCTGATTTTGCGGCAATCTGCTGCAATTTGACGCAAAGCTTTCGTAATCAAGACAAGGAAAAGCCAACTTACTTTCAGAAATTAATCTCAGCAAAAAGATGCAACGGATTTTTTTGATTAAGGAGGCTTAGGTTTTGGTTATATCAGAAGAGAGCGTCAGATTAGTTAGTGATACCGCCCTGGTGCAGAGGACTTTGCGCTCCGGGCAGAAAGTCAGCTTTGGCGGCAATGTGGTGGTGCTGGGGGACGTCAACCCTGGCGCGGAAATCATTGCAGATGGGCACGTGGTGGTGCTGGGCGCCCTTAGGGGTGTGGTGCACGCCGGGGCCCATGGCGATTGCAGCGCCACGGTTTTGGCTTCATCTCTTTTGCCAACGCAAATTCGCATAGCTTCTTACATCACCCGGCCGCCGGACGGCCAGCCCCTACCAGAGGCCTTTTGCCCGGAGGTGGCTTTCCTGAAGGACGGCGAGGTGGTAATCGAAAAATACGTTATCAGCAAATAAGTTTTTTTGAGGGAGGAAGTTTTATGGGAGTTGTGTATGTCGTAACCTCCGGCAAGGGAGGCGTTGGCAAAACCACCACCACCGCCAATTTGGGCTGCGGCCTGGCCCGCCTGGGCAAGCAGGTTGTGATGCTGGATACGGATATTGGTTTGCGCAACCTTGATGTTGTGCTGGGGCTGGAAAACCGCATTGTTTACGATGTGGTTGATGTTGTGCAGGGGCGTTGCCGTCTGAAGCAGGCCCTGATTAAAGACAAGCGTTTTGAAAATATGTATCTGTTGCCCGCGGCCCAAACCAAGGATAAAACCGCCGTTTCTGAGGTGCAGATGGTGGAGCTGATTGAAGCTTTGAAGCCGCAGTTTGATTATATATTAATCGACTGCCCAGCCGGCATTGAGCATGGCTTTAAAAATGCGATTGCCGGGGCGGACCGGGCGATTGTGGTGACGGTGCCGGAGGTTTCCGCCGTGCGGGACGCCGATCGGATTATCGGCCTGCTGGAGGCGGCGGGCCTGGGAGAGCCGCACTTGATTATCAACCGTATCCGTACGCGTATGGTGCAAAATGGCGATATGATGTCGGTGGAGGATATGCTGGAAATTTTGGCCGTGGATTTGTTGGGCATTGTGCCGGACGACGATTCCATTGTGACCTCCACCAACCGGGGCGAGCCCGCGGTGCTGGACGACCTTTCCCGCGCCGGACAAGCCTATCGGAATATTACCCAAAGGCTTTGCGGCGACGAAGTGCCGCTTTTGGATTTGTCGGAGAAGGACGGCTTTTTAAGCCGCCTGAAAAATCTGTTTGCAGCGCGCTAAAGGGAGGGTTGATGATGAGTTTTTCCGAGGTTTTGACAAAATTCTTTCCCAAGGAGGAAGATAAAAAAATACATTCCAAGGAGATTGCCAAGGAACGTCTGCGTCTGGTTTTGGTGCAGGACCGGGGCAACAGCCTGCCGGAGGATATGCTGCTTCAGTTGCGGGCGGAGCTAATCAAGCTGATTTCCCGCTATATGGTGATTGACGAGGGGCAGCTGGATATGGCCTTTAACAAGAGCGAGGGGGAAATCGCCCTGGTGGCTAGTATTCCGGTGGTGCGGATTAAAAGGGAATGAAAGCTTGGGGAAGTTTATTGATTCGGGGATAGATAGATTAATTTTTGGGAGATTAAATGTGTTTGACAAAAAGATGTTTAAAAACCTGGATTGGGTTTTTTTGATTTTGCTGGCTTTGCTGATTACGGTTAGCTTTGTGGTGCTGGCCTCGGCCAGCGCTAATGTAAGCCTTAACGGTTCAACGTATTATGTGAAGCGGCAGCTGATGTTTTTGGGCGTGGGGTTGGTGGCGATGGTTGGCGCGGCCTTGTATAATTACCGGGATTTGAGCCACTATGTGCCTTTGGCTTATGTTGGTTTGCTGCTGCTGCTGATTGGCGTTTTTTTTGCGCCTATCTCAGAAAACGCCCTGACGGATGCGCACCGTTCGTACGCTATTGGCAACTATATGTTTCAGCCCTCGGAGCTGGGCAAGCTGATTATGATTGTGGCCTTGGCCAAATTTTTGAGCCAGCGGCAGGAGCGGATTGCCGACTGGAGCACCTTTTTTGGGGTTTTTGCGCTTATGGCCGTGCCTATGGCGCTGATTTTGATGGAGCCTGATTTGGGCAGCACGCTGGTTTTCGGCTTTACTATGCTGGTGATGATGTGGCTTAGCGGCATTCCGCGCCGGCGTATCTTGATACTGCTGCTGGCGATTGCCCTGCTGGTGGGCCTGATTTTCCTGGACCTTTGGTTTGCCACCGGCGGCTTTGAGCATATGATTGAGGAGCTGCCGGTGCCGCTGCCTATGCACACTTATCAGCTGAACCGCCTGATTATTTTCATCAACCCACAGATGGATCCCATAGACGAGGGCTATCAGCTAATCCAGTCGATGGTGGCCATCGGCTCCGGCGGCCTGCTGGGCAAGGGCTACGGCGAGGGCTCGCAGGTGCAGAGCGGTTTTGTGCCTTCCCACCACACGGATTTTGTTTTTTCTGTGGTGGGCGAGGAGCTGGGCTTTGTGGGCTCGGTTGGGGTGCTACTGCTGTTTTTGCTGCTGCTGCTGCGGATTATGCGGATTGCCAATCAATCGGCGGACTTGTTCGGCTCGTTGATTGCTTCCGGCATTGTGGCCATGCTGTTTTTCCAAATTTTTGTAAATATTGGCATGACAATGGGCTTTATGCCGATTACCGGCATTACTCTGCCGTTTTTCAGCTACGGCGGCACCAGCCTGCTTATCAATATGATGGCGATGGGTTTGGTGCTTTCCGTGAATATGCGGCGCGAAATCAAAATATTTTGAGATATTGACAATCCGAAGCCAGGTGTTGCTGAATTTTTAATTAGTGTTCTAACTTACAGATTGATTAACTTTGCATAAAGCGTGGCCCTCTGGCATAGCAATAGATAGAGTTTGTTGCTATGTTTGGAGGGTTTGCTTTATGCGTAACAAAATATGGCTTTGTTTAAGTTTGTTGTTGGCCTTTTGTTTGGCCGGCCCGGCCTGGGCGGCGGAGCCGCCGCAGCTTGACGCGGCGGCCTATGTGCTGCTGGAGGCCAACAGCGGCCAGGTTTTGGCCTCGTCCAATGCTGATGTGCAGCGTTTTCCGGCCAGCACCACTAAGATTATGACGCTGGTTTTGGCTTTGGAGGCCGTGGAGCGTGGCGACGTCAGCCTGGAGGACCAGGTGACGACTAGTGAATATGCGGCCAGCATGGGCGGCTCCCAGGTGTATCTTTACGTGGGTGAAACCCGCACCCTGCACGAGATGCTGATTGCTGTGGCTGTGGGCTCCGGCAACGACGCCAGCGTGGCCGTGGCCGAGCACGTTGGCGGTTCTGTGGGCAACTTTGTTGATATGATGAACAAGCGCGCGGCGGAGCTGGGCATGAGCGGTACGCATTATGCCAATCCACACGGCCTGCATGATCCTGAGCATTACACCACGGCGGCGGATATGGCGATTTTGGCCCGCCACGCTGTGCAGGTGCCGCATTTGCTGGAGTACACCGGCATTTACGAATATCAATTCCGCGGCGACCCTAAGCCGCTGGTGTTGTGGAACACCAACCGCCTGCTGAAGTGGTATGACGGGGTGGACGGCCTGAAAACCGGCTACACCTCCGAGGCCAAGCGCAATTTGGTAGCCACAGCCTGCCGCGGTGATTTACGGCTGATTTCCGTGGTGATGGGTGTGGAGCCTCAGCAAGGGCATTTCACCGAGTCTATGAAGCTGCTGAATTATGGCTTCAACAATTACACTTACCAGCTGCTTTATCCCGCCGGGGCCTTGATTTGCTCCGTGCCGGTGGAGAAGGGAGCGGTCGGCCGGGTGGACGCCAGGATTGAGCAGGCGGCCGGGGTGTTGAGCCAGGCCGGCAGCGGCAGCAATTACGAAACTCAGATTAACGTGGCGGAGCCTTGGCCGCAAGCGCCGCTGGCCGCCGGCGCTCAGCTGGGCGAGCTGCAAATTTTGCAGGACGGCCAACTGATGCAAAGCCTGCCTCTGCTGGCTACTGATGATGTGGAAAAAATCGGCCTTTGGCAGTGCTGGCGGGAGATTTTGGCCTCCACCTGCGCTTTGAACTGATTGGTTTACCGACAAGCAAACAGCACTCCGTTTTTAGCCGGAGTGCTGTTCGTATTGATATGCTTATTGCGGTTCACTGATTTTAAGGGTGGTTTTGTTCATAATGAATTTCCTTTTTGCTATTGGCTTCAACTTGTATTATTTTACAAGCTAATCATATCCGATTGCCAGGAAATTTGCAAGCAAAATACTAAAAAACAGTTAGCTTTCATAATTTGTTTATATAATATTTAAGTTTCTATGTTAAAATATATTTAAAATAGAGTACATTTGGATTAATAAAGTTTAGTAGTGTATGAATTAGTGGGGTGATTTTATTGAATGAACTGCCATCTTTGGTAACCGATTTGGCGCTTATACTGATTTTGGCGGGACTGACGACGCTGCTTTGCAAAAAGCTGAAGCAGCCGCTGGTGCTTGGTTACATTTTGGCCGGTTTTCTCTGTGGCCCGGTGGTTGATTTTTTGCCTACCATTGCAGACCAGGAAAACATCAAATTGTGGTCGGAAATTGGCGTAATTTTTTTGATGTTTGCAGTCGGTCTGGAATTTAGTATTCACAAGCTTGTTAAAGTGGGCTTGGCCGGCATTTTAGCCAGCCTGTTTGAGGTTGTCGGCATGATGACGCTGGGCGTTGGCTTGGGCCACATTTTGGGCTGGTCGACAATGAACAGCATTTTCCTGGGTGGTATGCTGGCCATTTCCTCAACGATGATTGCCATTAAGGCCTTGGAGGATTCCGGCCTGAAAGGGCACAAATTTGCTGGCTACGCCATTGGCACGCTGATTATTGAGGATATTGTGGCTATCTTTTTGATGATTATCCTCACCACGTTGTCACAAAGCCAGGGCATTAGCGGCATGAGCCTATTGATGACAATTGGTCAGCTTTTGTTCTATTTAGCCCTGTGGCTGATTTTGGGCATTTATCTGCTGCCCACCTTTTTGAACAAGGTGCGCGATTTGCTGAATGATGAAATGCTGCTGGTAATTTCCTTAGGGATTTGCTTTGGTATGGTCTGGATTGCCTCGGCCTTGGGCTTTTCCTCCGCTTTGGGCGCCTTTTTGGCTGGCTCCATTCTGGCCGGCACCGTGCACGTGGAGCGCATTGAGCATTTGGTGGCGCCTTGCCGGGATTTGTTTGGCGCGGTTTTCTTTGTTTCCGTGGGCCTGCTGGTGGTGCCCTCCACGCTGGCGGCGTACATTGTGCCGATTGTTTTAATCACCCTGGTGACAATCGTTGGCAAAATTATCTTCCTCACCTTGGGCATGATGGCTGCCGGCAAGGATATTGCCACTTCAATCAGCGCGGCCTTTTGCTTGACGCAAATTGGCGAATTTTCCTATATTATAGCTTCTCTGGGCACCACCCTGGGCGTCACCAGCGATTTCCTGTATCCGGTGATTGTGGCGGTTTCCGTGGTGACTTCATTCACAACGCCGGTGATGATACGCTATGCTGAGCCGTTTGCTGCCTGGCTGGCCCGGATTATGCCCAAGGGGCTGCGCGACGGCTGGGAAAAATACGGCAACAACGATGACGACAGCGCTTTGCAGGATGGCGATTGGCTGGCCTTTGGCAAAAGCTATCTGGTTTCTTTGCTGCTGAACACGATAATTTCCCTGGGCATTTTTATGCTGGGCACCAGCCTGCTGCTGGATTTGGTGAGCCAGTGGAGCTGGGGCAAGGCTGCCGTGTGTCTGGTGGTGGAGCTGGCTATTCTGCCCTTTGTGGGCCAGCTGCTGGTGTTCCGCAATTCCTATATGACGGCGCTTTGGCTGCGCGGGATTAAAAACCGTCTGCCGCTTTTGGTGCTGATGGTGGTGCGGGTTTTGCTGGCGATGTGGCTGCTGTGCCTGCCGATGTATTGGCTGTTAAAATTCCACCCGGTTTGGCTGCTTTTGAGCTGCTGTGCTATGACGCTGTTGCTGTTTAAGTTTAACAAGTTTACCAGTATGTATCTGCGGATTGAGGCCCGCTTTTTGGCTAATTTTAATGAGCGCAAGCTGCATGAGCAGGGTGACGATTTGCACCAGAGCCTGAACGAGCAGCTTTTGGTGCAGGCTTTCCGCTGCCCGGCGGAGGGCGGGGCGGTTGGCCGGAGCCTGCAACAGTTGGATTGGGGCCGGCTTTATCAGCTGAAAGCAATTAAGATTTTGCGCGGGCGCAAGCACATCAATATCCCGGAGGGCGGCGAGCAGTTGAAAGCCAACGACCTGGTTTTGTTGTTGGGCGAGGCTAAGGATTTGGAGAACTTTACCTATTACTGCCAGGATAGCGGCCTGCTGCAAACCCTGGAAAAGCCGGCGGTGACGCTGAAAGATTTTATTGCCGGGCAGAGCGACGCCACGGTGGGCGAGCAGATTTACTGCTGTGCGGTGAAGATGGCCGAGGCGCCGCGCTATGTGGGCAAAAACCTGCGCGATTCCTCAATGCGGCAGGATTGGGGCTGCTTTTTGTTGGGGTTGGAGCGCAGCCTGCTGCCAATTATCAATCCGGGGCCGGATATAGTGTTGGAGGCCGGCGATTTGGTGTGGGTAATCGGCTCCAAACGGATGGGCGAATGTTTGGTGGCCGAGGGTTTGGTGTAAGACCGCGACGGCTTTGGCCCAGAATTTGCAAAATTTAAGTTGAAATATTAAATCTTGCATGGTATAATGGTATAATAAAAAATATAATATTATAATAAAAATAAAAATTTTTAGGCAAACCTAGGATTAGTGAAATTTAACTGACTGATATTAAAAAATTGTGGGAGGTTATTATGTTACGTGAATTTAAGACTACTTTAGGTACGGTTGATGTGGCTAAAGACGTTTTGGCCACTTATATTGGGCTTTCGGCCACCAACTGCTTTGGCGTGGTGGGTATGTCCTCCAAGACGATTAAGGACGGCTTTGCCACCTTGCTTGGCCGCGATTCCGTGAGCCGCGGCGTGGAGATTGTTGAAAAGGGTGATGGCCTGCAAGTGAATGTTTATGTTATTGTGGGCTATGGCACTAAAATTTCCGAAATTGCCAACAATGTGATTCAAAGAATTCAGTACAATGTTCAGGAGTACCTTGGCTTGCAGCTGGACAGCATTAATCTGGTGGTGCAGGGCGTGCGTATTCTGGACTAAGGGGGAAACGGTTTGAGTAAGCTATTGAATATAAGTGAATTTATCGCTTTCTTTGTGGGCGCTTCGGCCAACCTGACCGCTAACAAGGAGCGGATAAATGCGCTGAATGTGTTTCCGGTGCCGGACGGCGATACGGGCACCAATATGGGCTTGACGATGAGCTCGGCAGTGAAAGAGCTGCCGGCGCAGACTGATATTCCCAAGGCGGCTGAACGGCTGGCGCACGGGGCTCTTTTGGGGGCCAGAGGCAATTCCGGCGTGATTTTGAGCCAGATTTTGCGCGGCTTTGCGCAGGGGTTAGAGGGCTGCCAGCAGGTGGCGGCTGTGGATTTTGCCCGCGCTATGCAAAAAGGCGTGGAGTTGGCCTATAAATCGGTAATGCGCCCGGTGGAGGGCACCATTTTAACCGTGGCCCGCAAAATGGCAGAGGCTGCCGACGAGGCGGTGGCCGTAAACGCAGAGATGGATTTGGAAAATCTGCTGGAGCTAATGTTGGCCCAGGGGCACCAGGCGCTGGCTAACACGCCCAACCAGCTGCCGGTGCTGAAGCAGGCCGGCGTGGTGGATTCCGGCGCCAGCGGTTTGGTGGCGATTTTTGAGGGCGGCCTGCGCGCTTTGCGCGGCGAGGAGTTTGAGCTGCCCTTGCAGGTGGAGGCCAAGGCTGATTTCACCAAGCAGCAGGCAGCCGGCACGCAGAATTTGGTAAATCATTACTGCACGGAATTTTTCATTCACGGCCAGGGTATTGACGTGGAGGCTTATCGCCGCCATTTGCAGGGTATGGGCGAAAGCCAGGTGATTGTCGGCAACGCCACGGTGGTGAAAACGCATATCCACACGGCTGACCCCGGCGCGGTTTTGAGCTATGCTTTGCAGTTTGGCTCCTTGCACGATTTGAAAATTGATAATATGAAGGACCAACACCGGGAAACCTTGTTGAGCGAGGCGGAAAAGGAGCAGGTTGCGGTGCCGCCGGCCCAATCAGTGCAGCCGGCGGAAGAGGCGACAGCTGAAACAGCTGCGGAAGCGCCCACCGAGTTGGCGCAAGCTATGAACGGCGCGGCGGAGGCTGTGGCCGAGGTGTTTGAGGAACTGGAGCCTGTTGAGCTGCCTTTGTGCGGCGTGGTGGCGGTTTCCTCCGGCAGCGGTTTGGATCAGATATTTACGGAGATGGGCGTGAACACATTGGTTAGCGGCGGCCAGAGCATGAATCCCAGCGCGGAGGATATTTTGCAGGCCGTTAATAACACGCCGGCCCAGCAGGTGGTGGTGCTGCCCAACAACAGCAACATTGTGATGGCGGCCAACCAGGCCAGCCAGCTGGCGGATAAGCCGGTGGTGGTGGTGCCCAGCAAGTTTATCACGCAGGGCATTGCGGCGATGATGAATTTTGACCCGGAAATTTCGGCTGCGGAAAATGCGGAAACTATGCAGCAGGCCGCCGTGCTGGTGCACAGCGGGCAGATTACTTACGCTGTGCGCGATTCCCAGTTTGACGGGCAGGAAATCCACGAGGGGGATATTTTGGGCCTGTTGGAGGGCAAAATTGCCGTGGTGGAGGCCAGCGTGCTTGAAACGCTGCTGAAGCTGCTGCCCCAGATGTTTGACGACGACACCAGTCTGATAACCCTGCTTTACGGCGAGGGCGTGACCGAGGAAGAGGCGGAAGCGGCGGCGCAGGAGCTGGCGGAGAAATTCCCGGATTACGAGATTGAGGTGCAGCTGGGCGGCCAGGCGGTTTATCATTATCTGTTGGCTGTGGAATAGCTTGGTATGTTTTGATTTGGATTTAACAAAGGCACGATGCTGTTTTGTCGTGCCTTTAATATATGTAGATTTAGGTTGGGACAAACGGAGGTGTGAAATGGCGGCATTGCCAAAAGATGTGGCGGCAATTTTACAGGCGGAGCAGCGCCAGGGCTATCTGGACAGCAGCGTGCTGGGCGGTTTTGGCAATTGGCTGACCAGTCTGGCCGGGCAGGCGGCCTACGCTGGGACAGCCGGCCAGTTGCAGCAGTTGGGCGCGGCCTATGCGGAGGCGGCGCTCAACCAGCGGCCGCAAATTTGGCAGCAGGCCCAAGCCCTTTTGCAAACGGCGGCGGCAAACCTGCCGGCTGATACGGCAGCGCTTCCTCAGGCCAAGCCGCGCCAGTCGGGTCATCAGGCGGCGGATTGCCTGCAAACCTCGATTGAATATTTGAAAGGGGTTGGGCCCAAGCGGGCGGTGCTGCTGCGGCGGTTGGGCATTTACAAAATGGCGGATTTGCTGTTTAACCGGCCCCGTTCTTATGAAAGCCGTCCCCAGCTGGTGGCGATTGCGGAGCTGCCGGAGGGAGAGCCGGCGGTGATTTGCGGCCGGGTGCTGAACAAAACGGTGCTGCGGCCTAAGCGAGGCCTGACAATTTTAAAGGTTCTGCTGAGCGACGGCACTGGCAACATTGCAGCGGTTTGGTATAATCAGCAGCATTTGGAGCCTAAGCTGCTGCCAGGGGTGCGGCTGGCGATTTTTGGTAAGACGGAACGACGCTACGGCGGGCTGGAGCTGGCTGTGCAGGATTATGAATTTGTGGAGGCTGAAAATCAGCAGGGCTTTGCGGAAAGCGGTCTGCTGCCGGTTTACGCCCTGACGGCCAATTTGAACCAAAAGGCTATGCGCCGTCTGGTGGCTGCTGCCTGGGATAAATATGCGCAATATTTGCAGGACGGTTTGCCGCCACAGCTGTTGGCGGAGCATGCTTTGCTGCCTTTGCGCCAAGCTTTGGCTTATCTTCATTTTCCGGAGAATGAGCGGCAGGTGGAGCAAGGCCGGCAGCGTTTGGCGTATGAGGAGCTTTTAGTTACGCAACTGACGGTGCTGGCCAACCGCCTGCCGGAGCAGGAGCAGCCGATGCAGCGGCCGGTGGTTGAGCCCATTTTGCCGCGCTTTTGCGAGGCCTTGCCCTATCGGCTGACGGGAGCGCAACGGCGGGTGATTGAGGAAATTTTGGCCGATATGCAGCAGCCACGTTTAATGCGCCGTCTGGTGCAGGGCGATGTGGGCAGCGGCAAAACCGTGGTGGCTGCCGCTGCTTTGTATCATAATTTTGCGGCCGGCCGGCAGGGTGCCTTGATGGCCCCGACGGAGATTTTGGCGGAACAGCATTATCAAAACCTGGCGCCGCTGCTACAAAAGCTGGGCCTGCGCACGGCCCTGCTGACGGGCGACACGCCGGCGACGGAGCGGCGGCAACTGCTGGCGGAGCTGGCGGCCGGCGAGGTGGACGTTCTGCTTGGCACGCATGCGCTGTTTTCCTCTGATGTGGAATTTGCCCGACTGGGCCTGGCGATTACTGATGAGCAGCATCGTTTTGGCGTAAACCAGCGCAATTTGCTGCGCCAAAAGGGCGCGTTGGCGGACGTGCTGGTGCTGACGGCCACGCCAATCCCTCGCACCTTGGCGATGACCTTTTGCGGCGATTTGGCTGTTTCGGTTATTGACGAGCTGCCGCCGGGCCGCCAACCGATTGCCACTTACGCCGTTGCTCGTGATTTGGAGCCGCGGGCGCATGCTTTTGTGCGGGCGGAGGTGGAAAAGGGCCGCCAGGCTTACATCGTTTGCCCGCTGGTGGAGGAAAGCGAGGCCTTGGAGCTGGAATCCGCCATTCAGGTGTTGGAACGCCTGCAAAGCGGTGATTTTGCGGATTTCAAGCTGGGCTTGCTGCACGGCAAGATGAAGCCGCAGGAGAAAAGCGAGGTTATGCGGGCTTTTGCAGCGGGTGAAATTCAGATTTTGGTGGCCACGACGGTGGTTGAGGTTGGCGTGGACGTGCCCAACGCCACCGTGATGTTGATCCGGGACTCCGAACGTTTCGGTCTGGCCCAGCTGCACCAGCTGCGCGGCCGCGTGGGCCGGGGCGGCGAGCAGAGCTACTGCATTTTGCTGAACAACGCCAAAAGCCGCGAAGCGAGAGAGCGCATTAAAACCCTGACTGAGAGCAGCGACGGTTTTGTGATTGCCGAGGCGGATTTGCGCCTGCGCGGCGCCGGCGAGCTTTTGGGCACGCGGCAAAGCGGCCTGGCAATGCTGAAGTTTGCGGATTTGGCGCGGGATATGCGATTGGTGGAGGCGGCCCGCGCAGACGCTTTACAGCTGTTGAAAAGCGGCGAATATCTGCAATGGCCTTTGGCGGACGAGGTGCGACGCAAGAGCGAGCTTTTGGAATCCTAAAAAAATTTTGAAAAAAATAAATTTAGCTGTGGCAAAACGGCAACTTGTCGGGTATTAATATTAGAATGTGCAAAAAACGAGAAGACGAAAATAATGGAGGTAATATTAATATGAAGAAAATTAGAATTTTTTGTGCAGCGATGACGATAGCTGTGATAGGTACATTTGGTAGCGTAGCGCTGGCTGCCGATAACACGCTGAAGGTCGCGGATAACCTGCCGCAGCAGAAATTGCCGGCCTTTACCGATGGCACGGTGGCTGTGGTTGAGCAACAGGAGGTGCAGGTGGCAATGTTGAGCGGTTTTGCTGAGGTGACAGAGCTTGCTCCAGATGAGGTGGATTCCGCCTTTATCGTAGTGAAGCCGGAGGCCGGCGATTATGCCGGACAGGAAATTCGTTTGAATATTGCTGCGGATTCTCTGTTGATGTCCAACAAGGACGCGAAAACTCTGAACCCTGAGGATATTGCCGTTGGCGATCGGGTTTATGTTTATTTTAGCCAGGCGATGACTCGTTCCATTCCGCCGCAGAGCCGTTTGTATTTGCTGCTTGCCGACGTCGACGAGGGCACGCCGGCGAAGTTGTGGACAGCGGAGGCGGTGGAGGCTGATGTCAGCGGCGATTTGGTGGTAACCACCGATAACGGCGGCCTGTTGGTGCGGTTGCCTAAAGACGCTTGGATTGGTGAAGCAAAAGAAGTTAAGGTTGGTGAACGCTTTTTAGCCTGGTATGATATTGTGGCATTGTCCTATCCGGGCCAGGCAACGGCTAACAAGGCGATGATTCCGCCGGCCGCTGATTTGCAGACGACGGACGCAGCGGCAGATTACGATGATTTTGCCGCTGTGAATCCGGCAGTTGCCGTGGTGGCGACACAGGCTGTGGTTAAGGAAATTGTTAATGAGGACGATAACCATTATCTGCTGGTGGAACGCGGCGAGGGGTTGGGCGATTTGCAGCTGAACTTTGCCACGGAGGGCGAGAATGCAGCCCTGCTGGTGGACGCGCAAACCGGCAATGTGGTTGATTGGACGGCGGTTAAGCCGGGCGAAAAAGTTGTGGCCGGCCACAACGCGGCAACCACTTTTAGCCTGCCGCCGCAAAGCTGGTTGAACTACGTGCTGGTGAATGTGGGCGATGATGCGCCGGCAGGGCTTTTCACCGTGGAGCAAATCCAGGACGGCCGGGTTCTGGTGGATAACGGCGGTTTGTGGATAGACGTTAAGGCTGTGCATGACTGTGAAACCGCGGATTGCGTTGGCTTGCAGGAGGGCTCCTTGTTCCTGGCCTGGTACGACGTGGTAGCGGAAAGCTATCCGGGGCAGACCACAGCCACCAATTTTAAGCACGTTTTTGGCGCACCGGAGGTTTGCGAACTTCCCTTGGCTCCGGCTGATACTGATACAACTAAATTGGCAGGGGCTAGCAAACTGTTGCTGAGCGATATGGTTTTGCTTGATAAGGTGCATTACACCAATGGCGTGGCGATGGTGCCGGTGCGCATTGTGGCAACTGAGCTTGGTTTCGACGTTGATTGGGAAGCTGCAACCCAGACCATTCATCTGACCAATGGGGAAATTCAGACTAATCTGACGGTTGGGCTGGACAGCTATTACTATGCTACGGCCATTCCCGGAATGGTTGGTATGTCCGCTCCCACCAGTTTTGGCGCGGCCCCAGAGTGGCAGCAGGACGGCATTTACGTGCCGGCAGACCTTTTTGATATGCTGGGCGCAACAGTCAGCGTTAGTGGGGATATGATGAAGATTAAATAAGCAGGATTAAATAAAGGTAAAAATAAAATCCCTTTGTCTGGTTGCGTTGGACAAAGGGGTTTTTGTTTATTATTTACTTTTGGGGCAGTTGCAATATCACTTTCTTTTCTGCCGCGTTCCATTGCACTTCCACCGCCAGGGCCTCGGCGACGGTGCGCAGAGGCAGGTAAGTGGAACCGTTTTCCATAAAGCAATAGTTAAAATCCAAAGCTAGCTGGGTGATTTTATATTGGCTGTAGCCCTCCGCGTCCGGCTCCGGCAGCTCCACCCGCAGCTGGGCGGTTTGCTCGGCCAGGGAAATATCCAGCCAACGGTCCCGCCTTTCCGTGTGGGCCTGAATGGATTTGCTGCCGGCGTGCCAGTTCACGGTGGCTCCGCAGGCCTCAAACAGGGTGCGCATCGGCAGGCAGGTAACGCCGTTTAACATCTTGCCCTCGGCAATTTTTTGGCCGTCGCTGGTGTAAACCGGGCAGATAGCGCTGGTTTGGGGGGCGGTGGCAACTGTGGCTTTAACCGGCATTTGGCAGCGGCTCAGCACAAAATCAATGTCAAATTGGTAGTAAGCCTCCAAGTACTCTTTCAGCATCGCGTCCTCCTGAGCTAGCACATTCTCATATTGGTGGAAATCCTTGCAAAGGCGGTTGGCGTCCGGCAGCGTGATGTTGCGGGCGGCAAATTGGGCCTGCTGTTCCGGCGTGGGCAGGTTGGCCTCCTCGGTAATTTTGCTGTAAGCTTCAATGTATTCGCCGTAGGTCATTTGACGCAGCTTTTCAGCCGGCAGCTTTTCCGAGGCGTAAAGCCTGATTTGTTGCTCGCTGAGCGGCTGCTGATTCATAATGTTTCGGTGGTCGCCGTAATCCATATTAAGCATTTGGGTTTCCGTATATCCCAACCTCCGTAAATCCGGGTTGGGGCCGTTAAGTGGCATTGTGTCGTGGATTTTGCCGGTGTCGATGTGAGGAATGGTGATGCCCAGGCTGGCCGGCAGGGTTATGCTTTGCAGCAGGGCCTTGCTTTCGGCGGAGGCAGTGGCCGGGTCGGTGAGGGCCGGGGCAATTTCCTGCGGATAAACATTGCCGTATTCGTCCACTGCATAGACGGGCGTGGCCCAAATTAGCAGGCAGAGCAGGCAAAGGGCGGCGGTGCGGTAAATTTTCAGCGTCATAATAAACAACCACCTTTACTGTTTTTAATAAGCATAACATATATAGGCGGAAATGTAAAGCAAAAGCCCCCATGCGTTTGGCATAGGGGCTTAAAATTTGGCAAAATTTAGTTAAAATACAGTCTGAACGTTGCCGTTGTAGGTTTCGTTGATGTAATTTTTAACAGTTTCGCTGCACAGGGCTTCAGCCAGAGCTTGCAGTTTGGGATCTTCCTCATTGCCTTCCTTAACGGCCAGCACGTTGGCGTAGTTGGTGGCAGCCAGGGAGTCGGCAGCCTCGGAAACCAGTGCGTCGGTGGCGGCGGAAAGCTCAGCCTGCAAAGCGTAGTTGCCGTTGATTACGGCCATATCCAAATCAACCAGAGTGCGGGGCAGCAGAGCGGCCTCCATCTCGTTGAACTTCAGGTTCTTCGGGTTGTCGGTTACGTCCAGGGGGGTGGCTTTCAGGCCGGCGTCGGGGTTCAGCGTAATCAGGCCGGCAGCTTCCAACAGCAACAGGGCGCGGGCCTCATTGGTCGGGTCGGAGGGGATACCGATGGTGGCGCCGTCCGGCAGCTCCTCAATGGTGGCTACCTTGCCAGGATACAGGCCCATGGGCTCATAATGCACCGGAGCCAAGGATACCAGATGAGTGCCGTTGCTTTCGTTGAAATCGTTCATATAGGTGATGTGCTGGAAGTAATTGGCGTCAATTTCGCCGTCCTCCAGGGCGGTGTTGGGGAACACGTAATCATTGTATTCCTTGATTTCCAGCTTGTAGCCTTTTGCAGCCAGGTCGTCCTGGATAAGGGCCAGAATTTCCGCGTGCGGCGTGGGGCTGGCGCCAACCACGATTGGGGTCAGCTCCGTTTGCTGGTCGTTCCCCTGGGTGCTGGGCTGGTCGCTGGAGCAGCCGGCTGCGGCCAGCAGGGCAAAGCTCAGCACCAAAACAAGTGACAAAAGTTTTTTCATTTCAAAATCCTCCTGAAAAATATAAAATAAAAATTTGAATAGACTAATTATATAATAAATTTAAGCAAAAAGCTAGTCTTTTACTGTGAATTTATGCCAGAAAATTTATAAAACATTTTTATGGAAAGATATAGATTTTAGTTATAGGTTTACGGCCTGCGGCCAGGGATTGCGCGCCTAAAGGCGCTTATCGAATTTGCGGGCCAGTCTGGTGCCGGCCTCCTGAAAAATCTGCACGATGATTACCAGTAAAATAACCGAAAGGCTCATAATATCAGTTTGATATTTATACAAGCCATAGTTTACGGCAATTTTGCCCAGGCCACCGCCGCCGCAGAAGCCGGCCATAGCGGTGTAGCCCAAAATGGTGGTAATGGTGATTGCAAAGCCAACCAACAGCGAGGGGCGGGCTTCGCCCAGCATAACCTTGGTGATGATTTTGCCGGTGGGCGCGCCCATTGATTGGGCGGCCTCAATGATACCGTGGTCAACCTCCTTGATAGAGCTTTCCACCATACGGGCCACAAAAGGAGCCGCCGCTACCACCAGGGGAACGATAACGCCCCGGTTGCCGGTGGCCGTGCCCACCAGGTGCCGGGTGATAGGCATCATCCAAACCATTAAAATAAGGAACGGAACGGAACGGAGTATGTTTATAACAATGCCCAGGCAGGCGTTTATCGCTTTGTTGGGGTGAATGCCATCCTTATCGGTGAGCACCAGAATAATGCCCAGCGGCAGGCCCAGAGCGTAAGCGGCAACTGTGCTTACCAAAGTTAAGTAAAGGGTGGTTACGGTCTCCGATGCTAAAAGGTTGATTAAGGTTTCCGTGTTCATTGAGCATTCACCTCCCAGTTTTCGTCCGCCGTCAGTTCCTCGGCATTCAGCCCCTGGGCCCGCAGATAATTCAGCATTTTGTTAGCAATTTCCGGGTCGTCCGGCATTTGCAGCACAATTTGGCCAAAGGCTTTGCCGTCGATATTTTTGCTGTTGGCAAAAATAATGTTCACCGGCTGCTTAAACTGCAATATCATATTGGCAATGTGCGGCTCAAATGAGGATTGGCCGTCGTAAATAACCCGGCAGCAGTTTTTGTTTAGCATAGTTTGTACATTGTTATGTTTGGGAAAAACAAAGGATTTGGCAATATCGCTGTTGGGGTGGGCGAAAATTTCCCGCACCTCGCCGCACTCGGCAATCCGGCTTTTGTCGATAATCGCCACGCGCTGACAAATCTTTTCCACCACGTTCATTTCGTGGGTGATGATAACAATAGTGATTCCCAGCTGTTCGTTAATCGCTTTCAGCAAATCCAGCACGGAACGGGTGCTGGCTGGGTCCAAAGCGGAGGTGGCTTCATCGCAAAGCAACACCTGTGGATTGGTGGCCAGGGCGCGGGCGATAGCCACCCGCTGCTTTTGGCCGCCGGAAAGCTGGGAGGGATAGGCTTTGGCTTTGTCGGAAAGGCCAACCAGCTCCAGTAGCTCCAGTGCGCGCTTGTGGGCCTGCTCCTTAGGGGTTTTGACAATCTCCAGCGGGAAACAGATGTTTTGCAGCGCGGTTTTTTGCATCAACAGATTAAACTGTTGGAATATCATACCAATAGAATGGCGCGCTTCATTAAGGCCTTGCTGGGGCAGCTGGCCCAGCTCCAGCCCGTTGATGAAAACCTGCCCGGAGGTGGGGCGCTCCAGATAATTGATACAACGCACCAAAGTGCTTTTGCCTGCGCCGGAAAGCCCGATAATGCCGAAGATTTCGCCCGGCATAATTTCCAGATTGATGTCGTTTAGAGCGTGAACCGCAGTTTCACCCTTGCCGTAGGTTTTGCTTAAATTTTGCAGGCGGATAATAGGCTCCTGATTAGCCGTCATTGGTGATAGACACCGCCTTTCTTGATTTTTTGTTAAACGTAACTTATATTATATCACATCTTAACCCCAATTTGCAATAAAAATCGGCAATTATTAATTTGTAAGGAAATAATAAGGGAAAAGGAGGTATACCGCTCTAAATGCCGAATGCTACATTAAAAGTTAATTTAATATGTAAAGGGGCTGGTTTAATATGGAAAGAGAGTTTGCTAACGGGAAAAAAATGGCTTATCTGTTGGGGCTGGTTTTGCTTTTAGGCCTTGGGCTGGCGGGCTGCGCCGAGGATAAGCCAGCGGCCGATTTGGGTAATCAGGCTGAGAGGCCGGCGCTGCTATACTACTATGATGGTGTGATTACGACCGAGGGGGATTTGCTTTTCCCGCCCGGTGAAAATGAATATCAGATTTTGCTGGATACGCAAAACCGTCAGCGTTACGTGCTGGAAACAGAAAATCACTTTGACCCGGAGCGGCAAAATTCCTATGGCGAGGCTTTGCTGCTGGGCTGCACTTTCCGCATTTACGATGTGCAGGGAGGGCTGCAAAAGGAGCTGGCCGTTCAGGCGGAGGGCAATGTGAACGACACTGTTAATTTTTACTTTGCGGCGGACGGCAGCTTGGAAAAAAGCCGAATTTTGGTGAATCGTCTGCTAACGGAGGGCAGCTTGCAGGTGTTGGATTGTGACGGCAACCTGCTGCTGACCGAGCAGGTTTTGCAGCCGGCGGAAATTAGCCAATGGCAGCAAGGTTATGCTAACCTGACGCTGGCGGACAATTTTATGAACATTGTTTACGATTTGTATAACTATAATGCTTACAGTGATGAGAATAATATGCAGGGCGGCAATTTCTTCTATGATTTGAGCGGCCAGCCTTTGGAGTCGGCGCATAAATATGGTTATTTCTATAATGTGTATGATGAATATAATAACTGTGTTTCGGATTACTATGTGGCTGCTTATGAGGGGCCGCAGGGCCAGTTCTTATATGATGTGTTGGATAGTAACGGGCAAGTGCTTATCTCCGGTCTGAATCTTGTTGAGCATTTTTCGGATAGTGTTTTTGTGGTGCAGCAGGGGTTCAATCGCGGCCTGATGGACGCGCAGGGCAACTGGATTTACCAGGAATCGCAATTTGCCGACTTGGAGGATTAAACAATGCGTAAATTGGTGATAGTGATCTGTTGGCTGTTGCTGGCCCTGCTGGGGCTGGCCGGTTGTAATGAGCAGCAGGCGGCGGAGCCGGGTTTGCTGGTCTATCAGGAGGATATTTTCAACACGGAGGGCCTGCGGATTACGGACGTGCAGCCAGATCAGGAGGCGAAAATCCTTTGCGACCAAAACGGCCGCCAGTGTTACGCTCTGCTGATTGAGGATGATTACGTGCTGCCGGAGCAGCAGCGCTGGCTGGTGAATTTAGGCGGGCCCTCGGCGGACCCAGTGACCGGTCCGCAGCCGTTTAATGAAATAATTATGAAATATGATCTGGACAGCCGGATAACCGGCCGCAGCTTCCGCTTTTACGATTGCCGCGGCCGGCTTCAACACGCGGTGCAGATTGACGCGGCGCTTCCCCATCCTTGCAATTTGGACTTTTATTTTGCCCCGGACGGTGATTTGCAGAAAAGCCTGTTTTTGGTGAACCGGCTGGAAACGGAGGGGAAATATCAGCTGCTGGATATTGACGGCAATTTGCTGGTGGAAAAGCAGCTGACGCCGCCCGGCCAGCCAATGCAGCCGGCGGATTTAAGGACGGGCGCGCATATTGATTTGGCGCTGGGCGAGGAATTTGTGGCCTTGAATTACGCCCTTTACGATATGCTGGCGGCCTACAACTCCTGCAAGCAGCTTGATGTGTACGATTTGCAGGGCCGGCCGCTGCCTATGCCGCAGGCTTACGACGAGTTGGAGCAGCTGGCGGGAACATCACTTTACAAGGCGCATTACCGCAATGAAAAGGGGCGGAACCGCTATGACCTGCTGGACGGCAAGGGGCGGGTGCATTTGGCAAATTTGCTGAGAGTTGAGCCTATCGGCAAGCAGGTGCTGGAGCTGCAGCAGGGCTGGGGTGATTTGACCTGCGGCCTGGCGGATTTGCAGGGCCGGCCGCTGAAGCCGGACTTGTGGAGCTTGAACCGGCCTTTGCAGGTTTTTTATTACAATGGCGATGTTTACAACACCTACGGCAAGCTGATTGCGGAAAATAAAGATATGGTGCCGGACGGTCAGGATATTGGTTGGGATATTTTGGGCGATAAATATGTGCTGGCTACGGAATATTTTTATCCTGAGAACACTGATTGGGCGTGGAGCCGGCCGCAGCCCACTGCTTGCGAGCTCACTTTGTATGATGCTCACGGCCGGCAGCTTTGGCAGCTGCCGCTGACATATACGGGAGCCAATTTGGTTCTTACGCCGTTGGGTAAATATGGACTGTTGAATTGCCGGGCCCGGCTTTGGCTGGAGCGGGAGGCTGAGCAGCCATATAAATTAGGCGTTGCTGATTTGTTTTTGACGGATTATTTTGTGGCCGTGAAACATTCGGAATTTGATGAGGAATTGCAGACCCCGCACGATTATGTAACTGTTTACGATTGGCTGGGCAAGCCGTTGCCGATGCCCAGAGAATATGCCTATTTGAACAACCTTTATGCTTGGGACTGGTGGCTTTATCCGAATGTTGAAGAAGAAGTGATTTTTTTTGAAGCCGGCTACGAGCAGCCGAATGGGCAGTGGTGGTTTGATGTGTTAGATGAGCGCGGCCGGCTGTGCCTGAGCGATTTGCAGCAGGTTGAGTATCTGGGCCAGAGTGTTTTTGCAGTGCGTAAGGGTTTCAACCGCGGCCTGATGAATGACAAAGGCGAGTGGTTGTTTAAGGAGAGCATTTTTGATAGTTTGGAGGATTAAACGATGCGTAAAATGGTGATAATGTTTAGTATAGCCTTGCTTCTGCTGGGGCTGGCCGGCTGCTTTGAGGCCGCGCAACCTCAAAGCGCTAATGTGCTTGATAATGAAGAAAAATCACCGATATTAATCCCCTATGGTAACGGAATCATCAACAGCGCGGGGGAGGTTATCTGCCCGCCGGACGCGCCGGGATATACTTATCAAATTTGGCGGGACTGCGAGGGGCGGCAGCGGTATATTTTGGCCTCGGAATATGAGCGTTCGGAAACACAGCTGGATGCCTACGGCCAGCCCTTGGTGCTGTCTATCCGCTTTAGTGTTTATGATACGGCGGGTGAGCTGCTTAAATCCGTCAAAATGGCCGCGCCTCGGTTTGATTATCAGATTTCACCGGACGGCGATTTGCAGCGGAGCCTGCTTTTGGAGGATCTTGTAAAAGCGGACGGAACATATAAGCTGCTGGATTTGGACGGCAATGTGCTGCTGGAGCGGCCGCTGGCGGCGGCTGACGTTTGGCAAACCGCGTTTAATCTTTGTATGAATGATGAAGCGGTTTGGGTGCAGGGGCATATTTATGGACACGATTATCAGGAGCATTATTATTGCGATTTGTATGACCGTGATTTGCAGCCGGTAGAATTGGCCAAGGATTATCTTTATATGGTTGACCTGGGCTACTGGGAGGGAACAGAATTTCAGAAAAACAAGTATCTGCGGGCCTATTATTTAAGTCCCAACGATTATCCGCTTTATGATGTTTTGGACGGCCAAGGGCAGGTTTTGCTGAGCGGCCTGCGCGCGGTGGATTGCCTGGGGCCGGACCGGTTTTTGGTGGAGCAGGGTTTCAGCCGCGGCCTGATGAACGAGCAGGGCGAGTGGCTGTTTAAGGAGAGCATTTTTGACAGTTTGGAGGATTAGGCAATGCGGAAATTGGTGATAATGTTTGTTGTGGTCTTGCTTCTGCTGGGGGTGGCCAGCTGCGGCAAGGCGGAAAAGGAAATTGCTGTTTTGCCATATTATTATGGTTATATAACCACTGACGGCGTGGTGTTTAAGGACACCGACGGGATTTATTCCGTGCTGTGCGACGCGCAGGGCAAGCAGATTTATCTGCTGAAAAGCCAAAGTGTTTACGATTATCATCGCTTTAACGAATACGGTAATTATATAGTTGTCGGTTATAAATTTTCGGTTTACGACAAAAAAGGTGAGTTGTTGAAATGCTTTGAGGTAGACGACGCCGGCGGCAGCCGGGAATTTGAGTATGAATCCAGCGTTCACTTTGCTTTGCCGCAAAGTCTGGATTTAAGCAAAGCGGTGCTTTTGTTGGATATGTTGAACACGCAGGGGCGCTTTCAACTGCTGCGGGCGGACGGCAGCCTGCTGGTTGAGGAAAAAATACCGGCTGATTACAATGTGGATTTCTCCGGGCCTTATGTATGGGTTGGCGAGGACTTTGTCGTAGCGAATATTTATCTTTATGATAATTTGTATAATAGCTGCCAGTTTGCCTATCTTTATGATTTTAGCGGCCAGCCGTTGCATAAGGACAAGGGGTACAATTTTGTTTATCCGCTTTATGATTTTACGACCCAAGGGGACAGCGCTTACTTTCAGGCTCAATATAGAAACCCGCAAGGCGAGGTTGTTTACGACGTTTTGGACGCTAAAGGTCAGGTGGTGCTTGACGGCTTGGTTGAGGTGCGGAATTGCAGTGATGATTTGTTTACGGTGAAAAAAGGAGAGGCGCAGGGTATAATGAACGCGGCTGGCGAGTGGGTGTTTAAGGAGAGTTTGGAGGATTGAAAAATGCGTAAAATTTGGCTTTTGTTATCTTTTGTGTTGCTGCTGGGCTTGGCTGGCTGCGGCGAGCCGAAAGCGGAGGTGGACGTGGCGGAGCAGCCCCACGTTTGGGGATTTGGCAACACCTGCGTAAACGCCAACGGCGAGCGGGTGCTGGGGCCGGGGCGGCCGAATGAATATTATAGCATTTTGGAGGATAACCAGGGTAAACAACGCTATATTCTGAGTTTCAATAGTACCTATACTGACCCGGAGGGCGACGAGTATCCCGAAATGCTGGAAAGCGAGTATCAGTTTTACGATTTGCAGGGGCAGCTGCTGAAAAGCTTGCAGCTTTCCGGCGAAAGCGGCTTTTACTTTGCGCCGGACGGCGATTTTGCTAAAAGTCTGATTATTCGTGATTTGCTGCAAACCGAGGGGAAATATCAGGTGTTGGATTTGGACGGCAAGGTGCTGGTGGAAAAAGCGGTGGCAATGCCGGCAGATTACTTTGATACGTTGGTTACTCTCTGCTTGAGCGATAACTTTTTGGTGGTCAATGTTGTGTGGTATAATAAGGACGGCACGGGCGACAGCCTGGCTGATGTTTATGATTGGCAGTGGCGGCCGTATGCGCTTGACGAGGCTTATCCTAACATTTTTTACGTGGATTATCCGTTCGGTTTGGCTTACGGCTATGGCAGCTATTATTATGACGGTTACTTTAGGGCCGGCAGTTCCTCCTCAATCGGGCCGTGCAGCCTGCTGGATAAGCAGGGCCAGGTGATTATTGCCGATGTGGACGAGCTTTATTATCTTGGCGGCGACATGTTTTGGGTGCAAAAAGGCGAATTGCGCGGGGTAATTAACAATCAGGGCGAGTTTGTTTTCCAGCCGGGGCAGGCGGCGGCCAGGGTGTCTGGCGTGGAGAGCGGTCAGCTTTTCTATTTACGGGACAACCAGGCATATTATATCATCGACGCTTCCGGTCAGCCGGTTTTAGGCCCCAGCGCGGATTATGAGCAGTATACGATTTTGGCGGATTATCAATATCAGCCACTTTATTTAATGTCCGCCTTGCGCGTGCATGACGCAGAGCGGCGCGATGGTAATGGTGATTTGCTTCAGGTGGAAAATCTGCTTACTTTTTACGACCTCGCCGGGCAGCAGCTGCACCAGGTTACTTTCCCGATGAACGGGGTTTGGGGCGATATTGAGTTCGATTTTGCTCCAAATGGCGATTTGCAGCGAAGCTGTTTCCTAATTGATAGATTGGACACGGAGGGCAAATATCAGGTTTACGACGCTTACGGGAATTTGCTGGCCGAAAAGCCGGTTTGCCAGCCGGAGGAATGGGGCGATTGCTATGCTACCATGTATCTTTCCAATGATTACGTCATTGTAAATTATGTTCTTTATGCCCAAGAGCCGGACGAAGACGATTGGTATTATTTTGAGGAGCACGCCGACGTTTACCGGCTGGACGGGCAGCCGGTGACGCTGGAGCAGGACTACAGCCTGATTTCTCCGATTGTCGACGAAGCTGACGGCCGGATAATCGGCTATCAAGCCGAGGTGCGCCGGGCCTTGTCTGAGGAGAACAGCGCCTACCTGCTGGACGAGGATATGCAGCAGATTTGGGCCGGGCAGAACATTTACCCGACGGCCTGGGGCGGCTTGTTGCAGGTGGAGCAGGGCGGCTACCGCGGCCTGATTGATAGGCAGGGCAAATGGCTTTATCAGGAGCCGTTGCCAGAGGAGGAGGATTAAGCAATGCGGAAAAGGTGGTTGACAATGCTTTGTCTGCTGCCGGCCTTGTTGCTGATTTTGCTGGGGCTGGCCGGCTGCGGTAAAACGGAGGAGCCGGCGCTGTTACAAACGCCGTTGGGTGTTTTTAACACTGACGGCCGGCTGATTGCCGCGGCGGAGACTGATTATTACTTTCCTGGGCAGGAGGTTTCAAGCTATATTTTGCCGAATGGCAAAACCGTGTTACAGGTGGAAAATCATTTTGTGCTGCCGCCGGAGCAGCGTTTTCAGGTGGAGGCCGGCCAGGTGTTTGAAGATGATTTTGGCTGGCGGGAAAATTTTTATCGGGATTTTGAAGCAGATTTGCGTATCAGCGGCCGCAGTTTCCGTTTTTACGATTGCTACGGCCAGCTGCTACATAGCGTGGATATTGAAGCGGCCGTGCCCAATCCTAACTGCCTTGAATTTTATGCACCAACGAATGGGGATTGGCAAAACGGCCTGTTTGTGGTGGATTTGCTGCAAACGGAGGGCCGCTATCAGCTGTTGGACATCGCGGGAAATCTGCTGGTGGATAATCAGCGGCAGCTGTTGCGCCAGGGTTATGACGACACGCTGCGGCTCAGTGTTATTCCGGCGGCTGGTTTTGTGGCGGTTAGCTATGACGATTTTAACCCGGCGACGCGGCTGGACAGGGCCAATTATCTGGATATATACGACTGGCAGGGGCAGCCCTTGACAACAGAGCAGGATTATTTTGAACTGTTTTGGCTGGGCGGTTTTAGATACGCGGATTTGCCCTTTTACCTGGCCCATTATAGCAACGAAAAGGGCGGTCTGCGCTATGATATTTTGGACGCGCAGGGCCGGGTGCGGCTGGCTAATTTAAGCCTGGTGGATTATTTAGGCGCCGGCGTGCTGGCGGTGACGCAGGGCTGGGGGGATATGCGCAGCGGTTTAATGGATTTGCAGGGCCGTTGGCTGGACGGCAACCTAATGAATTTAAGCCGGGAAATGCGGCTTTTCTACAATGATCGGGATATTTACAATACCAACGGGCTTTTGCTTGCCAAGCAGCAATGGCCGGCGGTTGACGGGTTGCAGCGGGATGCCAGAATTGTCGATAATCAGGTTTGGGTGGAGGAAATTTACTTTACGGCCTGGAACCCGGAGCAGGAGGATTTTAAGCCGGTAATTTGCCGCCACCTCATTTACGACGCTTGGGGCCGTTTGCTGAGCCAGGCGGAGCATGAGCTGACCGGAGCGGCTGAATGCAATTGGTTATCCAGCAAACTTTTTGCCGAGCCTGAGCTGCCGCCGGAGTTGTTGCAGAAGTATATGAACATAGGAATTATCTATGCCGGTGCGGAGCCCTCCGGTTACTTTCGGGGCCGCTATGAAACTGCTGCCGGGCAAAGCTTCTGGGAGGTGTTGGACGGCCAGGGCCGGGTGATTTTAAGCGGCCTGAAATATGTTCGTTATCTTGGGGAAAATATCTTTTGGGTGCAGCAGGGATTTAGCCAGGGTTTGATGAATGATAAGGGCGAATGGATTGTTCAGGAAACAATTTTTAAGGATATGGAAGATTAAATAATAAGATTAAAGAAGAGAATTAAAAAAATGGGAGGTACTGAATATGAAAAAGTTTTTGGCTGTGATTTTGTTGTTGACCTGCGCGGCCGTTCTGGCGGCTTGCAATGAGCAAAAGCAGGAGCAGGTTGCCGAGCCGAGCGGCGAGGTTTTGCTGAGTTTGGCGGAGTATCCGCGGGTGGATGGTTCCACTGCCAATTTGCCGATGATGGCCCAAATTATGGCGGACGTCACGGGGATTTCCCTGGCGGAGGCGGAGCAGTTGACCAGTTGCCGCAAAACGGCCGACGCCTGGCTGGCTTTGGCCCAGGGGGACGCTGACCTGCTGCTGGTTTACGAGGCGGCGGAGGTGACCAAGCAGCAGCTGGCGGAAATTGGCACCGAGCTGACGATTGAGCCGATTGGCCGGGACGCGCTGGTGTTTATCGTCAATGAGGATAATCCGGTGCAAAGTCTGACGCAGGAGCAGCTGATTGGCATTTACACTGGGGAGATTACCAACTGGAGCGAGGTTGGCGGGGCGGATTTGCCGATTGTGGCCTTTCAGCGGCCGGAGGAAAGCGGCAGCCAAAGCCTGTTTATGAAGCTGTTAATGCAGGAGCGGCAGCCGATGGACGCGCCGACGGAGTTTCGGCCGGCTGAGATGGGCGGTCTGATTGAACAGCTGGCTTCCTACAACAATAGCGCCGACGCTTTGGGTTATTCCGTTTTCTATTATGCTTCCTATATGTATCAGCAGCCCGGCTTGCGCTTTTTGGCGGTAGACGGGGTGCTGCCCAGCGACGAAAGCATTGCCGACGGCAGTTATCCGCTGCTGAACGAATATTATCTGGCGGTGCGCAGCGAGGATTTGGCCACTGAGCAGGGAGCGGTGAGCAAGCTTTATCACTGGATTTTGTCGGAGGCCGGCAAGCAGTCGATTCGACAGGCCGGCTACATTCCGCTCGATTAAGCAGGAATTGCCTCGCCTTTTGCTGGTCTGTGTATAAATTTGCCTCAAAAAAGCGGCTTACAGTCAGTTGTCAACAACCTTTTCCACATTTTCCACAAGCAAGCCCTGTGGATTGTTGGGGGAAAGCCGTGTAAAAATATGCTAAAAAATGTCGGTGCGGCTGTTTGGCTGCTTAAATTGGGAAATTTTGCCCAAAAAGTAAATCTTTTTGCCCGTCTGGCAGGATTTTGCGCCTGAAAATATAATTAATATATTAACAACTGCTTTCGGTTGTTAATAGAGTAACCAGGAGGGACGATTTATGAACATTAATGTAAGGTCCAGAAAAAATGATGTGACGCCGGCAATGCGTGAATATGCCGAAAAGCGTCTGCGTAAATTTGACAAAATGCTGGGCGGCGTGGACGACGTTTCAGTTTTGCATGATGCGGTTAAGGATACGCACACGGTGGAGGTAACCATCTATGTTGATGGGGTTATCCTGCGCAGCGAGGTTTCCGGCCTGGATATGTATGTTTGCATTGACCAAGCCGTGGATAAGCTGGAGCGCCAGGTGCGCAAGCATAAAACCCGTTTGGAAAAACGCTTCCGCAAGGACGCCCAAAAAGCATCTTTGCAGGAGTTGGAGGCTCTGCCGAACGAGCAAAAGCTGGTGCGTACCAAGCACTTTGATAAAAAGCCTTTGGATGTGGACGAGGCCATCAGTCAGATGGAGCTTTTGGGCCACAGCTTCTTCGCTTTTGTGAATGCGGAAACCGATGAAATCAATATTGTTTACAAACGCAAGGATGAAAATTACGGCTTGTTGCAGCCGGAATAAAAAGTTGAATTTAGCAATCCCCCTGGCCGGTTGGCTGGGGGGATTGTTTGCGTAAACAAACGTTTTTAGCAGAAATTTGCTTAAATCTGGCAAAATTATCTAAAAAAAACTTGCTAAATTCAGATGAAAGTATTATAATAATTAAACTGTAGGAAATATTGGAAAAAATAGCCTATTTTATAAAAAAATAAGAATATTAGCGAATTTTTTTAGCAGCGTTATGCACGATAATAGGAGGCGCGCTTTGAAGTCTACAAACCGGGATAAACATAATATTTTGCTGGAGGGTTCGATTAGCTGGGGGTTGTTTTTGTTTGCTTTGCCACTGTTTGGCAGCAGCCTGATTCAGCAGCTTTACAACACGGTGGATTTAATCTTTGTCGGCCAGTTGTTAGACAACGAGGCCTCGGTGGCGGTGGGCAGCAGCAGCCTTTTGGTTACCTGTCTGGTCGGCTTTTTTAATGGCTTGGGCGTTGGGGTTAGCATAATTGCGGCCAGGGCATTTGGTGCGCGCAACCGGGCTATGCTTAACAAAACCATTCATGCCGCCGCCGGTTTGGCCCTGATTGGCGGCGTGCTGCTGACGCTGATTGGCCTGTTGGGTTCGCCCTGGTTCCTGCGCTGGATGAACACGCCGGAGCAGGTGATGGAGCCAGCTTTGGTTTATTTGCGTATTTACTTTTTTGATATTATGGCGATTATCTTCTATAATATCAGCGCTGGCTTGCTGCGGGCCTTGGGTAATTCACGGGCCCCAATGCTTTATCAGCTGGTGGGCGGTTTGATTAACGTAGCTTTGAACGCGCTGCTGACGATGGTGGTGCCGCTGGGCATTGCCGGCGTGGCTATCGGCACGCTGGTGGGGCAAAGCGCGGCGGCGGCCCTGACGGTTTGGCATTTGTGTCGCCTGCAGGAGCCCTATCACCTGCAATTTCGGCATATCCGCCTGCAAACGCGGATTTGCTGGCAGATTTTTGCTATTGGTATCCCGGCCGGCATTCAGGCAATGGTAACGACGCTTTCCAATCTGATTGTGCAGGCCCAGATTAATAGCATGGACGTGTTGGATATTGCCGCTTTCACGGCCTATTTTAAGGTGGAAAATTTTATTTATCTGCCGATTTTGGCTTTGGGCCAGGCCCTAACCACCTATGTGGGGCAAAATTTGGGGGCCGGGCAGGAGAGCCGTGCGTTTCAGGGCGTGCGCAAGGGCTTGCAAATAGGCGTTGGCATAACTTTGCTGATTGGCTTGATGTTGGTGCTCAGCTCCGATTTGTTCTTTGGCATTTTTAACAAGGATGTGGCGGTGCAGGAAATTGGTCGCGGCATTGGTTTGGTAACTTTCCCGTTATATTTCATCTACGTTTTTGTGGAGCTGCTTTCCGGCGCTCTGCGCGGGGCCGGCCACGCGGTGCAGCCAATGGCGCTGACCCTGTTTAATATGTGTGTAATGCGGGTGGTGTTGCTGCTTATGGTTATGGCGGTGGCGCCAGTGCCGGAAAAGGTGGCCTGGATATACCCGGCAACCTGGCTGTTAAATGCGGCTTGCCTTTTGGGCTATTACGAGTGGGCCAAGCGGCGGCCGGGCGGTTTGTGCTGCTGAAACAATATACAACCGACTAAATTAGCCAAATAAGCCTAAAATCAGCCATTAATACTTATTCTTAGTCAAAATTCTTCGCAGGAAAAGGGGGCCGGGCGGGCGAAACCTAATAGCAGCTTAATCAACAGAGGAGGCTGTGTTATGAGCTTTGGCTTTCAGATTAAGGAGAACACGGTTTGGGCTTCAATCAGCGGCGAGGTGGACATGCAGATTGCCAGCCTTTGGCGCGAGGCGCTGGAACAGCAGCTGAACAGCACCCTGGCCCGTAATTTAACCTTTGATTTCACCGGTGTGCGCTTTATCGACAGCTCCGGCCTGGGCGTGGTTTTAGGCCGCTACAAAAGAGTGGCTAGCCGCGGCGGCCGGGTGCGGATTGTGGGCGCCTGCCCGCAGGTTTATAAAATTTTGCATTTGTCCGGCTTTGCTGGCCTGATGGAAATTGAGCCGCCTGCCGGGCTGGATAACCTGGAAACTGGGCGGCAGGCAGGAGGGCGGATGTGATGACTGATAAGGCAGTGGGATGTTGCATTTTGGTATCTGAAACGCCGGAATTGGAGTATGGCAAACTGTTGAATGAGCTGGATCTGACTTTTGCTGCGCGCAGTGAGAATGTGGCTTTGGCCCGCTCCTTGGTGGCGGCGTTGATTGCCAACTGTCAGCAAGCGGAATGGGACATCACCCTGTCCGCGCTGGAGGAAATTAAGGTTGCGGTGTCGGAGGCGGTGTCCAATTCGATTATTCATGGCTATCAAGGGCAGGCAGATCGCAAGGTACATATGGAGCTGGCTTTATATCAGTATGCCTTGCAGGTTAAGGTTTGCGATGATGGCGTGGGCATTGCCGACGTGCAGCAGGCAATGGAGCCGGAGTTTACCACCGGCGAGGAGCACCTGGGCCTGGGCTTTGCTTTTATGAGCTCCTTTATGGATGACGTTCAGGTTGATTCGCAGCTGGGCCGCGGCACCACTGTGACAATGTTGAAGAGAATTCATCAATAGTGGCTGCCCATGGCTAAGGAGAACATTGCCCTAAATGAGGAGCCGGAGATTTGGCGGCAGGTGCAGTCTGGCAGCGCCGAGGAGCGGGCGGAGGCCCGCGAGCGCCTGGTGGAGGCTAATATGCAGTTGGTTTTTTGGCTAGCCCGCCGTTTTGTCGGCCGTGGCTGTGATTGGGAGGACCTCTGCCAGATTGGCACCATTGGCCTGCTTAAAGCTATCGACCATTTTCAGCCGGCCTATAAAAACCGCTTTTCCACCTATGCCGTGCCGATGATTTTAGGCGAGCTGCGCCGGGCTATCCGCGACGATGGTTTGTTGCACGTCAGCCGTTCCTACAAGGAGCGGATGGCAAAAATTATGCAGGCTGCCCAGCGGTTTCTGGAGGAGCAGGGCCGCGAGCCTACTATTTCGGAGCTGTCCGTCCTGCTGGACTTGCCGCAGGAGCAGATTGTGTTGGCCTTGGAGGCCAACCAGCGCCCGCTTTCCCTGCAAACGCCTTTGGACAATCAGGACGGCGGCGAGGCCACTTTGCAGGAGTTGGTGCCGGCGGCGGAGGGCGAGGAAAACTGGGTACAAAGCTTGGCCTTGCAGCAGGCCTTTGCCCGCTTGCCGGATCGTTTGTGTTATATTATGGAGGCGCGTTACTTTAAAGAGCAAACCCAGCAGCAGATTGCCCAAAGTCTGGGAGTTTCTCAGGTGCAGGTTTCTCGGCTGGAAAAACAGGCCTTGCGCCTGCTGCGTGACTACTTGTGATTTTTTCACTACAAAATTGGTGTTTATATAATTTAGAATCTTTCAATTTTAATCTATCCCAATAATTCCCAGAGAGAGCACATCGTTGGCTGCAAGGCCGGCGGTGTGTTCTTGCTTGCAAGGAATATTACTTGGAAAATGCCGTCTTAATTGCGTGCAGAGGAGTTTTTTTAGGAAAAATTTATTTGAAAATAAAGGAAAAACGTGCTGCAAAGAGAATTAATATTAGATTAAACGAAAAAAATAATGGGGTTGAATTTATGTTTGATTTTTTTAACAATATTAACTGGTTAAACCTGGCCTTTTCCGTGCCGGCTTTGGTGTTGGCGCTAACCTTTCACGAGTTTTGTCATGGTTTGGTTGCTTCCATTTTGGGCGACGATACGCCGCGGGCGCAGGGCCGGCTGACCCTGAACCCAATCCGTCACCTGGATCCAGTGGGCACGCTGATGCTGTTTTTGTTCCGCTTCGGCTGGGCCAAACCGGTGGAGGTGGACGCCCGCAACTTCCGCGTTAATCGCAAGCTGGGCATGGCGTTGGTGGCTGTGGCCGGGCCGCTTTCCAATTTGTTGTTGGCCTTGTTTTCGGCCTACTGCATCAACTTCATCAACAGCGGTTTAATTCCCTCCAACATCTATTTCACAGCCTTTTTTAATATGTTGATGTTGTATAACGTTTGCTTTGCCGCCTTTAATATTTTGCCTATTCCGCCTTTGGATGGCTCCAAGGTGGTGGCAGCCATTGTGCCAGACAATATTGCCGAGCTTCTTTACAGTAACACCCAGTTGTATATGTTGCTGCTGGTGTTGTTCACCACCACGGGCTATGTTAGCAAATTTATGACTCCTCTGGTGGATTGGTGCTATTATTTCATTAATATGCTGGTTTTTGCTTAAATTAATTTGCTTACATAGATATAAAATTGAGGTGTATTAAATGACTACAGAAAATATGGCAACGGCGAGCCAGGCTGCTGAAAACAAAGCGGTGCTGAGCGGTATGCGGCCCACCGGCCGCCTGCATTTGGGGCATTACAGCGTTTTGGAAAACTGGGCGGCTTTGCAGGAGCAATACGACGCTTACTTTTTCATTGCTGATTATCACGCGCTGACAACGGCCTTTGATAACAGCTCCTCCATTGCCCAAAATGTTTACGATATGACGTTAGATTGGCTGGCCGCTGGGTTGGATCCGGAAAAATCGGCGATTTTTGTGCAGTCCGATGTGCGGGAGCTGGCTGATCTGCACATTTTATTTTCGATGATAACGCCGCTTTCCTGGCTGGAGCGGGTGCCCACCTACAAAGATCAGGTCAATCAATTTGCCAAGGGCGGCAAGGATATTATGACCTATGGCTTTTTGGGCTATCCCTTGCTGATGGCGGCGGATATTCTGCTTTATCGGGCTTTCGGCGTGCCGGTGGGCGAGGACCAGCTGCCGCATATTGAGTTTTGTCGCGAGTTGGCGCGCCGTTTTAATCATCTTTACCAAAAGCAGGTTTTCCCGGAACCGCAAGCCTTGCTGGCCAAAATTAAGCAGCTGCCCGGTTTGGACGGCCGCAAGATGAGTAAAAGCTACGATAACTATATTGTTTTGGGCGCCGACCAGCCGGAAATTGAAAAGCGCGTGCGCCAAATGGTGACCGACCCCGCCCGTATTCGTAAGGATGATTTGGGGCACCCGGAGGTTTGCATGGTCTATACCTATCATAAGATATATAATTCGGAGGAGCAGGCGGAAATCAAGTGCGAGTGCGAAAAGGGCGGCATTGGCTGCGTGGCCTGCAAAAAGCGTTTGGCAGCCAAACTAAATGAATATATGGAGCCGATCCGGGAGCGCCGGGAGCATTTTGCCGGCAAGCCGCAGCTGGTGCAGGAGATTTTGCAGGCCGGCCAGCAAAAAGCCAGCCGCAAAGCGGCTGAAACTTTGGCGCTGGTGCGCGACGCAATGGGCATGTAAAAATGGCCTATGAAATTCATTTGGCGGCTTTTGACGGCCCCTTTGATTTGTTGCTGCATTTAATTCAGAAGAATGAGATTGACATTTACGATATACCGATTGCGGAGATAACGGCGCAGTATCTGGATTATCTGGCCCAAATGGAGGCGCTGGATTTGGAGATTGCCAGCGAGTTTTTGGTGATGGCGGCCACGCTGCTTTCTATCAAAGCCCGTTTGCTGTTGCCCAAGCCGCCGCCGGAGCTTTTATCCGAGGAGGAAGCGGCAGATTACGACCCACGGCAGGAACTGGTGCGTGAGCTTTTGGAATATAAGCGCATTAAGGAAGCCGCTGCGGTGCTGGCGGACTTTTATCAAAAGCGTCAGCTGCAAATGGCCCGCCCCAACGACATCAGCCTTTACAGCGACTTGTTTGGCGAGCCCAACCCGCTGGCCGGCAAAACGGTGGCCGATTTGGCCGCGGCTTTTCAGCCGATTTGGCAGCGGGCCAGAAATGCGGAGCAAATTCACACTATCAAACGGGAGGCCGTCAGTATTGCTTTGATGACCGACCGCCTGTTGCAGCGTTTGCGCCAGGCCCCGGCCGGGATTCGCTTTGAGGATATTTTTGCGGCCTCGGCCAGCCGTTTGCAGGTGATTGTGGCTTTTTTGGCTTTGCTGGAGTTGACAAAAATTTCAGTGGTTAAGGTGCGTCAAGCTACGCCTGACGCGGCTATCTATATTTTGCCGGTTGATTTGGACAGGCTGACGGAACAGGAGGGCGAATAAGTGGCAGAAAGCTTGGAGGCGCAACGGGAGCATTGGCGGCGTTTGCTGGAGGCTCTGCTGTTTGTGGCCTGGGAGCCAACCCCGGTGAAAAGGCTGGCGGAGGCGCTGGGCCTGGAGCCCAGGCTGACCCAGGAATTGCTGCTGGAATTGCAGGCGGCTTACGTTGGGCGGGGCTTTCAGCTGGTGGAGATTGCCGGCGGCTGGCAGTTTTTAACTCAGCCGGAGGCGGCTCCTTATATTGAGCGCCTGTATAAACCGCGGGCTCAGCAGCTATCTAAGGCGGCGCTGGAAACCCTGGCCATTGTGGCTTATCGTCAGCCGGTGACGCGGGCGGAGATTGACAATATTCGCCAGGTGAAGTCTGATACGATGCTAGCTAAGTTGATGGAAAAAATGCTGGTCAAGGAGGTTGGTCGTTTGGACGCGCCGGGCCGGCCGATTTTATACGGCACCACGCGGGAGTTTTTGGCCGCCTTTGGTTTGGTATCCTTGCAGGAGCTGCCGCCGTTGGCCGATATTGATGAAACTGAGGAAATCAGCCTGTTTTCGGCACTGAAACAGCAGCCGGAGCAGGACTAAATATTTTATTAAAATTGATAGGAGTGTTGTTTATGCAGGAAATTAAAGTAATCCCCAATCCCAACCCACAGCCGAAGCCGGACGAAAATAAGCTGGGCTTTGGCAACTATTTTACAGACCACATGTTTGTGATGGATTATACCGAGGGCGTTGGTTGGCATGACCCCTCCATCATTCCTTACGGCCCCATTCCGATGGAGCCCACTATGATGGTTTTCCATTATGCGCAGGAAACCTTTGAGGGCATGAAGGCTTATCGCCATGCAGATGGCAAAATTGTGCTTTTCCGTCCTTATATGAATGCCAAACGGCATAACAATTCCAACGCGCGTTTGTGTATTCCGCCAATTCCGGAAGATGATTATGTTTACTATGTTAAGGAGTTTGTGAAGCACGAGCAGGATTGGGTGCCGCATCTGCCGGAAACCTCGCTTTACATTCGCCCGTTCTGCTTTGCTACGGAGCTGGGCGTGGGCGTGCACCCGGCCCGCACCTACAAATTTGTGATTGTGCTTTCTCCCTCCGGCAACTATTATGCGGAGGGCGTGAACCCGGTGAAGATTATGGTTGAGGACGAGCTGGTGCGGGCGGTTATCGGCGGCACGGGCTTCACCAAGTGCGGCGGCAACTATGCAGCCTCCATTTTGGCGCAGCAGCGAGCAGCCGCGGCCGGCTACTCGCAGGTGCTGTGGTTGGACGGCGTACACCGGAAATATGTGGAAGAGGTTGGCACCATGAACATCATGTTCAAGATTGACGGCGAGGTTATCACCGCTCCCTGTGAGGGCTCTGTATTGCCTGGTATCACCCGCGATTCCATTTTGCACGTTTTGCGCGATTGGGGCATTAAGGCAACCGAGCGTCATCTTTCCATTGATGAGATAATGGCGGCGGCCGACGCCGGCAAGCTGGAGGAGGTTTTTGGCACTGGCACGGCGGCGGTAATCTCCCCGGTGGGCGAACTGAAATACAAGGACAAGGTGGTTACCATCAATGATTTCAAAACCGGCCCGCTGACGCAAAAGCTCTATGATTACCTGACCGGTATTCAGTGGGGCAAGGAAGAGGACAAATATGGCTGGATTTATCCGGTGGAATAAAATCTAATTCTTTAGCAGACAGCTGCCCGTGGGGAAACCTGCGGGCAGCTGTGTTGCATTTTGAGGCATTTTTTGGCGAACCTCCTGCATATAAATATACCACAAATTTTGCAGGGAGGTAATTTGGCAATGGTTGTTTATGATGAAAATGAGCAGCAGATTAACACCGCGCCGGTTAATTCGTTTGGTTATTTAAAGGTGAACGTTTTCACGGCTGGCCGGGCGCTGCCGGTTTGTAATGCTCAAATTATGGTATATAGAAGTTTGGAGGAGCGGCAGCAGGATTTGTTGGCGGTGCTGCAAACCGATTGCAGCGGGGAAGCGGAGATGATTTCCTTGCCGGCGCCTTTGAAAGCAAATTCATTGCGTCCCAATGAGCCTGGGCCGGCCGGCTCGCTGGGCGATAACGCTTACAATATTTACTATGTACGGATTATGGCGGCCAATTTCATCACCCGCGATCGCATGCCGGTGCAGATTTTTCCGGGAATCCGCAGCGATTTGGCTGTTGATCTGCAAGTGCCGTCGTATATAGGTTGAAAGGGGAGATAAAATGGTTTTAACCGCACCTTACGTGCCGGAAACGATTGTGGTACATTTGGGTTATCCCACGGCGGCGGCGCAAAATGTCACCGTATCCTTTTTGGATTATATCAAAAATGTGGCCAGCAGTGAGATTTATCCAACCTGGCCGGAGGCGGCTCTGCGCGCTAACATTTACGCCCAAGTTTCCTTTACGCTTAATCGTATTTACACTGAATGGTATCGCAGCCAGGGCTATGATTTTGATATTACCAACACCACCCAGTTTGACCACGCCTTTGTTTACGAGCGCAGCATTTTTGACACCATATCTCGCATTGTGGATGAGCTTTTCACCACCTACATTCGCCGAATAGGTCAGGTGGCGCCTTTCCCCGCGCCCTATTGCGACGGCCGGCAAACCCGTTGCGACGGCATGGAGCAGTGGGGCACGGTTTACCTGGCGGAACAGGGCTATGACAGCTTTCAGATTTTGCAATATTATTATGGGGAGGATATTGAGTTGGTTCCAAACACGCCGGTGCTCAGCTACACGCCTTCATATCCCGGCACGCCGTTGGATTATGGCGATTTCAACAACAATGTGTTGATTATTCAGTTTCAGTTAAACCGAATAGCCGGCAATTATCCGGCTATTCCTAAAATTTCTCCGGCCAATGGAGATTTCAACTTGATTACAGTGGCGGCGGTGCGCAGATTCCAAAATATTTTTGGTATGGCCTCCACGGGCATTGTGGATGAAGCCACCTGGTATCAAATCAGCTATATTTACACGGTGGTAAAACGCCTGAGCGAGCTGGAAAGCGAAGGGGTGGAATATGCTTCCTTCACCCAAATTTTGCCGACTGATATTGGTTTGGGCTATTCCGGCGTGGGTATTGACCTGCTGCAATATTTTCTGTCGGTTATCGCCTTGTTTAATAGTTCTTTCCCGCAGGTGCAAATAACCGGCGTTTTTGACGAGGTTACTGAGGAAGCGGTTAAGGAGCTGCAAAGCAACAATGGTTTGCCGGCGACCGGGCGGGTGGATAAGGTGACCTGGGATTTAATTTACGACCAGTTTCGGGGTATTAGCTTCATTTTGCCGGCCTTGCTTTCCCGAGTGCCGATTGAGCCTTATGATGGCGTGGTGCTGCGTCAGGGCAGCACCGGCGAGCGGGTGGAGCTTTTGCAGCGTTATCTAAACGGCATTGCGGAGGTTTACACGGATATACCCACGGTGGAGGTTCTGGGCATTTTTGGCCCGCAGACCTACAATTCCGTACTGCAATTTCAGCGTTTGTTTGGCCTGACGGCAGACGGCGTGGTGGGCAGCAGCACCTGGAACGCGCTGCTTGATGTTTATGAATCCACGTTGCGCCGGCAAAATCCAGATGTTCCGCAGTATCCGGGTTATCCTTTGCTGGAGGGTATGAGTGATTGATTGCGTTAGACAAGGAGGTGGTTTTTGTTGAATATCGTTTACTGCGATAAAAATTCCCTGGGCCGTTGGTTTAGGCCGATTGAAGCGATGCAGTATAATTTGCGCGCTATCAGCCGCGTTTATCAAAATATTCCCACGGCGTTGGTGAACGGACGCTTTGGGCCGGAAACCACGGCTGCGGTGCGTGGCTTTCAGGAAGAGTTTGATTTGCCGGTTAGTGGCCAAATCAATTACGCCACCTGGGAGATGATTATGTTGGTTTACCAAAATTTGGAGAGCCTACAGATGGGAGCCGGCGGCCTCAATTTGGCGATTGCCCCAGGCGAAACCGTGGTTTGGGAGGCCGGCGACCCTGGCTGCGAGCCGGTTCTTTCCGTGGTGCAAGCGGTTTTGAACAACCTGGCCGGTGATTTTGTCAACCTGTCCGGGGTGACGCCGGATTGTAAACCGGCTGTCAATGCCAAGGCGATTGCCGCTTTTCAAAAAATTGCCAATCTGCCGGCCACCGGGGTGCTAGATCGCAACACTTGGAATATTATGTTGCGTTTTTACAGCAACAACATCATTCAATAAATGCAGCAGAGCCGCCTGCCAAGCAGTGCGGCTCTGCTGTTAGTTTTGCTTTAATTAGCCCTTGTATGCCACCAAAATAACGTTTTTGCCACATTCGGAGCAAAATTCATCTTGCAGCTGGCTCAGCTTATCCAAATCACCAGCGTTCAGGATGGCGGGGTTGTCCAAAATGCTTTCAGTCATGGTGAACTCTCCTTTTTAAGCGGGAAAAGTTGACTTTGTCCCGTTGATATAATAAAATATTGATGAAGTGCTAAAATATTAATTGCAGATGCGATTAATTGCAGATGCTTTTGCAAGCATGCTTATTGTGGCTTTTGCGTTTGTTTTTTAGTCAGGTAAATTTTAAGGCCAAAAGCAAAAAAAGGCTGTACAAAATTGTTTTTTAATGGTAAAATTAATATAGTAAGCAAATCTGTATAATCTGGTTTTGATTACTAGATAATAAAAATAGGTGGAGGTTAAAATTTAATGTGGGAACAATTTTCACGGACGGAAATGCTGTTGGGCAGTCAGGCTATGCAGGCTTTGGCCGCCGCCCATGTGGCGGTTTTTGGCGTGGGCGGCGTGGGCGGCTACGTGGTGGAGGCCCTGGCCCGCAGTGGCGTGGGCGCTTTAACGTTGGTGGACGCTGATGTGGTGGACCGCAGCAATCTAAACCGGCAGATAATTGCGCTGCTGCCGGATATTGGCCGGCCTAAGGTGCAGGTGGCGGCGGAGCGCGTTGCGGCAATCAATCCAGAGGCTAAGGTGGACTGCCGGCAGGTTTTTTATGCGCCGGATATGGCTGACCAGTTTACAATGGCGGCTTATACTTATGTGGTGGATGCTATTGATTCGGTGCCAAGCAAGTTGGCCTTAATTCAACAGACGCAGGCGGCCGGCACGCCGATTATCAGCAGCATGGGGGCCGGCAACAAGCTAAACCCAATGGCTTTTCGGGTGGCGGATATTTATGCCACCAGCGTTTGTCCGCTGGCCCGTGTGATGCGGCAAAAGCTGCGCAGGCTGGGCGTGGCGGAGCTGAAGGTGGTTTATTCCACCGAGGAGCCGGTGCGCTGTCAGCTGTTAAATGAGTTGAGCGAGTCAAGCGCGGCCAGCAATCTGCCGCCGGGCAGTGTCGCCTTTGTGCCCTCAGCTGCCGGATTGTTGCTGGCCGCTGAGGTTATCAAGGATATTATTGCCGGAGTTAAAAATGATAGTGAGAGTGGGGGAATGAAAAATGGCGATAGACGTAACTAAATTTAATCGGCAAAGCCTGGGCGAGGAGATTGCCAACTCTATATCCCACGGGCTGGGCGCTTTACTGGCCGTGGGCGGCACGCCGGTGCTGATTGTTTGGGCGGCCTTGCACGGCGATGCGCTGAGCGTGGTCAGCGCCTCCTTGTATGGGGCCAGCCTGATTTTGCTTTATCTGTTTTCAACTTTGTATCATGCGATAACCAATCGCAGTGGCAAACGGGTCTTGCAGGTTTTTGACCATTCTTCAATTTTTTTGTTAATTTTAGGCACCTATATTCCCGTTTGCCTTGGGCTGCTGCGCGGCTGGCTGGGCTGGACGCTGTTTGGCATCAATGTGGCGGTGGCGGTGGTTGGCGTCACCCTAAATGCTATCAGTGTGCGGCGTTTCCACAAACTTTCGTTGGTGCTGTATCTGCTTTCCGGCTGGTCGGTGTTGCCGGCCATTAAGCCGGTGGCCTCTTTGCTGGATTGGCGCGGTTTTGTGCTGGTTTTAGCCGGCGGCCTGTTTTATACAGTGGGTGTTATCTTTTACCGCAAAGAGGAGGTGCGTTATATGCACCTGGTGTGGCATTTGTTCGTGCTGGCCGGTAGTTTGTGCCATTACTTTTTTGTCTTGTTTTACTGCCTGAACGGGCCCATTTAAGCATTAAATTAGGAGAGGAGCGGATATTATGCGCTTGGCTGAGGTTTTGGCGATTTCCGGTTTGGCCAAAAAAGCGCCTTTTCACTTGTTGCCAGTTGGGCCGGAATATCAGGGGGCCCACTGTCGGTTTATCTCGCAGGCGGAGCTGCAACTTTGGCTGAATGAGCGCCGGCAGCCGGAAAACCCTTTGGACGAGCAAGAGCGCGGCATTTACTTGCCCGACGTTTACGCCAGCGAGTTTTACTTTTACGAGCAGCAGCAAAACTACATCAGCACGATGGCCTATATGCGTATGATTAATGATTTGCTGCCGCTGGAGATTGAAAACTACGAGCTGGCCTTTGCCGCCTTTGTGCTGCTGCATGAATACGGTCATTGGCTGCATTTTCGGCGTTGCCACAAAAGCGGGCTAGATTATGTTTTGTGGCTGAATAAATTTTTGGCTCCGGTGGAGCGGCAGCGGGATATTTTGGATTTGCTGCCTAACACGGAGCCAGCGAAGGAAGCCCTGGTGGCT
>JAETTP010000059.1 GCA_021769035.1 Bacillota bacterium | reverse complement strand
AGGATAGCACTAAGGAAATTGCTGCCGCTTACACCAAGCAGGTTTTTGACTTCGCCTGGATTGATGATTTTGCAGCGGCCAGAAACGTTGCTTTTGCCAAAGCCAGTTGTGCCTATTGCATGTGGTTGGATGCGGATGATGTTTTGTTGCCGGCTGATCGGCAGAAATTTCAGGAGTTAAAAGCTGGGTTGGGGCCGCAGGTGGATGTGGTTATGCTGCCTTACAATGTTGGCTTTGACGAGCAGGGAAACGTTACCTTTTCCTATTATCGGGAGCGGATAATTCGCAATAATGGGGCTATGCGTTGGCAGGGGGCGGTGCATGAGGTGATTGCTCCAGAGGGTCAGGTGATTTATGGAGATTGCGCCGTTACGCATTGGAAGCTGCACCCAAGCGACCCAGACCGTAACCTGCGGATTTTTGAGGGGCTGCTGGCGAAAGGGGAGCGGCTGGAGCCACGCCAACAATTTTATTATGGGCGGGAGTTGTATTATCACCAGGAATATGAGCGGGCTTTGGCGGTTTTTGAGGCTTTTCTGGCTGCGGAGCAGGGTTGGTTGGAAAATAAGCTGGACGCTTGCCGGCACGCCGCTCTTTGCTGGTATGGCCTGGGCCGGCGACAGGAGGCCTTGGCAGCTCTTTTGCGCAGTTTTGCTTATGATGTGCCGCGGGCGGAAATCTGCTGCGATTTGGGCCGGCATTTTATGGAGGAGGAGGCCTGGGAGCAGGCGATATATTGGTATCAACGGGCCTTGGATTGCCCGCGGCGTGATGTCAGCGGCGCCTTTGTGCAGCAGGATGCTTATGGCTATCTGCCGTGCCTGCAAATTTGCGTCTGCTGTAATCGCTTGGGCCGCAATGACGAGGCGGCGGTTTACAATGAGCGGGCAGCGCAATATAAACCGGATTGTCCGTTGGTGGCCTATAACCGGGCTTACTTTGCGGCTTTGAAAAATGAGGCAGAAAATGAGCCGATAAGTTGATAAAAAGTTGATTTTTAACAACTAAAATAATACAATAGTATTATAACGAGGAAAAGGGTGAGTGGATTGGCGGAATGCAAACAACAGCGGCTTTTGGTGGTGGACGACGAGGCGGATATTTTGGCAATGTTGGCCGGATTTTTGCGCGGCTGCGGTTATCTGGTGCTGACGGCGGGCAGCGCGGAGGAGGCTTTGGGGCAGCTGGCTAAACAGCCGGATTGTCTGCTTTTGGATATTCAAATGCCGGGGCAGGACGGTTTGCAGTTCTGCCGGCGGATACGTAGCCATTTTGCCGGGCCGATAATCTTTTTGACGGCTCGCATTGAGGAGGTCGATAAGTTGCAGGGCTTTGCCGCCGGTGCGGATGATTATATTGTGAAGCCCTTTTCCCTGCGGGAGTTGGCGGCGCGGGTGCAAGCGCATTTGCGCCGGGAGGCGCGGCACGCAGCAGCGGAGCGGACGCAGGTTTGCTTTTTGGGTGATTTGACGGTGGATTTTAGTCAGCGTTGCCTGTTTTGCCAGGGGCAGGAGGTTAGCCTGACCAAAAAGGAGTTTGACATCGTGGAGCTTTTGGCCCAAAACCCTGGTCAGGTTTTTGATAAGGAGCGTATTTACGAACGGATTTGGGGTTGGGATAGCGAGGGCGAAAGCAGCGTGGTGGCGGAGCATATCCGGCGCATACGGGCCAAAATTGCCGCGGCGGCTGGCGGTAATGAACCTGGCCGGCAGTATATTGAAACCGTTTGGGGGGTTGGCTACAAATGGGTAAAATAGCGGAACGCTGGCGTAATATGCCGCTTTGGCATAGCTTTGTTTGTTATGTGCTGATTTTTGCCTGTTTGGCTTTGCTGCTTTGCTTTGTCACCTATGAATTTTGCGATTGGGCGCAAAATAAAATTATGGCTGGATATGATAGTGGACCGGCTGTGCGCTATTACCTTACGGATGAGCAGGGGGAGCAGTTGGGCGATGGGGTTATTGTTTACACTGACCCTGCCCAGCTGACCTCGGAAGATGAGCGGTTGGTGGATTTGTTGGAGTTGGCGCCGGCGGTGGCCGTTCCGGTGTACACAGCTTTGAGCATTTTGGCGGCGGCTTGGCTTTTTTGGGCCCAAAAGCTGCGGGAGCCGTTGACTAAGTTGCAGCTGGCGGCGGAGAAGATTGCGGAAAACGATTTGGATTTTGCCGTGGAGTGCAACCGGCAGGACGAGTTGGGCCGGCTTTGTGCCAGCTTTGAGCTTATGCGGGCCCGGCTGGCCGCCAATTTGGCGGAGATGTGGCGGCAGCTGGAAAGCCGGCGGCGGCTGAACCGCGCCTTTGCGCATGACCTGCGCACGCCGCTGACGGTTTTGCAGGGTTATGCGGAGTTTTTGCAGCAAAGCGAGGAGGCGGAAGCCAGGCAAACGGCGGCGGTTATGCAGCGGCAGCTGCACCGGCTGACGCGCTATGTGGAAAGTATGAGCAACTTGCAGCGTTTGGAGGATATTGTGCCGGAATTGTCGGCGCTTGATTGGCCGCGGCTGGTTGAAAGTTTGCGGGGATTGGTTGAACAAATTTGCCGAAATAGCGCTAAAAAACTGCAATTTTCGGCTGAAATGTCAGCAGAAATGTTGACAGGTTGGGAATGGGCTTTGGATAAGGAGCTGGTTGCCAATGTGGCGGATAATTTGCTGAATAATGCAACGCGTTATGCAGCCGAAAAGGTGTGGGTGGAATTGAAGCTGAAGCAGCAGGCTGAGGCAGTCTGGTTGTGTTTGACGGTGGCCGACGACGGCCCCGGTTTTTCCTCGGAGGAGCTGCGGTTGGCCGCCGAGCCATACTACAGCGGGGCTGATAGGTCGGAGCATTTTGGTTTGGGGCTGTATATTTGCACGTTGCTTTGCCGGCAGCACGGCGGCGGTTTGCAGCTTGCCAATGCGGAGGCGGGCGGCGGGCTGGTGGAAGCGAGATTTCAACTGGCTTTGCTTGCAAAAAAGTAAAAAACTAGGAAATTTGTAGATAAAAAGTTGAAAAAGCTGTTTTATAATATCCTTGTCAGCCGCTAAACGGTTGATGAGGATATTTTTTAGGAGGTGCGTTTTATGTGTGAGTTTTGGCAAAAGAAAATTTGGTTGATTGTGATGGCAGCTGTGTGGGTGGCGTTGGCGGCTGGCTGTGAGGCGGAGCCGCAGCAAGCTGAGGCGGAGGATTTAGGTGAATTATACAGCCTGACCCTGCCCGCCGGCGATTGGCAGCAGCAAGGGCCAAACATTTGGGCGCTGGTGCAGAACGACGAGGTTGTGACTGAGCTGCGGATTTGGCTGGTGCGGCTGGCGGACTGCCCGCGGAGCGAGGCGGTAAAGCAGGTGCAAGATGAGGGCTATGCTGAGTTGGCCGAGCAGCCGGGATTTTGGCAGCGGGCGGAGGAGGGCTTGCAAAGCCGGGCCCGCCTGCTGACTGAGGAGCAGGATTGCTGGCTGGTTTGCTGCTGCTGGCCGGTGGCTGAGGCTCAATGGGAGGAATCCTTGACGAAAGCGTTGGCGAGCTTTGAGTTGGTGCAGGAATAAAAGTAAACAGGAATAAAAGTAAAAACGCTCTCTGCTGTTGGGGCAGGGAGCGTTTGCTGGTTGTGCAAATATTAAAGCTGATATTCCATAAAAACCAGATCCTCCGGGATGAGGCCCTGCAACATTGCAGGCGCGTAGCCGACGATGCGGAAGCCGTGCTTTTGATAAAGGCTTTTGGCCGGTTCATTGTGGGCCCAGGTGTCCAGTCGGATAACGCGGCAGTTTTGCTCCTGAGCGTAGGTTTTGGCGTAGTCAATCATCTGGCTGGCCAGGCCGTGGCCGGACAGGGCCGGCGCAATGCAGAGAGTGTGAACAACTAACACTTGCTCCGGCTGCGCGGGATATTGCCAATCCATTTGGGCGTATTCCGGGGCCTGGCTTTTGTTCAGCACCACGCTAGCTTGGATTTGGCCCTTATGCTCCAGCACAAACATTTCGCCCTGGTTGACGGCGGCTGCGGCGGAACTGCGCGTGGGGTAAATATCAAGCTGCCAGTTGGAATGGCTCCCGTTTTGTTGCTCGTGTTGCAGCAGGCTGGTGTAGGCGGCGGCAATGCTCTCAACGTCTGCCGCGGTTGCTTTGCGTATCATTGGCGGTTCTCCTTTTGTTGTTTTTTATCTAAATGATTACCCAGGATTGCGCCTGAGATAGCGCCCAGGCCTAAGGAAATGTAGGTGGCATATTGGAGATTGAACGGAAATTTCAGCCATAGCGTAAGGCTTATGCTGCAAGCCCAGGCAGCGCCAATAATCAAAAAGACGATTAAATTTTGATGTTTTTGGGCAAATTTCACTAAGGTGACCTCCCTTGCCAGAAAATCCTATAATATACCTAATTATAGCATATTATTCAGCATTTATCAATACATTTAGCAAGGTACTTTTTTAATCAGCCCCAAAGGTTGGCCCAAAGTTTATCCCAGTTGTTCCAGTAATCGTCCCAAGCATTCCAGTAGTTTTCCCAATCATCTTCCCGGTTTTTATCCCAATTCGGTTCGGCTCCCAGCATTGCGGCAAAGCTGGTTTTTTGGTCGGCCACAGCGCGCTTTTGCCATTCAGCCAGCTGTTCGTCAGTCATCTCGTCAATTAAAATAGAGAAAAAAGCGATTTTATCAGCTTGGTAGAATTTTTCGGCCAGCTGGCTATAATCCTCCTGAGGTAGATAATCCAGAATTATGCTGAAATAAGCTATACGGTCGTCCTCTTCAGATTTGGCCAGATACTGTTGTAGCAGCTCCGGTGGCATATACTCAACCGTGCAGGCCCAAAAGCTGATTTGGGCGTTGGCGTAAATGCGCTGCCAGTAGGCGTCCTGAGCGCTATTATCTAACTGTGGGAAAAGGGCGGCAAAGGGGCTTAGCTCGCCAGCTTGGTAAAAATCTTCGGCCAGCTTATTGTGCTGTTCCGGCGGTGCGGGAATCACCTGCAAAATATACGGCAGCTTGATTTTCAGCTGCTCTTCAACCTGCTGCTGTTGGCTAATCAGCTTGGCGATTGCCTGTCTGACCGCCTGGTTGTCGATATAAGGCGCGGCGGCTTTGGCAAACAGGACGGGCATTTCCTCGCCGTTTGCCAGCTGGATATGGCTCATTTTTTCGTTTTTGGCGTATTTATTGAGATGTTCCGGGTTGAGGTTCCAGCCCATTTCAATAATATAGCCGTCGCAGTAAAAGCTATTTTGGGTGTACACATAATAATTATTGATTTCTGAATGAGCGCCGCCGTTTTTTTGATATATGCCAGGCTGCAAAAAAGGCCCGGTTGGCTCGTCCGGCGGCGCGGCGGCGTAAGCGCCCAGCAGGAAAAAGCAGAAGCAAAGGCCGGCGGTTAGCAGCAAAGCGGCAGCCTTATGCCATTTGGTTTTGGGTTGAAAATTCATAATAGCACCTAACCTTTCTTTTAATTGGGCCGCGCCCTCGGTCAGGGTGATAGCGGCCAGCGAATTTTTATAGGCGGCCTGTTGGCAAAAGGCCAGCAGGGTTTCGCCATAATTTTGCCTGGCAGCGGTCTGTGGCAGCGACGCTATCACAGCCTCGTCGCAAGCCAACTCGCAGCTGCGGTTTACCTGCCGGCTCAGCAGATAAACAAACGGATTGAACCAATGCAGACAAATTACCAGCTGCACCAGCCATTTATAGAGCAGGTCGTGCCGGCGCAGGTGGGTTAGCTCGTGCTGGAATACGCAGGCCAGCTGTTCCGGCGGCAGGTTTTTGGCCGTGTTGGGCAGGGCGATTGTGGGCTTGAGCAGGCCCAGGCACACCGGAGAGCTCAGCAGCGGATTAAAGGCCAGCTCTAGCGGTTGGCGGTTGCGGAGGTGTATTGCTTCCGCGTAGGCAGCCAGCTGATTGAGCAGGTCAATATCTTCCACCGGTTGGTTGGCGGCCCGCAGATAGCTTACAAAGCTTTGGTAAATGGTGATTTTCCGGCACAGCAGTAACAGAGTCACAGCCGCCCAAATCAGCAGCAGCCAGCCGGCTGAGGGCAGGGTTTGGGCAGCTGCCTTGGCGGGCTCCGTCAGGTCGGCCAAACTGGCCGGCAGGGCAGCCGGCGCATTGTCGTTTAAGGCAATGGCAATAGTAGCTGGCTCAGCCGCCGGCTGGATAGAAAGCTGAGTTTGAGCGGTTGTCAAGGCCAGTATAATTGGCAGCTGAATGAGGGCGGGCAGTGGCAGAATGAAGCGCAGGGCCACAAGCAGCCAGATATAATACTGCCAGGTGTGGCTGAGCCTTTTTTGATACCAAGGCTTGAGCGCCAGCAGCAAAAGCAGCAGCAGACTGCCGGCCAGGGAGAGGGAAAGCAGCACTTTCACAAGGTGGCTCATTTTGGTTGCACCCCCTGCCGCCAGAAGCTTTCGATTTCCTGCAATTCCTCGGCGGAGATGGCCTCCTGTTGCAGCAGAGCGCAAATTAGGTTTTTGGCGCTGCCGCCGTAAATTTTGTGTACAAAGCTTTCGGTTTGGGCTGCCTGATATGCCTGCTGTGACACCAGGGCGGCGTATTCGTTGCGCCGGCCGATTTTGCTGGTGCGCAGATAGCCCTTTTCCACCAGGCGCGAAAGTAGGGTGAGCACCGTGTTTTTCTTCCAATCGTTTTGCTGGGCCTCCAGCTGCTCCATAATCTGCGAATAGAGGGCGCACCCTCCATTTTGCCAGATTATTTGCATTAGGGTCAGTTCAGATTCCGAAATTTGTTGCAACATTGGGTTCTCCTTTCCGATAACATAGCTATATTAACAATTTGTAGGCCTGATATTATATTAACACAGTGTAGGCTAAAATGCAATAGCCCTCTTCAATGTTTTTTTATAAATACATTGAAGAGGGCTATTGAGGTTAATCAAAAATATATTCAATCAAGATATTAGCAAGTCTATAAGTTTGCGTTTTAGGGCGTATTGCTTTGGCTTGAATAATATAATCTTTTATCGTATCATATCCTGATGGTATCATTCCCTTTATTTTCTCTTTTTTGCTTAAAAAATAGCTATCTTTTAATTGCAGAACTAGGTTGACGATGATTAGAGGAAGTTTTTGTATATCAATCTCGGCCTCATATACAATCTCGCCAAAAGTATCAGAAGAAACAAGGCTGTTTCGTTGGCTGTCGAATATAAAACATTCGTTACACCAATATAATCGCACATGGTCAATTCCGTAGAGAGTGAAAAAGAAATCCTCCTGTTCTCCATCTAAAATAATGTGAACAAAGTCATCGCTTTCATGTATTATGCGTAATTGTGTATTAAAAAACGGACGCAGTGATGTTTCGTAAAATTTTTCAACTTCTAGTATGTTCATATTTTTCTCCTAAGTCGATGTTTTATAATTATAGCACGAAACTCTTTTTTTTCAAATATACATTAGTATTTTTAGAGGAATTTTTTTGCGGATTGACAATGTGGCATAATGATGATATAATAATAAACAAGGAGGTCTTTTATATGCCGCGGGTTATACAAATACAGGATTTGCAGGACACCGTTGCAATTTCAAGAATGTGCGATGAATCCTTGGAGCCGATTTACATTACTAAAAATGGCGGTGATGACCTGGTTATTATGAGCCTCAAAGCCTATGAGCAAAAAATGCTTATGCAGGATGTTTATAGCAAACTGGCTGCCGCCGAGGCTGAGCTGAAAGACTGCAAAACATTAGATGCTTTTGGGGCGCTTAACGGCCTGCGGGCGAAATATGGCCTATAAGATTGTTGAAACGCAGCTGGCTGGTCAAGATTTGGACAATATACTGGAGTATATAACGGTTTCATTGATGAACCCCACTGTGGCGGTTGCTTTTGTTGATAAGGTTGAAAAATGTTATATTGCTTTGCAGAGCATGCCGCTGATGTATGAACTGTGCAGGGATAAGCAATTGCGGTTTTTTGGTTATCGTAAGGTAAATATTGGAAATTATATAATGCTTGCTTTATAAAGTGAATGAAGCTGATAAGACAGTTGTAATTATGCGTTTTTTCTATGGCCAGCAGGATTATAAAAGACTGATGGACTTGTTGTAATAACTTAAAATGAATATCGAAAGGGGTGGAAAGATGTATAACTTTTTCTGCAAATAATTTTAGCGCAGTTTGGCACCAGCCTTTGGCTGAGGCAGCATTGCGCCCTTTTGCGGGAAAGTTAAGCGTCTGACAACCACTTTTTAATAGCGTTGCCCAGCTGTGCTTTGTTGGCATTTGGCTGCTTGGCGCGTTGGCCTCCGTGCAGGCCGTGGGATTTTGACTTTCCTGCGGTAAATTGTTACGGAGGTGTTTTTTATGTCAATGCTGAAAGTGGATAGGTTGACCTTTGCTTATCCGGGAAGTTACGATAATATTTTTGAGAATGTCAGTTTTCAGGTGGACACCAGCTGGCGGCTGGGCTTTGTGGGCCGCAATGGCCGGGGCAAGACCACCTTTTTGCAGTTGCTGGCCAACCCCGGTCAATATGAGTACAGTGGCAGTATCACCGTGGCCGGCGGCCTTAAATTTGCTTATTTCCCCTGGGAGCCAGCGGATAAAAGCCAGCTTGCCGCGGAGGTTTTGCAGCAGGTTTGCCCAGAGGCGGAGCTTTGGCAGCTGGAGCGGGAGCTGGCGATATTGCAGCTGACGCCGGAGGCGCTTTGGCGGCCCTTTGGCAGCCTTTCTAACGGCGAGCAGACCAAAGCCCTGTTGGCGGCCATGTTTTTGCAGTCGGGGCATTTTCTGCTGCTGGACGAACCCACCAATCATCTGGACGCGCCGGCCCGTCAGCTGGTGGCGGATTATCTGCGGCGGCAGCAGGGCTTTATTTTGGTGTCGCACGACAGGCAGTTTTTAGACGGCTGCGTGGATCATATTTTGTCGCTTAATCGGGCTAATATTGAGGTGCAGGCTGGCAATTTCTCCTGCTGGCTGGCGGGCTTTGAACAGCGCAATCAGGCGGAGGCGGAGCAGCAGGCCCTGCTGCATAAGGATATAAAACGGTTGCGCCAGGCGGCACGGCGCACCGCCGATTGGTCGGACAAGGTGGAGGCCAGCAAACAAGGGGCCTATGACAAGGGTTATGTTGGGCACAAATCAGCCAAGATGATGAAGCGGGCCAAAGCTATTGAGGCCCGGCAGCAGCAGGCGATTGAGCAAAAGGCCGGGCTGCTGCATAATCTGGAGCGGGCGGAGGATTTGAAGCTGCAACCTTTGCGTCACCACGCGGAGATTTTGCTGGAATGCAGCGGGCTCAGCCTTTCGATTGACGGGCGGCTAATCTGCCAGCCGCCGGATTTTTGCCTGCGCCGGGGCGAGCGGCTGGCTTTGGCCGGGCCTAACGGTTGCGGCAAAAGCACTTTGCTGCGGCTGCTGCTGGGGCAGGCTCCGGCTGAATTGCAGGTGCGGGGGCGGCTCCGGTCGGCCTCCGGCCTGATTATCTCCTATATTCCGCAGGATACTTCCTTTTTGCAGGGCCGGTTGCGGGATTTTGCGCAAGCGGAGGGTTTGGACGAAAGTCTGTTTTTAACTATTCTGCGTAAGTTGGATTTTTCGCGCTTGCAATTTGAAAAGGAAATGGAGCAGTATTCCGAGGGACAAAAAAAGAAGGTGCTGCTGGCCAAAAGCCTTTGCCAGCCTGCGCACCTTTACGTTTGGGACGAACCCTTCAATTATATTGATATTTATTCCCGGCTGCAAATTGAGCAGCTGATTGCTGAATTTGCGCCCACTATGCTGCTGGTGGAACACGACGCAGCTTTTCGGCAGGCTG
>JAETTP010000058.1 GCA_021769035.1 Bacillota bacterium | reverse complement strand
GCCGATGCGGCAGTGCGGGTGCACGGCTACGATAACAGCAGCATGAGCAGCCGGCGGGATAGAGTGACCGGAGCGGAGATTACCACGGCAGATTATTATTGGATAACTAACCAAATGCGTCCGGTTGAATAAAAAATAGTAGCAAACAGCGGAGGAAAAAATGCTGAACATTCAGGATGTTGCAATAAAATACGCAGCCCAGCCCCAGTCGATTGTGAAAAATTTCAGCCTGCACGTTGCGCCGGGGGAGATTTGCGGCATAGTGGGAGAAAGCGGCAGCGGTAAAACCTCGATTATTCGGGCGGTTTTGGGCTGCTTGCCTGGCGGCGGCCGGGGGACGGACGGCGATATTCTGTTTGAAAATCAATCGTTGCTGGCAAACACGCCGGAGCAATGGCGTTGTCTGCGCGGCAGTGAGATTTCGCTGATTTTTCAAGACGCCGGGGCAATGCTCAACCCAATCCGCACCATCGGCAGCCAGTTCGTGGAGTATATCCGCACCCACCAGGCAATGCCCAAAAAGCAAGCCTACGCTTTGGGGCTGAAAATGCTGGAGCGCATGCAGCTGCCGGACGGCGCTAATATTATGCGCAGCTATCCTTTTCAGCTTTCCGGCGGCCAGCGTCAGCGGGTGGGCATTGCTATGGGTATGGTTTTTCAGCCCAAGCTGCTGTTGGCGGACGAGCCAACCAGCGCTTTGGATGTGACCACGCAGGCGCAGATTGTGCGCCAGATGTTGCAGCTACGCAAGCAATACGGCACGGCGATTGTTATTGTAACTCATAATATTGGTTTGGCGGCTTATATGGCGGATAAAATTGTGGTGATGAAAAAGGGATGCATTGAGGAGCAGGGAAACCGGGAGCAGCTGCAAAAAACGCAATCTGCATATACGCGGGCCCTGCTGGACGCGGTGCCGTCCTTGGAGGGTGAGCGTTATGTCTGAATTGGCAAACAAAACCGGCGAGCTGCTGCTGGAGGCGCGGCATATCAGCAAACGTTTTGGCGTGGCCGGCGGCCGGCAGCTTACGGCCTGCAACGATATTAGCCTGAATTTGTATCGTGGGCGCACCTTGGGCCTGGTGGGAGAAAGCGGCTGCGGCAAAAGCACCTTTATGCGTCTGCTGGTGCAGCTGGAAAAGCCGACGTCTGGGGAAATAATCTATCGGGGGCAGAATATCGCCAATTTGTCCGGCGCGCGCCTGCGGGAAAATCGCCAGCATATCCAGATGATTTTTCAAGACCCTTACAGCTCGTTTAATCCGCGCATGAGGGTTCGGGATATACTTTGCGAGCCTTTGCTGAATTTTAAGCGCATTAAAAAAAGCGAATGTGCGGCTAAAGCGGCGGAACTTTTGGAAATGGTAAATCTGCCGCCAAGTTTTATGGAACGCTATCCGCACAGTATGAGCGGCGGCCAGCGGCAGAGGGTTGCCATTGCCAGAGCCTTGGCTTTGGAGCCGGAAATTCTTATCTGCGACGAGGCCACCGCCGCCCTGGACCCGCCTGTGCAGCAGACTATTATTCAGCTGCTGGTGCGGCTGCAACAGGAAAAGCAACTGGCCGTTGGCTTCATAGCGCATGATTTGGCGTTGATTGCCGCTTTTGCGCATCAGGTTGCGGTTATGTATTTAGGCTCGGTGGTGGAGCTGCTGCCCGGCGAGCAGGTGAAAAACGCCCGCCACCCCTACAGCCGTTCTCTTTTGGAGGCAGTTTTGGATTTGAATATGGATTTTCATAAAGAAATCCCGGCGCAGAATTGTGAAATTCCCAGCCCTTTGGCCGTGCCGCAAGGCTGTCCGTTTCAAACGCGCTGCCCGCATTGTCAACCGATTTGCCGGAGTCAGCGTCCGGCTTTGCAGGCGGTGGAAGCGGAGCATTTTGTGGCCTGCCATCTGCTTTAAGCTCAATAAAATAAATATTCCTCAGTTGGTTTGAGGAATATTTATTTTATTTTTTTGCTAAAAAATGCAATAGTTTAAACTTTGTTTATAATTTTTGGTTAAGATAATAATAATATTAAGGATGAATTTTGGGGAGGTGCTTAATATTGCAGAATTTGGCAAAACGCAGTTGGCTGTTTATGGCCGTTTTGCTGTTATGCAGTTTGTTTTGGCTGCGGCCGGGGCCGGCTTGGGCCGACGGCGGCAAGCTGGTTTATGAGGCCAAGCTGGAGGGGGAAATCAGCCAGCATATGGTTTCCTATTTGGAGCGTGTGCACCAGGAGGCGGCGGCTGCCGGCGCAGACGCGGTGCTTTTGGAATTGGATACCTACGGCGGCTATGTGGACGCGGCGGTTTCCTTAAAGCAGATTATTATGGACGCAGAAGTGCCGACCTACTGTTATGTTAATGACAAGGCTATTTCCGCCGGCTCTTTGATTGCGCTTTCCTGCGACAAGATTGCTATGAAAACCGGAGGTTCAATCGGCGCTGCCGAACCGCGCCTGGGTGACGAAAAGGCAGACGAAAAGGTGGTTTCCTTTTGGACGGCGCAACTGACTAGCGCGGCTGAAAGCCACGGCCGGGATACCAAACTGGCTGCGGCAATGAGCGATTCCCGCGTGGTGATTGAGGGTTTGAGCGAGGCCGGCCGTTTGTTGACGCTGACCGCGGCCCAGGCTGTGCAGTATGGCATGGCTGATTTCGTCGTTAGCAGTGAAACGGAGCTGTTGTCCGTTTTGGAAATTAACAACGCCAATATTGTTCCGGTGGCCTATAATTTTCAGGAACAGGCCACGCAGATTTTGAACAATTCTGTAGTTTCCACCGTGCTATTGGTGCTGGGCATTGGCTGCTTGGTGCTGGAGGTGCTTTTTGCCGGCGTGGGCATTTTTGCCGCCATTGGCGTGACCTCTCTGGCCTTGTATTTCATTGGCGCGTTGCTTTTGAGCTACACCGCCTGGATTGCGGTGGCGTTGGCCGTGGCCGGTTTGGTGCTGCTGATTTTGGAAATTTTTGTGGTGCCCGGCTTTGGAGCCTGCGGCATTTTGGGCATTGCCAGCATTGTGGGCGCGGTTATCTGCGTGGCGCCTAGTATGATGGCTGCCATGCTGCAAATTGGCCTGGCCCTGCTGGTTACCTTGCTGTTAATATTTATCAGCTTGAAATGCGGGCGCACCAGACGGGTGTGGAACCGGCTTATTTTGCAGGATTCCACCTCAACCGAGGGCGGTTACGTCAGCCCGCCAGTTGGCATAAACGATTTGCTGGGCGAAAGCGGGATGGCCCTAACAGATTTGCGGCCCTCCGGCGCGGCTATGCTGGGCGGCAAGCGCACCGACGTTTTGACCGAGGGCAGCTTTGTGCTGCGCGGCACTAAGGTGCGCGTGATAAAGGTGGAGGGCAGCAGCGTGTTTGTCATTCCGATTGAAAATGACGAGCCGGAAACTGCCGAAGCTTAAATTTATAAAGATATTGTAATTTGGCAAAAAATGTATTATAATGATAGCAGTCTTAATATATTTTAGATAAAATTGAAAGTAGGAGGAATGCGAAATGCCATTTGGTTTGGCAGGTTTTGATTTTGCCGCGGTAGGGGCCGGGCTGGTTGTTTTTATTATAATCATTGCCGTGCTGGTAATATTAGCCTTTGTGCCGATTGGGTTATGGATTTCGGCCTTGGCTGCCGGGGTTAAGGTGGGAATTGTGGATTTGATTGGTATGCGCTTGCGCCGTGTTTCACCGGCCAAGATTGTAAATCCGTTGATTAAGGCTGAAAAAGCCGGCCTTGACGTTAAGGTGACCCAGCTGGAGGCGCATTATTTGGCCGGCGGCAATGTCGACCGGGTTGTGAACGCCCTGATTGCCGCGGAGCGGGCTAATATTCCGCTGGCTTTTGAAAGGGCAGCCGCGATTGATTTGGCTGGCCGCGACGTTTTGCAGGCCGTGCAGATGAGCGTAAACCCCAAAGTTATTGAAACCCCGGTGGTGGCCGCTATGGCTAAGGACGGCATCGAGGTGCGCTCTAAGGCGCGGGTTACGGTGCGGGCTAATATTGACCGTTTAGTAGGCGGCGCCGGCGAGGAAACCATTATTGCCCGCGTGGGCGAGGGTATTGTTACCACGGTTGGCTCCAGCGCCTCGCACAAGGAGGTTTTGGAAAATCCGGATATGATTTCCAAAACAGTGCTGGCTAAGGGCCTGGATACCGGCACGGCCTTTGAGATTTTGTCTATCGACGTGGCCGACGTTGACGTCGGGCGCAACATTGGCGCTAAATTGCAGGCTGACCAGGCTGAGGCCGATAAGCAGATTGCTCAGGCCAAGGCGGAGGAACGCCGGGCGATGGCTGTGGCCCAGGAGCAGGAAATGGTGGCTGAAATTCAGGCTATGCGCGCCAAAGTGGTGGAGGCTGAGGCCCAGGTGCCTTTGGCTATGGCCGAGGCTTTCCGCAACGGCAATTTGGGCGTGATGGATTATTATAATATGATGAATTTGCAGGCTGATACCAAAATGCGCGAGGGGATTTCCAATTCCGGCAATCAGAAAAATCAGTAATAGTGAAGAAGCCCTGAAAGGCTGGTGAGGATATTGGAATCTCTAATAATAATCATTCTTTTTCTGGCTTTATCCAGTATTAGCGGCAGTAAAAGAAACCGGAGGCGGCAGCCGGCCAGGCCGAATCAGCAGCCAAATGTGCCTCATCAGCCAAGCCTGACCGGGCAAATCCGGCAGCTGTTTGATGAGGTTATGCAGAACGACGCTTCGTCACGGCGCAGCGCCAACGCTCAGAGGCGGGCCCGCCAAGCAGCCCAAACGGCTGCCTCGGAGTGTGAATACTGCACCGGCGAGGTGGAAGTAGCTCAATCTGTGGAGCATCGGTCTGAATTAGCTCCTATGCATGCGCTGGTACCGCAAAACGACGTGCCTGTGGTGGACGTTAAGGCTGTGCAGCAGAAAATGGGGCTTTCCGATTTGCAAAATGCCGTTTTCTGGCAGGAGGTTTTGGCTAAGCCGCCGGCTTTGCGCGGGAACCGCCGCCGCTAATAAAAAAAAATCCGGGCAGCTAAAGGTTGCTGCCCGGATTTCCCTGTGCTGGATTGCGTTTGCGTTTAGCCTTCGTATTCAAAGGATTCGCAGTCAGTGCATTCCACCATTGTGGGATTACTTTCATGCGTGCCCACCCGAATGGCTTTCAGTGAGCAATAGTTTTCGCTGCCACAGTGGTGCTTACATTCGTTAATAGTGCATTGAATAGACGGATTTTTAGTCATTTTAATTGCCTCCAAAAAGTTTTAGTGTTGTGCTCAGGCTTAGTATGCACTGAGCGGCGGCGGTTTATGAGTCTTATAATGAAGAAATTTTTGTTGATAAAAGAGGTTTGATAATGCTGAATTACCAACTTTTAAAGCAGGACGGCGAGGCCAGAGCAGGCTTGCTACAAACGACGCATGGCCAAATTGAAACGCCGATTTTTATGCCAGTAGGCACGCAGGCCAGCGTTAAGGCGATGGCCCCGCGGGATTTGGACGAGGTGGGCGCGCAGATTATTTTAAGCAACACCTATCATTTATATCTGCGTCCTGGGCATAATCTGGTGGCGGAGGCCGGCGGCCTGCACAGCTTTATGCACTGGCCTAAGCCTATTTTGACGGACAGCGGCGGCTTTCAGGTTTTTAGTCTGGCCAAGCTGCGGGATATTGGCGAGGACGGCGTGGCTTTTCGCTCGCATATTGACGGTTCCCGGCATTTTTTTACGCCGGAAAAGGTGATGGAAATTGAGCAGGCTTTGGGCGCCGATATTGCTATGGTTTTCGACGTCTGCTCGCCTTACCCGGCGCCCAAGGAGCAGATTGTGGCTGCTTTGGAAAAAACGACCCGCTGGGCGGCTCGCTGCCAGGCCTGCCACACTCGCGAGGACCAGGCTTTGTTTGGTATTGTGCAGGGTGGGCTTTTTAACGATTTGCGCCGGCGCAGCGCCGAGGAGCTGATTGAGCTGGATTTTCCCGGCTACGGCATTGGCGGGCTGAGCGTGGGCGAACCCAAGCCTTTGATGTATGATTGTTTGGAGCATTTGCTGCCGATTATGCCCAAGGATAAGCCGCGCTATCTGATGGGCGTGGGCAGCCCAGATTGCCTGGTGGAGGGCGTGGCCCGCGGCGTGGATATGTTTGATTGCGTGCTGCCGACCCGTATTGCTCGCAACGGCACGGTGTTTACGCGCCGCGGCAAGCTGGTGGTGCGCAACGCGGAATACGCCCGCGATTTTAGCCCGCTGGAGGAGGGCTGCGATTGCTATGCCTGTCGTAATTTCAGCCGGGCTTATATTCGCCATTTGGTTAAGGCGAACGAAATTTTTGGTTTGCATTTAACGACTATTCACAATTTGCATTTTCTGCTGCATTTAATGCAGGAAATGCGCCAGCATATTTTGGCGGGTACTTTTGCGGCTTTTTATAAAGAATTTTTTGCCAACTGGCAGGAATAAATAAAAAACGGGCGAATTTCTATAAGGCTAATCTGTGCATAATAAAAAACAAAAGGTGGTTATAATTTAATGGATTTAGTATACTCTATTGGCTCATTTGTGTTTATGATTCTGATTTTCTATTTTTTGCTGATTCGTCCGCAACAGAAAATGCAGAAGCAACGTCAGGAAATGCTGAACAATCTAAAGGTTGACGACAAAATCGTCACCGTTGGCGGGATTATTGGCATTATCACCGAGGTCAATGAAAAAAGCGTGTGGCTGGAGGTTTCGGAGGACGTGGAAATTGAGCTGAAAAAATCCGGCATTGCCGCGTTGGATAATGAGCAAACTGAAAGCGCAAAAACGCTGTAAGCAATTTAAAGTTTTAGGAGGCAACGGTTAAATGAAAAAGGGAGGTATCTGGCTTTGCCTGTTTGTATTGGTGCTGGCCGCAGCTGTGGCAGGTTCCTGGGGTTATCTAAAGGATAATCTCAATCTGGGCCTGGATTTGCGCGGCGGCGCCGAGGTGGTTTTGCAGGCGGTGCCGGAGGCAGGGCAGACAGTTTCCAGCGACGATATGGAAGCCCTGAAGGAGATTATGCGCAAGCGTGTGGATAATATCGGCGTATCGGAGCCGATTATCCAGTTGGAGGGCGACGACCGGATTATCGTGCAGCTGGCCGGTGTGGATAACCCGGACGAGGCCATTAATATTTTGGGCCGCACGGCTAAACTGGAATTTCGCAGCCCGCGGGGCGAGGTTATTTTGACGGGCTCCGATTTGGCGGACGCTAAAGGCGTGCGCAATCAAGGCGCAACCGATCCGCGGGAGGAAAATGTAATTTCCTTGCAGTTTTCCGACGAGGGCACCAAAAAATTTGCAGAAGCCACTACCAGATATTACGGACAAGTTATTTCTATCTATATTGACGGCCAGGAGGTTATGAGCCCCAGGGTGGAAACCGTTATCAGCAACGGACAAGCCCAGATTTCCGGTGGCTACACGCTGGAGCAGGCCATTGCCGAGGCGGCGGTGCTGAAAGGCGGCGCTTTGCCGGTGGACGTTGAGGTGATGAGCAAGCGCACCGTCGGCCCGTCCTTAGGTGCGGATTCTTTGCAGAAGAGCCTTTACGCCGGCCTGGTTGGTATGGCCTTGCTGTTGATTTTCATTATCGCTTATTATCGTTTGCCGGGTGTGGTGGCCGCGATTTCGCTGGTGGTTTACACCTTGATTTTAACCTGGCTGATTTGTTGGCTGAAAATTACGCTGACGCTGCCCGGCATTGCCGGCTTTGTGCTGAGCATAGGCATGGCGGTGGACGCCAATATTGTTATTTACGAGCGTTTGAAAGAAGAAATTGCCAATGATAAATCGCTGCCGGCGGCGGTGACGGCCTCTTTCCGGCGGGCGCTTTGGACCATTTTGGACTCCAACCTGACCACGCTGATTGCGGCCGCGGTGCTGTTCCAGTTTGGCACCGGCTCCATTCAGGGCTTTGCCGTCACTTTGGCGGTTGGTATTGTGGTGAGTATGTTCTCGGCCTTGGTGGTTACGCATTATCTGCTGAAATGGTGTGCGACAATCCCGGCCTTTGCAAATCATATTGGCCTTTTTGCCCACGTGAAAGGAGGCGTTCGCCGTGCCTAAATTACACATTGATGTGGTAAACAAACGCAAGCTGTGGTATGCAATTTCCGTGGTTTTGCTGCTGATTGGTGTGGCCTCGCTACTTTTCCGGGGGCTTAACCTGGGCATTGATTTCACCGGCGGCAATATTATGCAGCTGCAATTTTCGCAGGCAGTGACTTCGGAGGATTTACGCTCGGTGGTTTCCGGCTACGTTGAAGCTACGCCGACAATTCAGGCCAGTGAGAATAACGTGTTCTTAATCCGCACGGAGGATATGCCGGAGGAGCAGAGCAATCAGCTGCTGACGCAGGTGGAAAGCGAGCTGGGCTCCTTTGAGATTTTGCGCAATGAGCGCATTGGCCCGGTTATTGGTGCGGAGTTGATTGCCAACGCCTGGTGGGCTTTGCTGCTGGCTTTGGCTTTGATGTTGCTTTATATTACGGTGCGTTTCCGTTTTAACTTTGCGGTTTCGGCCATTGTGCCATTAATGCACGACGCTTTAATGGTGGTTGGTATCTTCTCAATTTTGCAGGTTGAGGTGGACAGCACCTTTGTGGCCGCTATCCTGACGGTGCTTGGTTACTCGATTAACAGCACGATTGTTATTTTTGATCGTATTCGGGAAAATCGCGAGCTGCACCCCAAACAGGGCTTCACTGATTTGATTAATGAAAGCATTAACCAAACGCTGGGGCGTTCGATTAACACCTCGGTGGCTGTGTTGCTGTTGGTGCTCTGCCTGTTCCTGTTTGGCGGCGATACGACTAAAGCTTTTTCTTTGGCTTTGGTGATTGGTGTGATTGCCGGCGCTTATTCCTCCGTGTTTATTGCCGGTTCCATTTTGTCTGATTTAACCCGTCTGCGCGGTGTGGATAAGAATGAAATCCGGGCTGCTAAAAAAGGTAAAAAAAATGATGATAAAATCCTGGTTTAAGGCTGCGTTGGCCTAAATTGGGGTATTCAATGAAGGGCTTTCGCTGTGCGTTGCGGCGAAAGCTCTGTCAGTATAAAGTCTAAAACACCTGGATTAGAAAGGTTTGTGCGTATTGGGAAATAAAAAATGGTTTTTGCGTGGTTGTCGGGTGGAGGCGCCGGAAATTAGTCAGCTGGCTAAGGATTGCGGTCTGAATATGACAGCGGCGCGGCTGCTGGCCGTGCGCGGTTTGGTGGAACGCGAGGATATTGAGGAGTATTTTAAGCCTAGTTTGGCTATGCTGCACCCGCCGGGATTGTTGAAAAATTTAGACGAGGCTTGCGAGCTGCTGCTGCAAGCCGTTAGGCAGGGGAAGCAGATTGCTGTTTTTGGTGATTATGATGCTGATGGCATAACCTCCACCAGTATTATGATGTTGGTTTTGCAGCGAATGGGCGGCAATGTGCGTTACTATATCCCGCGGCGGGACAGCGAAGGCTACGGCTTAAACTCCGCTGCGGTGCAGAAGCTGGCCGACGAGGGCGTGGAGCTGCTGCTGACGTTGGATAATGGCATTGCGGCCTTTGAACAGGTGAAGTTGGCTAAGGAGCTTGGCCTTACAGTGATTGTTGCGGATCATCACGAGGTGCCGTTTGAAATCAGCCCAGCCGGCAGTATTTACAAGCTGCCACCGGCGGACGCGGTGATTGACCCTAAACAACGCGCTTGTCAATATCCCTGCAAGTCCATTTGCGCTGGCATGCTGGCTTATAAAATGGCTGAGCGCCTTTATGAATTGGCCGGACTGGACTGGCAGCAGGATTTTCTGGAGTATCTGGTTTTTGCCGCCATTGCTACGGTTTGCGATATTATGGATTTGGTAGATGAAAACCGGGCCTTGGTTAAGTATGCTTTGCAGCACTTGGCTGAAACACCCAATTTAGGTTTGCGGGCTTTGTTGGAAGTAAACGG
>JAETTP010000057.1 GCA_021769035.1 Bacillota bacterium | reverse complement strand
GAGCCGCAGGGCAAAGGCCGGCCAAAGTTCAGCCGGCAGGGCGGGTTTGTCAAAACCTACACGCCGGACAAAACGGTGCTGTATGAGAACCTTATTCGTACCGAGTACCTGCGGCAGTGCCCCGGCCTGCGGTTTGCAGATAAAGAGCCGCTGGTAATGCACATCAGGGCCTATTACAGTATCCCGGCCAGCGCCAGCAAAAAGCGGCAGACCGCTATGGAGGCCGGGGAAATTAGGCCGGTGAAGAAGCCGGACGCAGATAACATAATTAAAGTTGTGGCAGATAGCCTTAACCAGGTAGCCTACCGTGACGATGCGGATTTGGTAATGGTGAGTTTGGAGAAGTTTTACTCCTGGCAGCCCAGGATTGAAGTTGAGATTAAGAATTTGGAGGAGTGAATGTAATGGTAAAAATTAATAAGCTGGAAATTGAGAATGTGAAGCGGATTAAGGCGGTGCAGCTGGAGCCGAAAGCGGCGGGGCTGACCGTGATTGGCGGGCAGAACCGGCAGGGCAAAACCTCGGTTATTGACGCTATCGCCTGGGCGTTGGGCGGCGACCGTTTCCGGCCCAGCGCGGCGCAGCGGGAGGGAGCTTTAACGCCGCCGGATTTGCGGGTGGAGCTGGACAACGGCCTGATTGTGGAGCGGCGGGGCAAAAACAGCGAGCTTAAAGTGACCGACCCCTCCGGCCGGCGGGGTGGGCAGCAGCTGCTAAATGAGTTTGTGGAGCAGCTGGCTCTGGACTTGCCGCGCTTTATGCAGGCCAGCAGCCGGGAGAAAGCCAACACGCTGCTGCAAATAATCGGGCTGCGGGAGCAGCTAATTGCCCTGGAGGGGCAGGAGCAGGATTTATATAACCGCCGGCGCTCTATCGGCCAGATTGCTACTCAGAAAGCCAAATATGCTAAGGAGCTGCCCTTTGACCCTAACGTGCCGACAGAGCCGGTGAGCGTTTCCGAGCTTATCCGGCAGCAGCAGGAGATATTGGCCCGAAACGGCGAAAACCAGCGCAAGCGGGCGCAGGCAGCCAGCTTGCAGATTGAGGAGGAGCGGTTGCGCCGGCAGGTGGCGGAAATGCAGCGACAGTTAGCGGAATTGCAAGCCCGGTATGATGAGATTTGCCGCAGTTTGGAGATTGCTCAAAAGTCGGCGGCGGCTTTGCAGGACGAATCCACGGCCGAGCTGGAGGCCAATATCGCCAACATCGAGCAGCTAAACCGCCGGGTGCAAAGCAATCTGGACCGGGAGCGGGCCTTAGACGAGGCGGCCCAGTATCAGGCGGAATATGACGGGCTGAGCGGGGCCCTGGAGCAGTGCCGGCAGGCTAAACTTGATTTGCTGGCCGGGGCCCAAATGCCATTGCCGGGCCTTTCGGTGGCTGATGGCGAGCTGGTCTACCAAGGGCAGCGTTGGGATAATATGTCAGCCTCGGAGCAGCTGCGGGTGGCGGTGGCCGTGGTGCGCCGGCTGAACCCGAAATGCGGTTTTGTGCTGCTGGACAAGCTGGAGCAGATGGATTTGCCCACGCTCCAGGAGTTTGGCAGCTGGCTGGAGGCCGAGGGGTTGCAGGTTATTGCCACCAGGGTAAGCTGCGGCAGCGAGTGCAGCGTGATTATTGACTGAAAGGAATATTAAGGCGGCGTTCCGTTTGGAAAACGCCACCTTAATTGAGGACGGTTATATTAAGGAGCCGGAGGCGGCAGTTCAGCCAGCCCCGGCGGCAAAATTGGATTGGAAAGCGGGTGTGTTTTAATGGAAATCAGCAGAGGGAAAATTAGCGGAGCGCAAAAAATGGTTTTGTACGGCCCGGAGGGAATCGGCAAAAGCACCTTTGCGGCGCAGCTGCCGCAGCCGTTATTTATCGACACGGAAGGCGGCACCCGGCATTTGGACGTGCAGCGGTTTGCGGAGCGGCCCAGCAGCTGGACGCTGCTGCTGGAGCAGGTGCGATATGTGCAAAGCCACCCGGATTTGTGCCGGACGTTGGTTATCGATACGGCGGATTGGGCGGAGGCCCTGTGTGTACGGCATATTTGCGACAAAGCGCAACTGGGCGGCTTGGAGGATTTTGGCTATGGTAAGGGTTACGTTTACTTGCAGGAAGAATTTGCCCGGCTTTTGCAGCTGCTGACCGATTTGGCTGAGGGCCGGGGCGTGAATGTGCTGCTGACAGCCCACGCGGCAATGCGCAAGTTTGAGCAGCCGCAGGAGATGGGAGCTTATGACCGCTGGGAGCTGAAGCTGAGCAAAAAGGTGGCCCCGCTGGTTAAGGAGTGGGCGGATTTGCTGCTGTTCGCCAATTACGAGGTGATTACGCTGACGGATACTAACAAGCATAAAAAGGCCACGGGCGGCGAGCGAGTGATGTATGCCACGCACCACCCCTGCTGGGACGCCAAAAACCGGCACGGTCTGCCGGACAAGCTGCCGTTTGCGTATGCGGCGATTGCTCAGATATTTGCAGGGGCGGAGCCGCTGGCGGAAGCACAGCCTGCCAAAGCTGCTTATGGTGAAACGCCAATTAGTGAGTTGCCGGTGACCGAAGGGAATCCAGCGAGCCTCGCAGAGGCGAGTCGGGCTTTGGCTGCTTTGATGTTTGAGTATAATGTGACGGAGGCCGAATTGCAGCGAGTGGTGGCGGATAGGGGTTATTTCCCGGCTGATACGCCGGTGTTGAATTATGGCGAGGATTTTATCAACGGCAAGCTGGTGGCCTGCTGGCCGCAGGTGTTCCGGCTGATTGAAAAGAGGCGGGCGAAATAGGTTTCCATTTGCTTGGCGGCAAACGTGTCCTGGAATGTCCGATAGGTTATAGGTTAAAATATAGATGTGAATTATTACTTTTTTTAAGGAGGTACATAAAAATGACGAATTATCAGAGTAACGACCGCGAGCTGGATTGGAACAGCTCCATAGTCAACGACAGCCCGGAGTTTGTGGTGCTGCCGGAGGGAGATTACGATTTTCAAGTGGTGGATTTGGAGCGCAGCCGCCACGCCGGCAGCGCCAAACTGCCGCCCTGCAACAAGGCCATTGTGCATATCCGCATAACCGACGGGAGCGGGGTGGCAATCATCAAGCACAACCTGTTTTTGCACAGCCGCTGCGAGGGCTTGCTTTGCGACTTTTTCTGCGGGATTGGCCAGCGCAAGCGGGGTGAGGACAAGCCGATGAATTGGAGCCGGGTGGTGGGCGCCCGCGGCCGGGCTAAGGTGGGAATCCGCACTTATAGCAAAGACGGCCGGGAATATAAAACCAATGAGATTAAGCGGTTTTATGAGGCTCCTGCGGCCGCGCCGAACGAGCCTTATTTGACAAAAGAGCCGCCCTATAACGATGAGGTATTCTGATGAGCGGCGCCGGAATGGAGCTGCGGCCATATCAGCAGGAGGCGTTGGCAGCGGTGCAGGCGCAGTGGCAGGCCGGGCGGCGCAAAACTTTGCTAGTGCTGCCCACCGGCTGCGGCAAAACGATAGTTTTCTGCAAGCTGGCAGAGGAGCTGGTGCGGCAGGGGCAGCGGGTGCTGATTTTGGCGCACCGGGGCGAGCTTTTGGAGCAGGCGGCCGCCAAATTGCAGGAAAGCACAGGCCTGGCCAGCGCGCTGGAAAAGGCGGAAAGCAGCAGCCTGGGCAGCTGGTGCCGGGTGGTGATGGGCTCCGTGCAGAGCCTCACCCGGCAAAAGCGGCTGGAGCAGTTTGCCCCACAGCATTTTGGGGCCGTGATTGTGGACGAGGCGCACCATATTTTGTCCGACAGCTATCAGCGGGTTTTGCAGCATTTTGCGCCTGCCTGCCTGCTGGGGGTTACGGCCACGCCTGACCGTTCGGATATGCGCAACCTGGGCCAGTTTTTTGACAGTTTGGCCTATGAGTACACCCTGCCGCAGGCTATCCGCGAGGGTTATTTGGCGCCGATTCGGGCCCAGACTATCCCTTTGCAGTTGGATTTAAGCGGGGTGGCAATGCAGAGCGGCGATTTTAAGGCGGCGGATTTGGATTGCGCGCTGGAGCCCTACTTGCAGCAGATTGCGGTGGAAATGCGTAAATACTGCCAGGGCCGCAAAACGGTGGTGTTTCTGCCGTTAGTCAGCACCAGCCAGAAGTTCTGTAAAATTTTGCAGGCGCAGGGCTTTCGGGCGGCCGAGGTGAATGGCGAGAGCGCCAACCGGGCGGCGGTGCTGCGGGACTTTGCGGCGGGCCGCTACGACGTGCTTTGCAACTCAATGCTGCTGACCGAGGGCTGGGATTGCCCGGCGGTGGATTGCGTGGTGGTGCTGCGGCCCACCAAAAGCCGCAGCTTATACTGCCAGATGGTGGGCCGCGGCACCCGGCTGGCGCAGGACAAGGAATATCTGCTGCTGTTGGATTTTTTGTGGCATACGGAGCGGCACGAGCTTTGCCGGCCGGCTCATTTACTTTGCGCCGCGCCGGAGGTGGCCCGGCAGATGACGGCGGATTTGTCTGCCGATGCGGAGGGCGGCCCGGTGGATATTATGGAGGCGGAGCAGCGGGCCAGTGACGAAGTGGTGGCCCAGCGGGAGGAAGCGTTGGCGCGGGAGCTGGCGGAAATGCGCCGGCGCAAGGCCCGGCTGGTTGACCCACTGCAATTTGAGATGTCTATCCAGGCGCAGGATTTGCTGGATTGGCGGCCCAGCTTTGGCTGGGAGATGGGGCCGGCCAGCGAAAAGCAGCTGGCCCTGCTGGAAAAACGGGGCATTTTGCCTGATCAAGTGGATTGCGCCGGCAAGGCGGCCTTGCTGATTGAGCGGCTGCAAAAGCGGCAGCGGGAGGGGCTGACCACGCCAAAGCAAATCCGCATTTTGGAGCGGTACGGCTTCCGCAACGTGGGCTGCTGGCCTTTTGAGGCGGCCAGCCAGATGATTGCCCGCATAGCCGCCTTGGGCTGGCGCGGAACGCCGCCGGGGATTAGGCCGGCTGAGTGGCAACCGAACAAATAATATATATAATAAGGAAGAAACAGGATTTTGGAAATGAAAGGAATGCAAACTAAATATGATGTGCGGGAGCTGTTGGCCGCTATTGACCCGGCCCGGCTGGGTTATCAGGAGTGGCTGAACGTGGGAATGGCCCTCAAGGAGGCGGGGCAGCCGCTGGAGCTTTGGGAGGATTGGAGCCGGCGGGACGCGCCCCGTTTTCACCCTGGCGAATGCGCCGCCAAATGGCGCAGCTTTCAGGGGAGCAGCGCCCCGGTGACCTTGGGCACTGTGGTGCAATATGCCAAAGAGCAGGGTTATCGGCCGGTTTTTGTTGGCGATTGTGAGCGAGGCGAATTGGAATGGGACGCGGTGATTAACGAGCGGCGGGAAGCCGGCGAGCCGCAACGGGCCAGCCAGGCGGATATGGCGGCAATTCTGCGGGAGCCTGCGGATGATGTTTGGCAGCCGGCGGCGGATTTGCGGCGATACCTGGAAACTTTGTTTGACAATGACGAGCGAGTAGGCTATGTGACCCACTTTAGGGTAGAGGAGCGGGACGGCGGCAAGGTGTTTTCGCCGTCCAAGGGCGTGTGGGATAGGACTGCGGGGCAGTTAATCCAAAAGCTTGAGCATTGCAAAGATGATGAGGATTTGCGGCAACTGTTGGGGGATTATCCGGCGGAGGCCGGGGCTTATATCCGCTTTAATCCGCTGGACGGCGGCGGCGTTAAGGACAGCAATGTGGCGGACTTCCGCTTTGCCCTGGTGGAGAGCGATGAGCAGAGCGTGGAACAGCAGTATGCGATAATTCGGCAGCTGGAATTACCTGTGGCCTGCCTGGTGCATTCCGGCGGCAAAAGCCTGCACGCGATTGTGCGGGTGGAGGCGGCCAGCCGGGAGCAATACCGGGAGCGGGTGCGTTACCTTTACACTGTTTGCCAAAAGCACGGACTGGCGGTGGACAAGCAGAACAGCAATCCGGCGCGGCTTTCCCGTCTGCCGGGGGTTTGGCGGAATGGGCGCAAGCAATGGCTGGTGGCGACGAATATTGGCAAGGGCAGCTGGACGGAGTGGCAAAAGTGGCTGGAGAGCGTCAGCGACGACCTACCGGAGCCGGAGAGCCTGAGCGCGGTTTGGGATAATTTGCCGGATTTGGCCCCGCCCTTGATTGAGGGAGTGCTGCGACAGGGGCATAAAATGCTGCTGGCCGGGCCCAGCAAGGCGGGCAAGTCCTTTGCGTTGATTGAGCTTTGCTGCGCGATTGCCGAGGGACGCAGTTGGCTGGGCTGGCAGTGTGCGCAGGGCCGGGTGCTGTACGTCAATTTGGAGCTGGATCGGGCCAGCTGCCTGCACCGTTTTAAGGACGTATACACGCGCTTGGGTTGGCCGGCTGCAAACTTGCAGCATATTGACGTGTGGAATTTGCGCGGTAACGCCGTGCCGATGGATCAGCTGGCCCCGAAGCTTATCCGCCGGGCGGCTCAGAAGAATTATCTGGCGGTGATTATCGACCCGATTTATAAGGTGATAACCGGCGATGAGAACAGCGCCGACCAGATGGCTAACTTTTGCAATCAGTTTGACAAGGTTTGCAATGAGCTGGGCTGCGCCGTGATTTACTGCCATCACCATAGCAAAGGCTATCAGGGGAGCAAGCGGAGTATGGATAGGGCCAGCGGCAGCGGCGTGTTTGCCCGCGACCCGGACGCGCTGCTGGATTTGATTGAACTGGCCGCCCCGCCTGGGCAGACGGGGGCCACGGCCTGGCGGGTGGAGGGGACGCTGCGGGAGTTTCCGAAGTTTGCCCCGGTGAATATCTGGTTTGATTATCCGGTGCATTTGCTGGACGCGACCGGCTGCTTGCAGGATGTGCAGCCGGAGGCGGAGGCAGCGGCCAGAGGGCCGAAAAAGGCGGCGGGCAAGAGCAGGCAGCAGGAGCGGCTGGAGGCGTTGGAAAAGGCTTTTGCAGCCTGTGATGTGGAGCAAAGCGGCTGCGTGCCTTTGGTTCAGCTGATTAATTATCTGGAGAAATCTAAAAATACCGTTCGGGATTATGTTGACGAACACCCTGGTTTTGAGAGGTGCAAGGACGGGGTCAAAAGGGTCAAAAAAGCGGATTGGGTAAATTGACCCCTGGGGTCAAAAACAGGGGTCAGGGGTCAAATTGGCAAATTGACCCGGTCAAAATAGGGGTCAAAAATGGGGTCAAGGGTCAAATTGACCCCTCAAAAATGGTGTATGGTGGGGTCAAAAATAGGGGTCAAAAAAGTATATATATAATATATACTTTTTTGACCGCCCTGATTTTGACCGTCCACCACCGGCGCGCGAAAGGAGAATGCGATGACGATTAAGGAATTATCTCAGCTTTACCACCTGCGGCGGGAGGTGGAAATGGACAGGCAGCGTTTGGCAGCCCTGGAGGAGCGGGTCCTGCCGGGGGCGCAGCGGCTTAGCGGCTTGCCGGGCTCCAGCCGGGGGCAGGACAAGCTGGGCGAGATGGCGGCGGAGATTGCCGACCTGAGGGCGGTGATTGAGCAGAAACTCAAGCGTTGTTTGGCGGAGCAGCAACGCTTGGAGGCCTACATAGCCGGAATTGAGGACAGCTTTGTGCGCCAGATTTTCACCTGCCGTTTTGTGGAGGGGCTGAGTTGGCGGCAGGTGGCGGACAAGGTGGGTGGGAGAAATACGGCTGACGGTGTGCGCAAGTTGTCGAAAAGATTTTTGCTGAAAAAGTAAAGTTGTCCGTTTTGTCCGCTTTATCTGTGCTATAATATTAGCGTGAAGAAATATAAAAACACCCTCGCGCTATAAAAGTGCGGGGGTGTTGGATTTTGAACCGGTTACTGTTCCAGACCTGTGATATAAACGTCAATCAGATTTTCCAATTCGGCAACGGTGTATTGCTTATCGGCATCTTTTTTGAGAATTTTCAGCAGGTCATAAACGGTGGCTTTCTGGATAATGATTATTTCTTTTTCGCTTGGCATATTATTGACCTCCTTTGCTTTATGATACTTAAAGTATAGCATACTGAGGCGATAAAGGCAAGCAATTTTTGGGGAAAAGGAGGGGCTGGAGCTGGCCGGGACGCTGCCGGTGGTGATTGCCGGGGAGGCAGAGCTTGAAGATTAATGTATTGCGGCTGCCGGATTTGGTGGGCCGTGGCTATCGGGAATTTTGGCATTGGCGCGGCCGCTATCGGGTGGTGAAAGGCAGCCGTGCCAGCAAAAAAAGCAAAACCGCCGCCCTGTGGTTTATCGTGAACCTGATGAAGTACCCAGAGGCTAACCTGCTGGTGGTGCGCAAGGTGTTCCGCACCCTCAAGGATAGCTGCTTTACGGAGCTTAAATGGGCCATTGGCCGGCTGGGCGTGGGTGCGTTTTGGGAAATCAAGGAAAGCCCGCTGGAGATGACCTACCGACCGACCGGGCAGAAGATTTATTTCCGGGGGTTGGACGACCCGCTGAAAATAACCTCGGTGACGGTGGAGCGAGGCGCGCTTTGCTGGGCCTGGGTGGAAGAGGCTTACGAAATCAGCAGCGAGGCTGATTTTAACATGCTGGACGAGAGTATCCGCGGGGCGGTGTCGGAGGAGAGCGGCCTGTTCAAGCAGATTACGCTGACCTTTAACCCTTGGAACGAGCGGCATTGGCTGAAAGCCCGCTTTTTCGATAGGCCCGACCCGGACACGCTGGCCCTAACCACCAACTACACCTGCAACGAATGGTTGGACGCGACTGACCAGCGGCTGTTTGAGCAAATGCGGCTGCACAACCCGCGGCGTTATCAGGTGGCCGGGCTGGGCGAATGGGGCGTGGTGGAGGGCCTGATTTTTGAGAACTGGCAGGAGCAGCTTTTCAGCGTGGACGAGGTGCGGCAGCTGCCGGGGGTTAGGGCGGTGTTTGGCCTGGATTTTGGCTACAGCGCCGACCCCACGGCCCTGTTTTGCGGCCTGGTGGACGTGGCCGGCAAGCAGCTGTGGGTGTTTGACGAGATTTACCAGCGGGGTATGAGCAATGAGCGGATTGCCGAGGCGGTGCGGCGGGCCGGATATGCTAAGGAGCGGATACGGGCGACCAACGGGAGTCCAGCGACCGCAGGGAGTCGGACGGACAGCGCAGAGCCGAAAAGCATTGACCGGCTGCGGGAGCTGGGGCTTGTCCATATCCGCAAGGCCCGCAAGGGCCGGGGCAGCGTGAACAGCGGCATTGATTTTTTGCAGGATTTTCGGATTTTGGTGCTGCCCAAATGCGTAAACTTTTTGACGGAGATTGGCAATTACACCTGGGCGCGGGACAGCCAGACAGGCCGGCAGCTTAATCGGCCGATTGATGATTTTAATCACCTGATGGACGCGATGCGTTATGCGGTGGAGGAGGTTGCCCAGGGGGCGGCTTTCAGTTTTGAGTAGAGGAGGGGAAGCCTTGTTTGGGCTGGAAAATTGGACGGCCAAATTGGCCGGGCTGTTTGGCCGTGGCGCGTCCGGCCGGCTGAGCGACCGGGAATTTTTGGAGCAGGAGATTGCCCGCTGGCGCGGCGGCCCGGAGCGGCGGCTGCAAATAAAGGGGCAGCTTTACTTTGAAAATGAGCACGATATTTTGCAGCGGCAGCGCACAATGATTGGCGCGGACGGCCGGCTGCAAGCGCTGCATAATTTGCCGAACAACCGGGTGATTGATAACCAATACGCTAATCTGGTGAAGCAAAAGGCCAATTATCTGCTGGGCCAGCCTTTTGTGCTGGAATGTGAGAATAAGCAATATTTGGAGCTGCTGAAAGAGGTGTTTGACAAGCGTTTCCGGCGGCTGCTGAAAAACGCCGGCAAAGCGGCGTTATGCGGCGGCGCCGCCTGGTTGTATCCCGGATATGATGCGGAGGGACGGCTGGCCTTTCGATTTTTTCCGGCCTATGAGGTGCTGCCATTTTGGCAGGACGGTGAACACACCCGGTTGGAGGCGGCGGTGCGTTTGTATCAGGTGTGGGACTGGGAACATAACCGGCGGGTGCTGCGCGACCGGGCGGAGGTTT
>JAETTP010000117.1 GCA_021769035.1 Bacillota bacterium | reverse complement strand
ATGCATCGTCGTTGTCAATAAATGGGATCTGGTCGAAAAGGATACCCATACCATGAACCAATTCAAAAAGGACATTGCACGCGAGCTGCAATTTGTTTCCTATGCGCCAACGCTGTTTACCTCCGCGGTAACAGGGCAGCGGGTGGATAAGATCTTCCAGCTCATCGGCCATGTGTATGAGCAGAGCATGCTGCGCATCTCCACTGGCCTATTGAACGAGGCCATCAACCAGGCCACCGCCACCGTACAGCCGCCGACGGACAAGGGCCGCCGGCTGAATATTCTGTATGCCACGCAGGTGGCCGTGCAGCCGCCGACGTTCGTACTCTTTGTCAACGACCCGGAGCTGATGCATTTTTCCTATAAGCGGTATTTGGAAAACCAGCTCAGGCATACCTTTGGGTTTGAGGGCACACCCATCCGCCTGTATATTCGCCGCAGGGAGGACAAAAACGCATGAGCTATGTATTGGGATGTATCGTATGTTACCTGCTGGGCGCTGTACCGTTCAGCGTGCTTTTCAGCCGCGGCATGCTGCATAAGGATGTGCGCCGGTATGGCAGCGGCAACCCCGGCACCAGCAATATGACGCGTGCCTTTGGCATCAAATACGGGCTGCTGGTGCTGCTGTTTGATATGGCAAAGGGGTTTGGCGCGGTGTATTTGGGGCAGTGGATCATGGGGCCTTTGGGCGCATATCTTGGGGCCTTGTGCGCCGTAGCAGGCCATAATTGGCCGATTTATCTAAAATTTAAGGGCGGCAAGGGCGTTGCAACCACCGTGGGCGTTATGCTTGCGTTTGTGCCGTATATCACGCTGATTGCCATGGCCTGTTTTCTGGTGGTGCTGGCGGTCAGCCGGTACTTTTCCCTGGGTTCGCTGGTGTGCCTGGGGCTGGTGTGGGTGCTGGTGCTTTGCTTGCATTTTGCGGATACCTACCTTGTAGTGCTGTGCTCGGTACTGGTTTTGGTTGCGTTCGTGCAGCATAGGGCCAACATCCGCCGGCTGAAAAAC
>JAETTP010000116.1 GCA_021769035.1 Bacillota bacterium | reverse complement strand
CGCCACCGCCGAGATCACACCGGCGATTATGGCCAGCTTTACGCCGCCTATGCCCAGCACCGCGTTTAGAATTTGCCCTCCGCCAGACGCCGCCTTAAAAATAGTAGACAGGTTTTTCACCGCTCCTATGGCGGCGGTGGCTACTTGCAGTCCCTTAAAGGCGGCCACGGCTGTCACAGCGGCACTTGCGACGGCCAGGATCGCCGTTTTGTTTTCTCCGATCCATTTCACGGCCTTTTCCGCCGTTGGTATGATGGATTTTTCTACATAGTCCCCTGCGTTCTCCAGTGCGTTTTGCACTTTTGGCAGGGCGGCCTCCGCCAGATCATTGACATACGGCAGTATATTGGTCCCTATCTGTGTCAGGAAATTTTTACCCAGGTTTTTGACAGTTTGGACCGTATATTTCAGGGTGTTGGTCTGCCGCTGAAAAGCCGTGTCTGCCGCCCCTGCGGCCTCATACATTTCCGCTGTCTTGCTGGCCAAATTTTCGGACTGTGTGCCCGCCATGGCCAGCACGGCGGTTTGTGCCTCCACGGACGAAAACAGTCCCGCAAATGCCAGTTCGTCCCCATGTACGCTGTCCTTTAATGCGTCAAGCGCCCCCTGTAAGCCTTTGCTTTCAAGCAACGCCTGGCCGCTCTCATAGCCCATAGAGGCAAGGGCGGCCTGCATATTTTTGGACGGTGACAAAAACCCTTGCATGGTGGCCTTTAACTGGGTGACCACCTCCGCCGTGGAGCCCGTTACGCCGGTCAGGGTGGCCATGGCGCCGAAAAGCTGTTCTTGTTCCAGCCCCAGGGTTCCGGCCAGCGGTATCACTTTTCCCATGGAGGCGGCCAGTTCCGGGAAAGAGGTTTGCCCCAGCCGCACAGTGGCGAAAGATAGATCAGCCGCCTTTTGGACAGCTGCCGCCGATGGGTCACCATAGCCCTTTGTCACGGCGGACAGCAGGTTGATACTGTCCGCCGTGGTGGCGTTTCCAGCTGCCGCCGATTTTGCGGCGGTTTCCAGAATACT
>JAETTP010000056.1 GCA_021769035.1 Bacillota bacterium | reverse complement strand
TTTGGCGCTCAAATAATATTTCGGGTGCGGCGTGTCCTCCAAAATCTGCGACAAGCGCGACTCTACGGCGGCGCTGGGGGACTCCCCAAAACTGAGCGTCAAATACACGCCAGGCAATACTCCACCCATTTCCCAATATACAGCCGCTTTTTTGCCATTTTCCTTTTGGAGGTTCAGGAACAGCGGCGTCCGGCTGGCAGATTTTGACGGTTTCTTCAAGCACGATACGGAAGTCCGCCCCTTTATTGCTGCTGAATACTCCGGGGACGTTTTCCCAAAGCATAAATCTTGGTTTTTGATTGCCACTTGCCGCTCTCATCTCCTTAATAATCCTTATCTGTTCCATAAACAGGCCGGAACGTTCCCCAGACAGGCCGGCTCTTTTGCCGGCGGCAGATAAATCCTGACAGGGACTGCCGCCAATTACAACGTCTACCGGCAAAATTTCTAAGCCGTTTATCCGGCGAATATCTCCCAAATGCTGCATAGTTCACGCTCCAAAATCCGCTTTGTCCATAATCCTAAAGCCCTTTGTCTTCTTGGCCACCGTTCTGGCTCCCTCCAAAGCGTCCGGGCCGTCGTCGTGGTCGGCCATTGGAAAATGCTCCAGCTGTTTTAACAGCAGCTTATGCTTTGGATTAAACTTGATATATTTATTTTTAATATCCGGCTGCAAAGTCTGGATGCGCAGCGTTTTATCTGCGCTTTGCTGCACCTCAATAATCGGCAAATACAGGCCGGCTCTGGCCGAGGCTTTGGCCAACTCTTCCTTGAGGAACCACTGGAACTGGTTTGTTTCTGCGCCGAATTTCTTATAGCCCCGGCCAAAACTGGCTCTCAGCCACCTTTCTTTTTCCAGGACGTCTGCAATAATTCTATCCGGGTGGCGGCGTTCAATATCTGCGTCTATCACATACATATAACCGCTGACCTTATGCTTGGCCAAGGTGATAATGGCTGAATAATCGCTCTTTTTGTTTTTGCCAAGCGAGGGGTCGACAAAGCCGAAAAACTGAAAAACCCTGTCCCTGAAGTTGATTGCCGCCTCGTTGTAGTAGTCGAACCACTCGGTCATAAACAGACAATCTTCCGAATTTATAGGCTCGTTCTGCATTTCGGAATTAAATGCGGCGTCGCCCTCAGCTATGCGCATCACCATTAAATCATAATAGCTTAATTTTTCCGGCCATAGCACTTTGGTTCCGGCCAGCATTTCCGCCTCGTTGGCGGCAAAATAAGCCCTGGCGTCGCGCTCCCGGTTGGGATTATCCAAATCGCAGAAAATCTCTTCCCAGGTCTTCCAGAGTTTGTCCGCCGTTGAAAAGCTGATAACCGCCTTATATAAAATAGCTCTATACGCCGGATTTCTCAGCGTATTAGCCAGCAGGCTGTCATAGTGGAGCATTGTGCCGATGTAGATAATATCCGTGTAGTCGTCCCCGGATTTAGAAACGGCCTTATTAAACCAACTTTTCAGCTTGGCTCTTTGCTCCGGAGTACGGACGTTTTCGTCATTCTCCACGTCATCCAGAATTAGCAAATCCGGGCGCCAGTTGCGGTGCTTGCGGCCACGGATTTTTTTGCCGCTGCCGATAGCCTCAATCTTGATGTTGGTTTTCGTCAGCAGCACGTTAGAACGCCAGACTTTACCGGCAAGCCTGCCAAAATCCTCAATGATAGCTTCGTTTTCCTCAAACTCCACGCGCAGATTATCCAAAAATCCCTCGGCCTGATCGGAGCTGTCTGACAAAATAATAGGGTAGTGCTTATATCCATATAAAGCGGCGTGCATAGTCCCCTTAAAGGTCAGGTTGGTACTTTTGGCGTGGCCGCGCGGAGCCGCCACCACCCGGCGCACGCCGGGCAGGCGGTTTATTTGTTTGGCCTGCGCCGCTGCATAGGGGTTGCTGTTTTTCAGCACGCCCTCCTGCCAGATAGTATCCAGTTCCCGGTGGAAGTCCGGGCTGGGGCGGCTGAAATAGTGGGGGAAATACGCCCGGCCAAAAAATTCCAAATCAATGGCCGCCAGCTTGCGGCGGACGCCGTTTGCGCCGGTGAGCGCCGCGCCGTTTAGCCAGGCCTGCTTAATAGCCTGTTTATCCAAATTGTTGGCAATTTTATCCCGGCTTAAAAACTGCGCCAAAAGCTCGTTCAGGACGTTTATATCATTGCTGGGCTGCTCCTCTGCCAGCGCCTCGGTTTCCTGGAGAATGCCAAACAGAGTTTCGGCAGCGTCTTTTTTGTATTTTCTCAATTCCGCCTCCGTTATTTACGCATAAAAAATAAGCCCCTGTGTGGGCGCTTTTTTGCTTGTAGGTATAGTTATTAGTGTTTTGCTCTTTGAACGTTTTTGAAAGGGTTTGTGGGCAAATTAAACGGTATATTTTAGGCCGGGCTGCGCCATTCAGGATAAACCCGCTATCCTGATATTTTTCGGCGCTGCCGGCGGCCTTTTTATGTCCCCTGTTTGCCTGCCGGTGGGACGCATCAACCGCCCGGCTGCTCACAGGTTGTTTTATTGTTCGTTTTTTTCGCTTTGTTCGCCCTCCAAAACAAAGGAGAGGGTAATAATCTTTTTTTCACCGCAAACGCTCAGCTCCACGCTGGCTTTGCGGCTGTGCTTGTCCAGCTTGATAATCCGGCTGGTAAAGCTTTTCAAAATGCCGCCCTGCAAAATAATCTCGCCGTCTGCATTTAAGGCGGCTCTGGTGGGCTCCAGCGGTTTCCCCTCGTTAGCCAGCGCCCTGAGCCACTCGGCCTCAATGTAGGTCAGACTATCCGGGTGCAGTCCGTCAGCCCCCAGAAAACGCAACACTCCGGGCAGCTTTTTAATTGAGTAATAGCTTTCAGCGGTATATTTCAGCTGCGCAAACACATAGCCCGGAAACAGCGTATAAAGCTTTGTTTCCCAGCCGCCGCCCTTGCGGATTAAGCGGTTTTCAACTGGCGCGCAGGCTTTAATATTAAATTCCGGCAATGTCGCCAGCGCCTCGGCCACCGCCTGCTCTTTGCCAACGGTAACCTGCAAAACGTGCCACATAATCATTCCTCCTATTCCAGCCCCTCGGCCTTTTTGGCCTTGAGGAATTTACTAACTTCTTCGTACAAATCCGGACGTTCCTTGGCCATAGCGTCAAATACCAGCTGACGCACAGCCTCCAGCCCGGCCTCGGTGTCCGTCTGATTTTGCACTTCCACGCGCTTTTTATATGCCGCCGCCCTGACTAAACCGGTGGCCTGTTTCATCAGCTCCTGTGGTTCAATCTCCTGCCACTCTTCCTCGCTGGTATTAGCCAGCGCCTTAAACAGATTTTGACTGGTTAAACGCACAATGGCCTCGGTGGTGTCCAAATCCGGGCAGCGTTCCAGCTCCTGCATCATTGCCTTAAAATTCTCGTTGGCAATCATCAATCTTTGCATATCCGCATCAAAATGCTGGGCATATCTACATATTGCAGATTGAGATACACTAACACCATTTTCAGCCAAAAACTCTTGTATTTGCCAATAGTATTGATTTGTTAAGAGCATTTGCTCAACGGTTGCTTTAAGCTCCGGTGGCAGTCCGTCAATTTTTCCGTGCTTACGATTATATTCTTTATACGGTCTGCGCTTCTTCTTGCTCATAGCCTATACCTCAACCAAATTATCTTTAATACCGCCTTTGACAAGTCTAATTCCTTTATCACTTAATATGGCTTCTAATTCGTAATGTTGCCAATCTGCCAAATTAGCATTAACCCGACTGTCAATATCTCGCAGTTCAATATATCCAGCTCTGGCTAAAAAGTTTATCGACTCAACAAGTCCAGCCTCATCAACGCCCTGTGTTTTTAATACACGCTGCATTTCTACAAGCTTATGATAATCGTGATTTAATATATTTAACAGACGGACGATTTTGCCATTATTCTCAACAAAAGCAGCATTATCCAATTTTTGCAAATCAATTTTATTCATTATGTTTACCCCCTGTTATTCATCAAAATTTCCAGCACTCTATCTATTTTGTTTTCAGTGCTGTCCAGTTTACGTTCAGTTTTGGCCTGTTCGCGAAAAAAATCTTCCTTGGTCAGATAATTTTCGGTAATCTTCTTGATGTCGGCTCTAACCTCATCAAAGGCTTTGTTATGCACATTTCGCGGCGTATAGTCCTTTTTTATCTGTTCAATATCCTTTAAAGCTTTATCGTGAGCCTTATCATAGTCGGCCTTTTTTACCATATTGCTATCTATGTTTTGGATTTTGGCAGCCATCTCGTCAATGCGTCCGAACAGAGAGCGTTTGAGCAAATACTCTGCCAGAGCCATAAGCACGCCCAGCAATAAAACAGCCAGCCACCAGGTTGCGTTATCAAATAACATCTCTAAAACCTCCATAAATAAAAAAGTAGGGTACAGTGATAAAAATTTCTTATCACCATACCCTTATACGGAAAACGAAAACTTTTTAACGATTTTTATGAGGTACAATGATAACTTTTGCTATCATTATACATAAAATTTGCGAACTAAAATAATAAACTACTTTAGGAAAACACTTTACTTTTTAGCTGCTGTTCAGAAAATCAAATATGCTCATTTGGCCTGGCAATACTCTGGCAGTATTACTATTGACGGTTTCGCCCAGAATATTGCGTATCCATATTTCGGTTAGACCATATTTAACCGCCAGACTTTTAATATTTCGCCCATTATATTCCTGGCGGATTTTCTCATTGCGGACGCTGCGCCCAAACGCCTCCGGCTTGGGAATATAAATATTTGTGCCGCCGAACACCTGCACCAGTTTGGCAAAATTATCTAAACCAATAAGCTCGGCCAGCTGCTGCTGTTCCTCGTTGAGATCGTCCGGCTGGATAATAAAATCCCTCATAGCCCAGCCCCTGCCTTTTGCGCCGTCTTTTCCGCGCTCTTAACATAGCCCTTTAGCGTTTCCAGCAGTTTGGTTCCGGCCTTAAAATCCACCCAGGCAAAAGGATTTTGCGGCCTGGCCTCCACGTCCAGTTCCTTTTTGATGATGCTGCACAGACGCTCGCCCAGCGGCCTGTTGTTCGGCTCAGCGTCCAAATCTCTCAGCTTATACATCAGCGCCCAAACTTTGCGCTGCTGGTCGGCGGTAATGCCGCCGGCCACTTCCGGGTGTCCTTTGGTTTTGCCGGAGCGTTTTGGCTTTTCTGTTTGCCGCTTTTGCAGAGCAACTATAACGGCCTCGCCCTCGGCAGCGGTCAGCTCTTTAATGGAGCTTTTGCCGGTTTTGGCCGCCACAAAAGCGTGCAGCTCATCATCGGCATTACCTCTCTCCAATATGCCAAGGGCATTGCCCAAAGCGTAAATTGTCCTAATCTGTCTGGCGTTTATGGCAGCCATTTTCCACCTCCTGCCTAATTCTCCATTTCTATGCCTACCTTGAGGCTTTCATCCACAATAACGGCGGAGCGGATAATCTCGATGGCCTCCTGCACAGAGCCGCTCCAGCCGCCGGCTTTAAGCACCTGACAAAGCCATTCCCAGCCGATAACCTCAGCAGCCAAATAGGCACAGTCTTCGGCCTGCCGCTCTTCCAGCCCGGCCACCTGCATCAGCGCCGCCGTATCCTTTTCCCAGCGGCCTTTAAGCTTTTTCTTCAGCGTGGCCTGAATTTTGGCGTCGCTGCTTATGCCCTGAATAAGTTCTTCCAGACGTCCCTCGGTGTAATTGCCCTGGAATACCATAGCCAACAGCCGCTTGCAAGGCTCTGTCAGCGTGATTTTAACCTCTTGCTTAACAAAATCCCCGGCCACATTACCCAAAACCTCATTAAGCATAGTAACGGATATTGGTTTAACGCTGTTCGCCATTTGCACCACCACCCGGTTCTGTCTGCTGCCCCAATAGACTGCGCTTTTGCGTTTGGTATCCTTGAGGTCGGCCATGGCCTGCTTTTCAAACCTCGCTTTTAAGGCTTCCAAACAGTCTTTAATAGCCGTTTGTTGTCTGGTCAGTTCGGCGTACTCGTCAACCATCTCTCGCAAATGCAAAGCTGTATTGCTCATTAATCCACCTCCCTGCTAAATGCCGCGGCGCATTCCCGGCAGAGCGTCAGCCCCTTGTGGGTTGTAACGTCCTCGGCGCTGCCGCACAAATGGCAGCTTGGCGTGTGCTTGCAAAGCCGCAGGCTGCCGTCCGCCTCCGGCGTAATTTCCAGCGCCACGCCGGGCAGCATTCCCAACTCCTGCCGAATTTGCCGGGGCAGGGTAATGCCGCCGCTTTTTGTGATTTTCTTAAAGCTTACATCAACCAATTATATCGCCTCCTTATGTTTTGGCCTCGCTCTGCATTATACCAGGCTTGCGACTGGCCTCCGCCAAACGCCGGAGGGCTGCATTAAGGCCGGGGCTAAACCCCGGTTTAATTTTTGTTTCTGCCGAACAGGTTGGCGCCCAACCAAACGCCCAGCAGAGTAGCGCCGATAAACAGCGGCAGCACAATTCGCTCTGCGCTGGCCAGCAGGCCGGCGGCCAAACCAATCTCAAAACAGGGAGCCATTTTGCTTAAAAAATTTTTCACTTCCATTTGTAACCCTCCTTTATATTATGCCAATACCCATACTTCTTGCCATACCGTAAAGGCCTTTGTAGCTTATATCCGCATTGTTTACGGCGTTATTATACAAATTTACCGCTCCCCTGACGCCCCACTTGGAGTGGCAGACGCTGTGCAAAAATTTCAGTTCTTCTTTGGCGTTATCTTCGGCCAGCTTGGGGAAAAGCGCCTGCACGTCATTTTTGCTTACCTTTTGCGTGCTGTACCGCCTGTTCATCCGAATGCGGCTGAACAGCTGGGCAAATTGCGCCTCCTGCTTGCCCACCATTCGGCTGTAAACCTCGGTGTTGCCGATAAGGCAAATGCCGGTGCCTTTCTGGCCGGTCAGGCTGTTGGGATCGGACAGCGTCCGGATTTCCTCCAAAGCGTTTAATTTCAAATGCTGCGCCTCATCAATGATGATAACCCGGTTCGTACCCTCCAGCTTCTCACGAATAGCCAGCAGCAGTTCAAGCTTGCTGCGGCTCTCCGGCACTCTTAACGCCCTTGCCAGCAGTTTCAAAATGTTGCCAAGCGTGCCGCTGGCCGGCGTGGCCTGAATATATACCGCCGCCGTGGGGTTCTCCCTCACAAACTTTTCCGCCCCCTTGGTTTTGCCAATCCCGGCATCGCCGTGCAAAATAACCATACCGCGCTCCATTTGGCAGTAGCTTATAGCATTGTAAACGTCCTCAGATATGGAGGTAGGTATATATTCAAGTACCGGCAGATAAGGGGCGGCCTTGGCGGCCTGCTCCTGAGCGGCGTTTTCCACCCTCAAAAATTCCTCGATTTTATGCTCCAGCGCGCCAATGTCGCCGTCATACTGACTGCGCCGCCAGCAGGATAAGGCGGTCTGGCTGATATTGATTTTAGGCGCTAATTTGGCCTGGCTGATATGGCTGGCGTCAATGTAGCTTTCCAGCTGTTTTTGCAGCTCCTGATTATATGTTTTCTCCATTCTCGTTTCCTCCATTTCTTAACTTGGCGTTTCTGGCCATCCGGCTTAAATCCGGCGTATAATCATCACCGATTGCTTTAAGCAGCGGCTCTTCATTCGGCCTTTGCAGGGCGATAATTTTCGGCTCCGGCAGGGGATTTTCGGCTCTGGCCTGCTTATTCCGCCCGGCCTCGCTCAAAACCAGCTCCAGCGCGGTGCGGCTGTTTATGCCCGGCAAAACGCTGCTTTGCATTGCTGCCTTGGTTATTTTGGCCATATTGCGAGTTATCCGCATAGCGGCCTGAACTTCTTCCTTAGTGGCTTCGTGGCTCAATACCGCCGTATTATCCGTGGGGACGGTCATTATATAGCGGTCTTCAAGGTCATAAACTCTGACCTCGGCCAAATTCTCCGGGTCATAGCGGAAATATACTGTCTGGCCTAAATAGTTAAATACTAAATCGTCGTTCCAGTAATCTATTCGGGCTCCGCCTATATCCAAATGCACGCCGCGCCGTCCCACCTTTTGCGGTCTGGCGCTGCGCATTAACATCAGCGCCAGTTCCTCGGCGGAGGTGGTACGCTTTTCCAGCAGGTTTTCCTGATATACCTGCATTCGGGGCTTGCCCCGGTCTGCCGCCACCGCGCCGCCATATGGAGCCTCGTTAAAATAATGCTCCAGCAATTCCTCAACTATGGCAGTCAGCTCGGCGTCCGTGGCAATACCGCCCTTTTTCAGCACCTTTTTCAGCCGCTCCGGCCTCTCTACCACATTGCCGCCGGTGTAGGTTTCAAACAGCCGGGAAAGGTGGTCTTTTACGTCCCGAAAACGCCGCTCAATGATTTTGGCCTTGGCGTTCCTGACTATGGCGTTAGTCATTTTAATGCCCAGCCGGGTAAATACCGGCGGCGGATTGTACTGTTCGCCGTTCTTAGCTTTCTTTTGGCGGTGGCCGAGGCCGCCGATGTCAAAGGTCAAAAACTCGCGGCCATTATCCACATAAATATTTTTGGGTATGCCATATTTAATGATGCCTTTGCGCAGGGCTATTAAAGTAGCCTGACTGCTGGGGTTCAGTGTTACATAGCAGCCGGTAAATATGCCGCCTCTGGCGTCAAAAAAGGCTGTTAAATACAGGCGGTGGTTTTTGCCGTTTTCGTCCTGCGAGATAATATCGAACGTGTGATTGTCGGCAATCCACCAATCGTTGCTCTGCATATCCTCATAGGTTCGGCGGATATATGGCGCGCAGCGGTCGCTGAATGCTTTTTCGCCCTCGCGTCCCAGCGTTTTGACCGCCGCCAACACGTCGCTTTTGACGTGCCGGGAAAATGTGGTGTAGCAGGGTATATCCGCCACCAGTTCCGGCTGTTCATGCTGCGCCCACATTTTGGTGTATTCCCAGCATTTTTTTATTGGGTGCTGGGCTTCATCCAGATAAAAGCTTAAAAACGCCTGCCAGATAACCTCCGGAATACTTGACTTGCCTTTGCGGCTTTTGCCGCGTTTGTCTAATAGCCCCGATAAATTTTTGTTGCGCAAAGCCCTTTGTTTGCGGTATAATATATCTGTTGAGAAAAGTTTCTCCGGGTAGGCTTTAGCACACAGGCACACATATTTTTCGTCTGCCTGGGCTTTGCTTCCTTTAGTGTAATTTTCCCGATATTGCCGCCACTCGCTCAAAGTGTCCAGCCAGAACTGGATTTCTTCGCGTTCATCCGCGCTGAAGTTGTCCATTGTTTGCGGATCTTCATTTTCGGGCATATCTGCCGGTGGTATCTTAATCTGATTTTGCGCCAGATATTTTCGCTGAAGTTCCGGGCTTAATCCGCTCAGCGGAAAAACAAACATCGGACGGTTTTTTTCATTTAATAGCTTTTGTGTAGGCAATTTGCCCTCTTTGGCCAATCGTTTAATGTGCCGTTCTGACAAATCTAGTAAGTTAGCAATATCTGGCACTTTTAACAAGGTTTTCATAAATCCACCCCTTTTGGCCTGCCTCATCAGTACATGGCGGCCAGCTCCATGCAGACGCCCCAAAGGGCGTTTCGGCTTAGTTTTCAATTTCTTCGGCGGTGCAAAACTCAAATGACGGGTACCCTTGGAGACGAGATATTTTTTGCAGCAAGCTATATAAATAACCATTTGGGGTTGGATTTACAAACTCGCTTTCTGTTCCTTTGTCTAAAAGGTCATCGGCTATATTATCCAACATGGATAACTCAAAACAATTTTCTGTGTTTTCGGTTTTGTTGTTCATACGATAGGTTATTAGAAGCTTTTTCATTTCGTTGTCCTCCTTGTTTTTAGCTGGCCATATTAATTCGGTTTTGCAGGTCTATCCTCTGGCAGTAAAAGGCTAAATCGTGCAAGGGATGAATGCTATGCTCTGCGGTTTGTATAACCTCCAGGCTGTGCAAATCCCAGGTTTGGCTTAAATGAAACTGCTCATAATTGCCGCTGTTCACAATGTAGCCGTTGAGTAAGGCAATCTCGGCTCTGGTTAAATCCTTAAAGAGCCAGGAGTGGATTTCATCAGTTTCAAGCTCGTCCACTTTTTCAATAAGCCCCAGAAAAATCTGGTAATTTTCGCCGTATGCTGTTTTCGGTTTTTTTGCTGTTCTGTGTTTCATTTTTTCACTCCTATATAAGTAAATAGTATTAAAACAATTTGTTATGCGCTGCGCTCCGGCACGCTGCAAATATCTTCAACGTTGCAACCAAGCACTCGCGCTATTTCTCTGGCTCGCAGGTGATTTATTTTTTTGCTTTCACCAGTTTCTATACGATAGATAGAATTGCCAGCTAACCCTGCTTCTAAGGAAAGTTGTTTTTGTGAAAGTTTAAGTGCTTCCCTGCGTTTTTTTATTTCAGTACTACGAGGAATGATTAACATTTTTTACCCCCCTCTTTTTTTTGTTTCCGTTTGTATATCTTGCTATAATTATATCATTTCCATATGGATACGTCAAGCATTTTTTTATGATTCAACCTTTACATTTGTATATTTTAATATTATACTTATTTCCTATGGAGGAATAATAATATGGAAAAAACTATAATTGGACAACGCATTCAAGAATTGCGTAAAGCACAAGGTTTAACCCAAACTCAACTAGCTCAAAAAATTGGTATAAGTATGGCTGCTGTTAGAAATTATGAAAACGGATTAAGAGAGCCAAACTCTAAAGCCATGGTTGCACTAGAGGAATATTTTAATGTTAGCGGAGCCTATTTGCGTGGTGAAACTAATAAAAAAAGAACCAAGACAGAACAAGAACACGTTCAATCAATGATACAAACAAGCAAAGAAGAACTATCAGGTTTCCTAAAAAGAATTGAAACGGCAATCAGAGCCGTATCTGATGATGAAACAGCCTATACAGATGGCGTTTTGTCAGAATTTCTTCATACCTTAAATATGAAAAACACAAACAATAGAGCAGCGGCCTTATTTTTGTTTCATTTGTCCGCCTACATATCAAATACTTTTTTTTCTGTTTATGACTCTGTTTATAATGAAGGGTTATCCAAAGAAGAGCGAATTGAAAAAGCCACAAATATAGCCACTGAATATTTTAATGGCTCTCTTGAGCGTATAAAAAAAATATTGTTACAAAAAACTGACAATATTGTTTAGATTTTAATGGGACATTTTCTAGTATGCAGTTAATTTTTAATGGGACACGAGATAAGCAAAACATTAAGTACAATACAGCCAAAAGCCGCTATTTATCTTAATAGGACGCATGTCCCATTAAAACAGCGAAAATGTCCCATTATACTAACCGGATGAATAAAAAAATAATTGCTTATTTTAGGTTT
>JAETTP010000115.1 GCA_021769035.1 Bacillota bacterium | reverse complement strand
GCTGCGTCTGAGCCTTGCTGTTTATAGCAGGTGCCAACGGCGGCGCGTTCATCGTTATTCATTAACGGCAGATTGATAGCGGCGGGCATTGCGCCTTGCTCAAACTCGATAGGGGCGCGAACATCAATAATGGGCGTATCAGCAATCAGCAGGGCACGATAGTCCTGTTCCGTTTGTCTCTCTTGCATAGTTAAAAGTGAACCTCAAATCAGCTTGCGCGCTATTTTACGCGCCAACGCGCAAGGAAACTTGATTTTTAACTGCGTGGGTTGCCGAAAATTTCTAAAAATCCGCTGATTTCCGGCCTGCGCTGGGTAAACAAGGTCACAATATCTTCTACCGCTTTGCCGCTGCCAAATTTGCGCCATGCCAGACTCAATGGCGAAGGAGGGCGCATCGTTGGGATTACCCGGCTGACCAGTTGTTGATTATCGATCATTGACTGGCAAAGCGATTTTGGCAAAAAACCAATGCCAACGCCCGCCAGATGGGCGGCGATTTTCGTTTCCATATCAGGAACAATAATCTCTTTTTGCCCTGGCAATCGCCAGGCGACGCGTTTGGTTAAGGTGCGGGCGCTGTCTTCAATATTGACCGCCGGAAAGCGACGCAACTGCGCTTCTGTTAGCGGCTCTTCAACGTTCGCCAGCGGATGATCCGCCGCCATGACAAATCGCCATTGCACCGATCCTAAGGGATCAAGACTAAAGGTATTTGCCAGCGCCTCAGTTCCCGTGACGCCGATAGCCAGCGAAAAACCTTCGTATAATAGCGAATCCCAGACGCCCATATAGATTTGTCGGGAGATGTGAAACTGGGTAAAGGGGTAACGTTCATTCAGCCACGCCAGCAACTGGGCGACGGCCTGGGGGTTGTAGAGCAGGTTGTTGATGACAATATTCACCTGGCGTTCCACGCCATCATTCACCTGTTGCAGCTCGCTTGGCATACTTTCCAGCCAGCTCAGCCAGTCTCTGGCCTGGGAAAGTAGATGCTCGCCAGCCGCTGTCAACGTCACGCTGCGAGTCGTG
>JAETTP010000114.1 GCA_021769035.1 Bacillota bacterium | reverse complement strand
ACCCGCAGCGCTGTGAGAATGCGAAATGTGATTTTATGGGACACATATCGCTCACTGTAGCGTAAAAGCGCCCGCGAAATGCCGAAAAACCGCACGCCCACAATATAAACCATCAAATCAAGCAGCGGCGGCTGCAGCGCTGCAAAGGAAATCAGCACTGCCGAAACGGACAACAATCCCACATTTGCCAATACGGTAGCGGCAGCCAGCAAAACTGCACCGGCAATCAGCCAGCGAAAAGGGTGCAGCAAAACCCATAAAAAACCATAGGTTTCTTTTTTCTTCACGACTCCATCCCCTTTCGCACTAGCTCATAATAGGCTCCCCGCTGCCGCAGCAGTTCTGTCGGCGCGCCCTGCTCTATGACAGCGCCTTTTTCCAGCACAATCACTCTGTCCGCCAGCTGCAGCGTCGTCAGCCGATGGGCTACCAACAGGACCGTTCTCCCCTGTAATAAGTGCCGCAAACTACGATTCAGCTGTTGTTCTGTGAGCAAATCCAAATTGGCAGTGGCTTCGTCCAGCAGAATCAAATTCTTTTGCTGACAAATGGCCCGCACCATTGCGATCATCTGCCGCTGCCCGCCGGATAGTCCCGCACCGCCCTGGCCCACCTTCGTGTGCAGACCGTCCGGCAATTGCCGCAGCAGCTCCGCCAATCCCGTCTGCCAACAAACCTCCAAAATCCGCTCCTCAGATAAATCCTCACTGCCGAAACGCAAATTATCCAAAATGCTGCCGGCAAAAATATACGGTCTTTGCTGAATCACCGCCGGTGCGCACTGCATGGTAATCTCACCTTCCTCCGGCTTAAAAAAGCCTTGCAGCAGATTCAGGACCGTCGTTTTTCCGCTGCCGCTGCGACCGGCCAGCGCCACCACCTCGCCCGGCGCTACCGTAAAGGAAATATCCTGCAAAGCCGAAACCTCAGCTCCCGGATAGCGCGCAGAAACATGCCGTAATTCCACCATGGGCACCTGCGCCCTATTCATAGGTACTTCCGTAATTAATTCCTCTTTTTCTAAAAAAGCAAAAAG
>JAETTP010000113.1 GCA_021769035.1 Bacillota bacterium | reverse complement strand
TCACAACACATTGTTCCTGCGCGTAATTGCCATGTCGCACCAGCCTCTTTACCGCTAAAAGTGTTGGCCTTTGCCGAACCGGCGGCTTGTGCCCGTCACTGCGTTAACCGAATGCCGAAAGCTTCTCTGGAAAGCGTACTGGTGATTGGTGCCGGAACGATAGGCTTATCCATCGTGCAGGCACTGCGCATTATGGGGGCAGGTAAGATTACCGTGATTGAACCTGACGCTGCCAAACGCGCGCTGGCGTTAAAGCTGGGCGCAGCAGAAGTTTGGGCACCAGGTGAGCTGGCCGCAGATGTGCGATTTACGGGGGCGATTGATGTCGTTGCAGCGCAGGCCACGCTTAACGATGCATGTACCCGTGTATATGCCGGAGGCACCGTCGTGTGCATGGGCGTACCAAGTGGGCCGCGTGAAATACCATTACCGATGATGCAACGTTTCGAGCGTGACTTGCTCAACTCTGGCATGTACATCCCTGAAGATTTCGATGCTGTTATCGAATGGCTGGCGGATGGGCGGTTTGATACCAGTGAACTGGTTACCGATTTATTTGCCATTGAGGATGCAGCGGCGGCATTCGAACGCGCGCAGCAAAATGACTCCATAAAGGTCATGCTGCAATTTGCGCCGGAATGATTTTCTAAATCTCTGTCTGGCGCTGCGTCACGTCAGCGCCACCCTACAACAATTAAAAAGGACACTGCGATGAGTCAAATCACCAGTCCTGCAACTTATTCAATTAGTCGGCCACAGGACGTAATTGATATTGTTAATAAGAACTCTGCAATCAACACCAGTATCGGCGTTATTTTTATTGCTTTGGGCGGCATATTGATTGATGCCTACCAGGCGGCGATGGTGGGGTTTGGTAATAAATACATTGCCGCTCAATTTGGCATTTCTCCAGGCCTTGCCGCAACCGTTAATGCGTCAGTATTAATCGCCGCGTTAATTGGCGGTTTATTAGCGAACCGAGTAATAAACCGCTTTGGGCAAAAGCGAGCATTTATTATTGGCATGGGGCTGTGCACCATC
>JAETTP010000112.1 GCA_021769035.1 Bacillota bacterium | reverse complement strand
CAACACCGGCAACGCCAGCGCCATTGTTAAAATAAAAACGGCTGCCGGTACAACTATCAATGGCAACCGTTTTTTATTGTTAAATACTCGTATCGGGTTCAAAACACTTTTCTTAGGTTTAATAAATCTCGTTTCTTTCATATAATAAAAATCCTCCATTCTAAATGTTCTTTTTCTGCTCCTTGGCAAACAATGGACTGCCTTGGAGTATTTCTTTTTGCGTATTCGTTTTGTGGATATACGGCTTGCCGCCGCCGTCCGGGGTGTATTTCACTGCCGGGTGCTTGGTTAAATCATATTTGAGGTCAAGCACCGGCTTTGCGCCCCGGATAAACAAGATAGCATACCGGTTATCCAACTGCCGCACCTCGTCCGGGGTTAAAAGCTCCCTGCTGCTTTGCTGAAAATTAGTAGAGTAGGAGCCGGATTTCCCCTTAGTCTGACCGTGGGTTCTGGTGTTGATAGTAGCCTTACCCAACGCCTCAGAAATGTACTTGTGGGTTCCGGCCTCATTACCGCCCAGATACAACAGGGTATCCGAATTGCCGGGGATGGTTTCCCAGCTCGTCTTATATAGCTCCTTTATCTGCGCCATATTCTGGATTATGGTGCTGGCCGAGATATTGCGGGAGCGCATTGTAGCCAGCTCTCTGGTAAAGCCGGGCAAGGGCATCGCCGCAAACTCGTCCAGCACAAAATGCACGTGGTGCGGCAATGACCCGTGATGAATCTGGTCAGCGCTGTAATAGAGGGTCTGAAAAGCCTGCGCATAAAGCAGGCTCACCAAAAAGTTGTAGGTGTTATCGTTGTCCGGAATTACCGCATACAGAGCGCATTTCTTTTCCCCCAGCGTCCACAAATCCATATCGTCGTGGTCGGTGATTGCCTTTAGCTGGGGCAGATTAAAAGGCGCCAATCGTACTGCTGCCGACACTAAAATCGACTTGGCTGTTTTGCCGGCGGCCAGCTTAAATACCTTATACTGCCTTACCGCCACACTCTCCGGACGGTTGCGCTCCATAGCCTCAAACAGCATATCCAGCGCCGACTTGTAATCGTCCTTTTC
>JAETTP010000055.1 GCA_021769035.1 Bacillota bacterium | reverse complement strand
AGTGCCAAGCCCAAAGGGCGCCGGCAGAGCCCATTGCGAACAAATACCATAGTGCAATCTGTTGTGATAAGGTAAAATAACCTTGTCCCTATGGTATAATGTGAGCAAAGGCGAGTATGGAAAGGAGATGTTTTTGTGGTTAGGGTTTTAATTGTGGAAGATGAAAAGCCGATAGCCAATTTAATCAGGTTAAGCTTAACCAAAGAGGGCTACGCCTGCACCTGTGCTTTTGACGGCTTGGCCGCCGTTGATTTGCTGGAGAAAAACTTGTATGATTTGATTTTGCTTGACGTTATGCTGCCGCACGTGGACGGTTTTGAATTGCTTGAATATATTCGGCCGCTGGAAGTGCCGGTTATCTTTATCACCGCTAAGGATTCGGTTTTGGATAAGGTTAAAGGTCTGCGCCTGGGCGCAGAAGATTATATTGTGAAGCCTTTCGAGATTATTGAGCTGTTAGCCAGAATTGACGTGGTGCTGCGGCGTTATCAAAAGTGTGATATGATATTGAACATAGGTGGATTGAAGATTGACACTTGCTCTATGCAGGTTTGGCGTGATGAGCAGGAAATTAATCTGACTAAAACGGAATATGAAATGTTGCTGCTTTTTGCTCGCAATCCGCGGCGGGCAATGTATCGGGAAACTATTTACGAGCGAGTGTGGGGTGGGGAATATCCCTTTGGCAGTAAGGTAGTGGATTTGCACGTGCAGCGAATGCGTAAAAAGGTAGGCTGGGAAAATATCCTAAAGGCTGTGAACAAGGTGGGTTATCGGCTGGAGGTTTAAGCCTGAGGTGGAATATGAAGTTTCGCTTTAAAATCACTTTCTGTATGCTGGCTTTGGTTTCGGTGCTGTTTGCTATCGGCGGCAGCCTGCTGATTTCCGAATCCTTTGCCGATTCCCTCAAGCGGGAGCAGGACGCAGCCTTTGGCGTGTATCAAATGGTTTGGAGTACTCTGCAAATTGTTAATGGCTTGGACCCTTACTTGGACTATGAAGCCATCAAGGAAACAATGGAGCAGCTTTGCGAGCAAAAGCGTTCTGCCTGGGCGGCTTTGCAGCTGCGAACTGATACAGCTGTTTTATATGAAACCGACCCAATGCTTTCCGTCTACTTTATGGCCCGGCCTGATTTACCCACCCCAGGAGAATGCCAATTTTTTACGACAGCTGACAACGGCAAAAACGCTTTTTTAATTTTAACCGGGGCGGTGGCGGCCGGTGATGATGAAATATTATATCTGAGCACAGCTCACGATATTTCGGCTTTGTATGCAATGCGGCAAATTCAGCAGCACACTTACTTGCAGGTGTTCTGTGTTATGCTGCTGCTTTGCGCCGTTTTATCCTATACAGTTGCCAAATTGCTGACGGCGCCCTTACAGGAGCTTTCTTGCGCCTCACGGGCCATTGCCTCCGGCCAACTTGCCAGCCGGGTTTCGGTGCGCTCTGAGGACGAGGTGGGCATGGTTGGAGCAGACTTCAACGCGATGGCCGGCCAACTGGAAGAAAAGATTTCGGAATTAAACGACGCCCTGGAAAGGCAGGAGCAATTTGTGGGCAGCTTTGCCCATGAAATGAAAACGCCGATGACTTCGTTAATCGGCTATGCCGAATTGCTGCATAACGGTTTGCTGACCCAAACCGAGCAGAACGAGGCAGCTTACTACATTTACGCAGAAGGCAAACGGTTGGAAAAGCTATCCCGTAAGCTTTTGCAGCTGCTGGTGCTGAAGCATAAGGATTTACCGTTGGTTCCGCTGCGGCCGGCGGATTTGATAGAGGGGCTGGTGGAACGTTTGCGGCCGCTTTGCGCCATTAAACAGATTTCGGTTTCTTGTGAGTGTCAAAATGGCAGGTGCAATCTGGAGCCCGATTTGGTTTGGTCTATGCTGCTTAATCTGGCGGATAATGCGCAAAAGGCGATGGAAAACGGCGGCCATATCCATTTTAAGCTGGAAATGTTGGCGGACGGTTGCCGTATCTACGTTTTGGATAATGGGCGCGGTATTCCGGAGGAGGCATTGCTTCATCTTACCGAGGCTTTTTATCGGGCCGACAAGGCGCGCTCTCGCGAGCAGGGCGGTTTCGGTTTGGGATTGGCTTTGTGTCAGGAAATTGTGAAGCTGCACAACGGCAGCCTGCAATTTGGCAATCAGCCAGAGCGTGGCGCTTATGTGATAGCGGAGCTGAGAGGAGGCAGAGCATGATTGCCTATTTAAAACGCTGGGGATTACCCATCTTAACCTTGCTGTTAATAGCCGGCGGAGCAGCTTTGCCGTACACAGTATCATCATTGCAGGATTCCTTAACCGAAAAGCACACGGAAACACGCCAACTGGCAACAGTCAACCTGACATTGCAGCAAGGGCAAAGCTTGAATGAGGTTTTGCAGCTTGTGGCTAATGAATATACGATGTTTACCTACGACGGCCCGACCAATTTAAGCTCCGCAGAAGCCTTGCAAGCTGCTAAGCAAGCCTTGCAAAGAATTTCTGACACAGTTAGGCCGTGCCCGTTGTCTATTGAAGCGGATGTGGATATTAATCTTGGTTTATTTGTCCAAAATGATAACAGCGATGTTTCTGCGCTAATTTGGTGGTTAGATTTTAGCAACAATCTGCCAGCTGATAGCTATTCGGTTATGATTGATGACGCCAGCGGCAAAATGGTTAGATTTATTGCTGAAAACACGAATAATATTATGGAAAGCTCCAATTACGGATTTGTTTATGAAACCAGCAAAGTAGAGGTTCGTGAAGTAAACTATAATGATATTCGAGAAAATTGGCGAGGTTTTTGTCAAGAATATTATGGTATGGAAATTATTAATTATGAAGAAGAATATGATTTTAACGGTGGCTGGCCTTATTGGCAATGTCGGTTTCAATTTACAACCGCAACTTCCAATCTGATATACGATTTGCCTATTTCTTATTTGCCTGATATGATTGTATTTAATTAATACCAGCATTAAAAAAAATCGGGACATAAACCCCGATTTTTTTTGACTGAAAGGAATATTACAGCAGCGTTCAATTTTGAAAACGCTGCTGTAATTACTTAACTTATTATAAATCCCAATAGTCCTCAAGCTCCTCCGGCGTGGCTATTTTTTCGGTTGGTATGGTAATTTGCAAATCCTTAGCAGCTTTGGTGGTGTTTTTCAAAGAAATATATACCGTGCTGACCTCGCCGTAATAGTCCTCGTCAAAATCCAAGGTGACAACTTCCTCTAGCGTGTAGGTGTCCGTCGCCGTTTTGGCGTAATTATATTTGAAAGAAAAGTCGATCGGGCAATCGGTGGTGAAGGTTTTATTAATTGTGTCAGCCAATTCTTGGCGTTCCGCCTGTGTAACCTTGGCAAAAACTTCAGTCAGAGATTCAATATCTTCCACAAAGGATTCCCGGTCATAATCATCAAACAGGCTGCTGCTGTTTACATAAGCAATGCAGGCTGGCGCAATTTTATCAAAATTATCAATAGTATAATCGATGAAACTGTTAATCAGGTTAGCCAGGCCGGCATTGTCCAGCTCCAGCTTAAAGCTGTTGCCGCTGACTTTTAAGCCAGCAAATTTGAAATCGGCATAGGCCTTGCCAATGGTGCTGCGCATTTTTTCCAACTCAGCCAAAATATCCTGCAAATCCTGATCAGTTATTGCCTCAAACTCATCATCATCCTCAAGCGGAAAATCCAGCCATTCACAGTCTGCCTTGGCGATGGCGGCTACAACCTCGGCGTACTCCTCAGGTGTGCAGAAAAGCCCCTCAGGTGTGCAGAAAAGCTGGCAGAAATCAAGGAAATCCTGCGCGTTCAGGTAAACGTGATTTTGGGTTAAATAGAGGGTGCAATGTTGGGTATCGTCATAACAACTGAAATCAGCGTCCAGTTCCACTTTGTAGAGCATATTTTCATTGTCAGCGTTAATCTGATATTTTATCTTAGCGTCCTTAAACAGGTCAGCTGGCAGGCCGCCCTCCAGCAAATCGTATTCCATTCCTGGATCTTCTATGCGAATTTGCACCTCTCCCTCTGCGACAAGCTGCGGCAGACTGTTTTCCTCCAGCAGCAAATCAGTCAACGACTGGGTTTGTTGAGCAGTGCAAGCAACGCAAAAGCAGAGCATAACAAGGGCCGTTAAAACTGCTAAAACTTGCCAAAATCTCTTTTTCATGATCTTTCCCTCCTTAAAATTTATAAAAAATAAATTTTTTATATAATTTCAACATAACATATTGAAATCCTTTATTATTTACGATAAAATTAAGATAATATTACTAATTAAGGCCGTAAAACAAAGGAGGAAACACAATGTATACACAGGAACAGGTTTTGGAAATTTTTGCCCGCACTGGCGTGCTTTTGGAGGGCCATTTTCGCTTAACCTCCGGCTTGCATGCCGCCAAATATTTGCAGTGCGCCCAGCTGTTGCAGTATCCGCACGAGGCCGGGCCGCTTTGTGAACAGCTGGCCGGCTACTTTAAGGATGCCGGCGCCACCGTGGTGGCCGGCCCGGCAACCGGCGGCATTATCTTAGCTTATGAGGTGGCCAAGGCGTTGGGTATTAAAAATATTTTTGGCGAGCGAGAAAATGGGGTTATGACTTTCCGTCGCGGCTTCAAGGTGGAGCCAACCGACAAGGTTTTGGTGCTGGAAGATGTGGTGACCACCGGCGGCTCCGTTAAGGAGTTAATGGCTTGCGTTAAAGAGGCTGGGGCAGAGGTCGTCGGCGTGGCCTCGCTGGTAAACCGTAGCGGCGGCCGGGTAGATTTTGGCGTTCCGTTCAAATCACTGGTTAATTTGGATATAACCACTTATCAACCGGAGGACTGCCCAATGTGCAAGGATGGCAGCGTGGCCTACAAACCGGGATCTCGTCAGGTGTAAAAAACTGATTTACTACAGTAAAAAAATAATCACCATCATTTTCAGACGAAACGATGGTGATTGTTTTATATTATAACAACTGATTAGCACCTAGCATTGTAAAGCTGTATATCAACAGCACAGGAATTTTACACAGTAAAACGCAGAATAAAAATTGAGCCCAACTGATATTGGAAATGCCGGCCAGCATACAAAGCGCGTCGTCCGGCGCAAAGGGCAGCAGAATAGCAATGCCAAAAAGGCGAGGGAAAGTTTTGCCATTATCCAGCCAGCGGAAATATTTGTGCCAAACCTCCGGGCTCACTTTATCGCGCACAAAAGACTGGCCGTAATGTCGGGCTAAGGCAAAGCTGACTGTGGAGCCAATAGCAATGCCGAGATAATTTAGGAAAAAACCGCGCCAAGGCCCAAAGATAATTACGCCTGCTGTTTGCACCACGCCGCCTGGAATAAACGGAATAATAATTTGCAAAAAATGTAGCAGGATAAAAGCCAGAGGCGCCCAAAAGCCCGCTTTGTCAATGTAAGCGCGCAGGGTGTCCAAATCGCGGAAAATTCCCAACTGCCAACCATATAAGCAAAGCAGAAGAATAATAATCAGAGTTACAACCACTGCAACATTCAGTAAAGTATTTTTTCTTGTTGATGTCGATTTACTTTGATAATCCATAAGACCTCATTTCCCAATTCAATAAACAAACTATACACTTAATAGCCTTATTTTAACAAAGAATTATATACTATATGTTAAATTTTCACTTATTATTTTGCTCCGATTCTTCACTCATAATCTGAGCCAAGGAGCTGTTTAAAAAAGCATCTTTCAAGCTGGCGTTGGAAACATGGGTGTAAATTTGCGTGGTTTGCAGGCTTTCATGCCCCAAAGCCTGCTGAATAACGCGAATATCCACATTGGCATTAAGCATATTGGTGGCTGCCGTGTGCCGCAGCTTGTGCGGCGTTAGGCGGCTGGCATCCAAATTAGCCGCGCTGAAATATTTTTTTACCATTCGTTCAATAGCCCGGTGCGATAAACGCTGGCCCTTTTGGCTGATAAACAGGGCTTTTTCTCGTTCGTCCTTGGGCTGCAAACGATTCTCCAGATAGTTGTGATAAGCCCGCACGCAAATTTCCGGCAAATAAACCGTGCGCTGCTTGTTGCCTTTGCCGGTTACAACCAAAATCAGGTTTTCCTGGCCGTTTTCTATATTTTTGCGAATATCGTCGAGATTTATGCCAACCAGTTCGTCAATACGCAGACCGCAGCACATAAACAAAGCTACAATGAAATAATCCCGCTCAGCGTTTTTATTAGAGGCCTGGTTAATTGTTGCCAGCAGCTCAACGCATTCGGTTTCAGTCAAAAAAACCGGCAATTTACGCTTGAAAACCGGCGATTCTACCATTTCACAGGGATTATCCTCCAAACGGTAGGTTTTGTAGCACATATAATCAAAATAAGCGCGCACCGCGGCTAGCTTGCGGGCTCTGGTGGCCGGAGCCAGGCCTTTGTTGCTTAAAAAATAAAGATAATCAGCAATATCAATGCGGTCAATATCGCGCACGTCATTAATGTTTAGCTGTTGGTAAGCCGCAAGTTCAGCCTCTGTGAAAGCGTTGGTTTCCGATTTCTTATTATCTTTACTGTTTAAATAGTAAATAAAAAAACCGCGCAGGTCAACCGAATATTCATAAGTGGTATTGCGAGATTTATTTTTAATACCAACTAAATAACTCAAAAAATCCTGCACAACCGGCGGCGCTTCCACAGGCTGCTTGTGATAATTAGTCATCGTTAAAAACCTCCAAATCGTATTCTTTATATCATATATTATAACGCTCTCTCGTCAAAATGTCAATAACGCCGCAAAATATTCATTTTGCGGCGTTATATGTGTGGGCTGTTATTTACCCCGATGCTTGGCTTTTTTCTTGGCTTGGCGCAACATAAACCGGCGTTCCTGTTCAGCTTCCTTAGCTTGGCGGTTGACGGCTTTACGAACAATTTTATTTTGCTCGCGTTCTGCTGCAAAGCTTGCTGGGCCTTGGTAGAAATGCTTTTAGCTTGCAGCTGCTTGCTGATTTCACGCTGCATACGCTTTGGATTTTGCAGCTTGGATATGACGGCGTTTGATTCCTGCGTTTGGGCAAAATGCAACCTGGGCCAATTTTCCAGCAGAAAATTATAAATTTCGCTTTCCTTGGGCTCAGTGCCAAATGTTATCTTACAAATTTCATAACAGCCATTGCAGCGGCGTTCATATAGGCCAACCCAAAACGGTTCTTCAAATAAGACTGTTAAGCAGCTTTGCATCAGCATTTTAAGCCTCCTTGTTAAACTCAGCCCTGAAGCCGGTAAGCCAATCCAACAAGGCTTGATATAGCCGTTGTTGCTGTTGAAAGATAGCCTGGCCGACAAATGGAATATCAGCATATTTAGCGGCCAAAGCAGCGTTTTGAGCAGCTGCCTTGCGGATGTTATCATGCAGCTTTTGCAGCAAGGTTTTCGCTTCAACGTGAGGAATTTTATTCAAATTAGTTATAACAATATTGAAATCAAAAAGAAATTGAACTTCTCTATCGACATTTTCTCTCATCAGTTGAACAAAATGAGCCTTGCCGGCTTCTGTGATGCTGTAAACCGTCCGGTTAGCTCTTTTTTCACCCGTTTGCACTTCACCTTGCAGATAACCGGCGGCCTCCAAACGGTGCACATTTTGATAAATTGTTGGCAGACCAATTTTGCTCCATTTATCATAATGATGATAAGCAACGTCCTTTTGCAGCTCATAGGCGCTTTGCGGCTTCTCCAACAGCATACCCAATATTACCAAATCCACGCCAGACATTTCATTTACCTCCCTGTGATCATTACTATGTTAAATATTACTATATTCCATAGTAATAGTCAAGCCTTAACAGAAAAAAATTGCTAAAAAGTCTTGATTTATACTAAGAAAACATATTATAATAAATTATTATCTAACTTTGTGAATTTGTTAGGAGGTTACAAGAATGTCTGATAAAAAATTTGTGGTTACTATTGCACGTGAATACGGCTCCGGCGGTCGGCTTATCGGCCAAAGGCTGGCAGAGCTGCTTGACGTGCCTTTTTACGATAAGGAAATTATTTCTCTAGCCGCTGAGGAAAGTGGTCTAAGCGAGGATTTTATGCGTCAGCACGACCAAAGGAAAAAGCCGCTTAGCTTCGTGCATAATATATATGTAAGCAATAAGAGCTTGCCGCTTTCGGAGCAAATTTTTCAGGCGCAATGTCAGGTAATCCGTGACGTTGCCGAAAAAAGCTCCTGCGTTATCGTCGGCCGCTGTGCCGACCACGTTTTGGCGGATAATCCAAACTGCGTCCGGGTGTTTATCCAGGCTTCCGAGGCTGAAAAAATCCAGCGTATTCAGCAGGATTATCAGGAGGAATGTGGATCCCCAGCTGCCTACGCCGCTAAGATAGATAAAGAAAGAGCGGCGCATTATAATTATTTTACGCTGGAAAAATGGGGAAACCGACAAAATTATCACCTTGTTCTTAACAGCACTATTGGTATTGAAAGCTGTGCCCTGTTGATTAAACAATATGTGGAAAGCTTTTTGGCCCAATCCTAACAAATTCAGGAATTAAAGAGGTTTTGACAACAAATGTTAAATAAAAACACTTTGCCGGAAAACCAGATTGAGCAGCCAGCTCGTAAACCGGAAAAGAATGACAACAAAATGGGCACAATGCCGGTAAATAAATTGCTGCTTAATATGGCAATTCCGATGATTATTTCCATGCTGGTGCAGGCCCTTTACAATATAATTGACAGCATTTGGGTATCACATATTAATCAAGACGCGATGACGGCTATCAGCCTGGCCTTTCCTATGCAAAATTTAATGATGTCAATCGGCATTGGCACTGGCGTTGGCGTTAATGCTCTGCTCTCCAAAAGCCTGGGTGAGAAAAATCAAAAAATGGTCAACCAAACGGCGGGTAACGGTTTGTTCCTGGCTTTGCTCAGCGCCCTTTGCTGTATGCTGGTGGCTCTGATTGCCACACGGTTTTTTTTCACCACCCAAACTGATATTGAGCCAATCATCAATTATGGCTGCGATTATTTATTCATTTGCATGTTTTTTTGCGTGCCTGTGTTTGGCCAGATTATCTTTGAACGCTTGCTGGTTTCCACCGGCAAAACGCTTTACAGTATGATAACCCAAAGCACCGGCGCTGTTTTAAACATAATATTAGACCCTATCCTGATTTTCGGGTTGGGCCCTGCGCCGGAGCTTGGCATGAAAGGCGCAGCCATTGCCACCGTGACGGCTCAGCTTTGCGCTATGCTGTTGGCTCTATATTTCAATCTAAAAATTAATAAGGAAATTCAATTTGAGGCCTTGTGCGGCTTCCGGCCTAATTTGAATATAATCAGAAGAATTTATGCGGTTGCCCTACCCTCAATTATTATGATGTCTATCACTTCCGTGATGGTTTATGGTTTTAATAAAATTTTGATGACTTTCACCGACGCTGCGGCCACTGTTTTGGGCATTTACTTTAAGCTGCAAAGCTTTGTCTTTATGCCAATCTTTGGCTTAAATAATGGTATGGTGCCAATTATCGCTTACAACTACGGCGCCCGTAAACCGGAAAGAATGCTTAAAACAATCAAACTCAGCGTTACCTATGCGGTTTCTATAATGCTTATCGGCGTGGCTATCTTCCATATTTTTCCCAAAGAACTGCTGCTGATATTTCACGCCACCGACGAGGTTCTGCAAATTGGCATACCGGCTTTGAAAACCATATCGCTTAGTTTTTTGTTGGCAGGCTTTTGCATTGTTGCCGGTTCCGTGTTTCAAGCCTTGGAAAACGGTCTGCTCAGTATGCTGATTGCCGTTTGCCGGCAGCTGGTGGTTCTGCTGCCCTGCGCTTTTTTGCTGGCTCAAACCGGCCTGTTAAACGCTGTTTGGTATGCTTTTCCTATTGCGGAAATAATTTCTATGCTGCTTAGCGCTATTGGTATGTTATATATTTATCGTCTAAAAATAAAACCTTTATATCAAACCAACTTAAATAAAAAAAACTCTTGACAAATCGTCTAAATTGTGCTTTAATATAGTTTATAAACTGATGATGCGGAGATAAAACTAATAGCGCACTCACAGAGAGCCGTCGTTGCTGAGAGATGGCAGAAAGCGGATTAGACAAATGGACCGCGGAGGGACTGATGAACAGAAGCCTTGGGGTTTTCCTAGTAGTTTAGTACGGGCGCTCCCGTTACAGAGCAAGGAGTTTGTTGGAACTCTGATTGAGCTGGTTAAGCGAGGCTTTGGCCCAGGCTTGACAATTAAGGTGGCACCGCAGGTAACGACCTGTCCTTAAATTAACTTTAAGGATGGGTCTTTTATATTATCTGAATAAAAAAATGAAATGAGGTAAAAAAAATGAAAAAATTATTATCCTTACTGACGGCGTTTACGTTGCTTTTCGCTTTTGCAGCTTGCGGAAATGAAAATGGAAACGGAAACGGTACTCCCTCCGCCTCCTACACAGTTGGCTTGTTGCAGCTGGTTGAACACCCCTCGCTGGACGAAATTCGCGGTGCGATTATTGATGAGCTGGCCGCTCAGGGCTACGCGGACACGATTCATATTGATTATGCCAACGGGCAAAATGATGGCAGCACGATGAATACTATTGTGCAGAAATTTGTTGCCGATGGGGACGATGCAATTATCACCATTGCCACTTCCGCAGCGCAGAGCGCGGCTTCTGCCACCTCGGAAATCCCGATTATCTTTTCGGCTGTAACCGACCCTGTGGCGGCTGAGCTGGTTAGCGATTTGGAACACCCAGATGGTAATGTAACCGGTGTTTCCGATTATATTGACGTCAGCGCTATTTTCACCTTGGCGGAGGAACTGACGCCAGACGTTAAATCCTACGGTTTTGTATATAATATGGGCGAGGTTAATTCCGTTTCCGTTATCAATCAGGCAAAGGCCTATCTGACCGCTAAAAATATTCCCTTTGAGGAAGCTTATGTGACAAATATTGGTGAAGTTACCACGGCGGTTCAATCTCTGGTTGGCAAGGTAGACGCTTTCTTCCTGCCGATTGACAACACGGTGGCTTCGGCAATGAGCAATGTGGCGGAAATTGCCAATGAAAATAAAATCCCGGTTTATGTTGCTGCGGACTCAATGGTTTATGACGGTGGTTTAGCCACAGCCGGCATTAATTACAAGCAGCTGGGCAAACAAACCGCGGATATGTTGATCCGTATCCTGATTGAGGGCGAAGCGATTGCCGACAACCCGGTTGAAGTTATGACCGAATATTCAGTAATTGTCAACCCGGAAACGGCTGCCACTATCGGCGTGGACGTTAGCAAATATACAGAATAAAAATTAAGGAAACTGAACAATGAGCATAACACTTTTGCAGGGCACGTTGGAACAAGGCTTGATTTACAGCTTGGTTGCCCTTGGCCTGTTTCTATCTTTTCGTATTTTGAACATTGCTGATTTGACGGTTGACGGCGGTTTCACCCTGGGCTGCGCCACCAGCGCGGTGGCCACCCTGGCCGGTCACCCATTTTTAGGCCTTGGTCTTGCGCTGATTTCCGGCGCGGCGGCTGGTTTGGTGACGGCCTTGCTGCAAACCAAATTAAAGGTGCAGCCAATTTTAGCGGGTATTATAACAATGACTGCGCTCTACTCTATCAATTTGATGATTATGGGTAATCGGGCCAATTTGCCATTACTGAAATGTGAAACTATTTTCACTCTGGCCGCGCCATATTTACCGGCCGGCTACAACAAGCTGATTGTAAGCGCTATTATCATTGCCATAGTTATTGCTTTGTTATATGTATTCCTGCAAAGCAGCACCGGCCTGGCGATTCGGGCAACCGGCGACAATCCTGATTTGGTGCGCTCCTCCTCTATCAATCCCAGCCTGACAATTTCCATTGGTCTTTGCGTTGCCAATGCAATGGTGGCGCTTTCCGGCGCAATGCTGGCCCAATACCAGCTGTTTTCGGAAATCACCACCGGCACCGGTATGGTGGTAATCGGCTTGGCCTCTTTGATTATGGGCGAGGCAATCATCGGTCGGGGCAGTATTGGTCGCTGTCTGTTTGGTACCTTAATTGGCTCAATTATCTATCGGTTGATTATTGC
>JAETTP010000054.1 GCA_021769035.1 Bacillota bacterium | reverse complement strand
TAAGGCGGATAAGCCGGTGCATTTGCTGGCTGCTTTGCTGGCTTTTGTGCCGCCGATGTTGGCCCTGGCGGCTATCCCTTTTGGCGAGGGAATGGCGGCGTTAGATTTGCGACTGGGCGTGGTTTATGTGATTGCTGTTACCACGCTAGCCTCTCTGCCGGTGCTGCTGGCCGGTTATGCCTCCAACAACAAGTATTCTCTGGTGGGCGGCATGCGTGTCGTCAACCAGGCTATCAGCTATGAGGTGCCGCAGGCCTTTGCCATTTTGAGCGTAATTATGGTGGCCGGAACCTTTAATTTGACGGAAATTGTGCATTTTCAGCAGCAGCATTTGTGGCTGATTTGCGTACAGCCGCTGGCTTTTGTCATCTATATAATTTCGGCTGTGGCGGAGTGTAACCGCGCCCCGTTTGACCTGCCGGAGGGCGAAAGCGAGCTGACCGCCGGCGTTTTCACGGAATATTCCGGTATGCGCTACGCCCTGTTTTATTTGGCTGAATATTGTAATATGTTTGTGGCAGCTGGTTTGGCAACCACGCTGTTTTTGGGCGGCTTTAGCGGGCCGTTTTTGCCGGGTTGGCTGTGGTTTATCCTGAAAACGTTTGTGATTATGTCAATCTTTATCTGGGTGCGTTGGACTTTGCCGCGCGTTCGGGCCGACTATGTGTTGCGCTTCTGCTGGAAGCTGCTGGTGCCGCTGACTCTGCTTAATATGCTGGCAACCGGCGTGGTGCTGTATCTTTTGGCTTAAAGGCCGGATTGAATTGGGTTTTCATTATTAGCTGTTTATGATAAAGGAAGTGGCGATATGTTTGGAAAGGGTATTCTTAAAGGCCTGGGGGTTACGGCCAAGGAGGCTGTGAGCCCGCGCCTGACGGAAAAGTACCCGGAGGAAAAGCCTCAGCTGCCTGAACGTTGGCGGGGCGGCACGTTTGCACTGGATAAGGAGGCCTGCATTAGCTGTGGCCTTTGTGCGATGTCCTGCCCGAACAAGGTTATCCGGCAGAAGTTTGAAAAAGATGAGAATAATAAAAAAATCTGTACGGAATTTGTGATGGAAAGGCAATATTGCCTGTTTTGCGGCTTGTGCGTAGAGGCTTGTCCTAAGGGTTGCCTGCACCTGACGCAGGAGTTTGAAACTGCTGTTTACGCCTCGGCCGATGTGCCGCAGGATTTGCTAGCGGACAACAATATGGAACAGCCGCTTTCCAAATATGGCGCCAAGCCGCCGTTGCCAAAGCCTGCGCCCAAACCGGTTGCGCCAGCAAGCACCTCTGCTGAAAGCCAGGCCAAAGGAGGGGAAGCCTAATGCCGATTTTACAAACCTTAACCTTTTGGGCTTTGGGCGGCTTGCTGCTGCTGTTTGCTTTGGGGACGTTGGTTTTTCGCAATATGATTCACGCTTTTTTGTCGTTCATTGCCGCCTTGCTCTGCGTAGCCGGGGTTTATTTCAGCTTGCAGGCGGATTATCTGGGCGGCGTTCAGGTGATTGTTTATGCAGGCTCGGTAGCCATTTTGATTGTGTTGGCGCTGTTTTTAATCAATCGCCGTGCCGGTGATATGGCGCACACCAACAAATGGCGTCACAAGTGGGTGCGCAGCACCTTTGCGGCTGTTTTGGTGGGCGGCTGTTTGGTGGGCACTATTCTTTACACGCATTTCACCGGCTGGCCTCTGATGGGTGAAACTGCGGAAATTACCCCGCTGCCCTATACGGAGCTAACTAACGGCTTGCTTAATCAATATGTGATCGCTTTTGAGGCAATGGCGATGTTGCTGCTGGCTGCTTTAGTGGCGGCGATTATGACGGCCACTGAGCCGGAAAAGCTTGAAAAAGGCGAGCAGGGGAGGGTGGCCTGATGTTGGAAACGATTGAAAGGATTATCAACAATGTCCTGTTGCCCTGTTTAGCGGCCATTGGCGATTGGCTGAGCAGTCTGGATTTTGGCGCAATGCTGAGCGAGGGCGTTTATTTCGTCTTTCATCTGAGCCTAACGCATTATCTGCTGCTGGCTGAGGCTTTGTTTACAATTGGTTTGCTGGGCGTGATGACGCGTCGCAATCTGATTGCCTTGATTATCTCTATTGAATTGATGTTGAATGCGGCAAATATTAACTTTTTGGCCTTTGGGCAATATTTAGGCAATGCCTCCGGCAGTGTGATGGCCGTGTTTGTGCTGGCTTTGGCTGCGGCCGAGGCGGCGGTTGGCTTGGCGATTGGTTTGTATCTGTATCGTCGCAACGGCACGATTGATGTGGAGCAATTCCATTCTTTGCGTGGTTGATTGGTTGGTTGAGGTACTCTGTTTATGAGATTGTGGTATTATAATATGAAGAAACTGGCCAAAGCTATGCTGTTGCTTACCTTGCTGCCGGGTCTGCTTGCGGCTTGCACGGAACCGGAGCCCGGCAAGGACGCAGTGCTGGTGGTGGAGCAATATCTGAACCAGGAAAATGGGATGACTTATGTCACCAGCACGATGACCTGGGAACAGGGCAAGCTGGTTTCTATGCGCTTTTCCCAAACCTTTGATACGCAGGACCACGCGGCCACGGCTTATCTAATTCGGGAAAAGGAGCTGGGGGAGTTTGGCCAGCTCAGCTTGGAGGACACCGTGCTTAGCTACAACGTGAACATTGAGCCCTGGGAGGGCAAAACCTATGCTCAGATGTTGGAGGCTATGCAAAAGAATGACGATTGGCAAGTGGTGGAGGAGCTTTCCGGCGAAGTGGAGCCGGCGGCCTCGACCGATATATAGTAGAATATTGAAAAAGAAATTGGGAGAAAAAATATGCTGGTTTATTTTTGGTTAATACCATTACCGGTTTTGGCAACGCTGCTGCTAACGCTGGCCTTTGGCAAACAGCTGGGCTTAAAATCAGCCTGGCTGGGCATGTGCGGCACGGTGGCTTCGTTTGTCCTGGCAGCGGCCTGTGCGCCAGCCGTGTTTGGCGGCGAGGTGGCAAGCCTTTCCTTTACCTGGTTTGGTGACCTGCAATTTGGCTTTTTGCTGGATAAGCTGTCATTACTGTTGCTGCTGTTGGTATCGTTTTTGGCAACTTTGATTTTGCTTTATGCCTACGGTTATATGGAGCATGAAAGCGGCTTGCTGCGCTTTTTTGCTGAGGTGCAGCTGTTCGTCTTTTCCATGCTTTCAGTGGTTTTGGCCAACAACCTGTTGCAGGCTTTCATCTTTTGGGAGATTATGGGCTTGTGCTCCTATCTGCTGATTGGCTTCTGGTTCTTTAAGCCCAGCGCGGCGGCCGCGGCTAAAAAAGCCTTTTTGGTGACGCGCGTTGGCGATGTGGTGATGCTGGTTGGCATTATCCTGCTGTTTGATATGTTCGGCAGCGTGGAATACAGCGTGATGTTGAGCCAGGCTGCGACCGGCAGTTACGATCCGCTCTGGCTGACGGTTGCCACCTTGTGCATTTTTGGTGGCGTTATCGGCAAATCAGCCCAGTTTCCGCTGCACGTTTGGCTGCCGGACGCGATGGAGGGTCCCACGCCGGTTTCTGCGTTGATTCACGCGGCCACGATGGTTAAGGCCGGCATTTACCTCTGCGCGCGACTGTTCCCCCTGTTCGCTTTAACGCCCAAAACTACGGATTTTATGCTGGTGATTGGTACTATTACCGCCTTGGGCACTGCTTTGATGGCGGTGGTGAACCGGGACTTCAAGAGGATTTTGGCTTTTTCAACCCTCAGCCAGTTGGGCTTTATGGTGGTGGCGCTCGGTTCGCTTAACTATGTGGCGGCGGTTCTGCACCTGATTAACCATGCTTTTTTCAAGGCGTTGCTGTTTATGGGCGCCGGCTCGGCCATTCACGGCACCGGCACCAACGATATTTACGAAATGGGCGGTTTGCTGAAATACCAAAAGGTGACCGGTTTAACTATCCTTTGCGCCACGGTTTCCATTGCCGGGCTGCCGCCGTTTGCCGGTTTTTGGAGCAAAGATGAAATTTTGCTGGCTGCCTACGAGGCGGCGCCGCCTGTGTTCTGGTTGCTGGCTTTAACCAGCTTTTTGACGGCCTTTTATATGTTCCGTTTGTTCTTTGTGGTTTTCTGCGGGCCGAAGCGCGGCGATTATCACGGGCACGAGAGCAGCCTGCCGATGATTGCTCCTTTAGTGGTGTTGGCGTTCTTTGCTTTAGGCAGCGGCGCTTTGACAAAGCCGGTTACAGTGCTACTTACTGGGCACGTGCACGAGGCCTCCACGCATCTGCCAATGCTTATTTCTATTGTGGCGGTGGTACTGGGCATTGGCCTTTCCGCGGCGGTTTATTTCTTCAATGTATTTTCGGCTGAAAAAGTGGCGCGGGCCTGTGGGCCGGTGCACAAGCTGCTGCTGAACCGCTATTATATTGACCGTTTATATGAAAAGATTTCCTATTGGTTCGCGGTGCGCTTTGCGGAACTGGCGGATTTGCTGGATAAATACGTGATTGACGGCCTGGTAAATTTGCTGGCTAAGGTGAATATTTGGTTGGCCGACTTTTGCCGCTGGTTTGATTACAATGTGGTGGACGGCTTGATTCGCGGCTTCTGCTTTGTGGTCGGCGGTTTTGGCGGTTATATGCGGCGTTACGCTTCCGGTGGAGCGCAGGGTTACCTGGCGTTGGTGCTGGGCGGTGTGTTTGTGCTGGTGTTGGTGGCGATTGGAGGGGTGAACTGCTTATGAACGGATTAAATTTGCTGAACGTTCTGCTGTTTTTGCCCCTGCTGGGTGCTGCGGCGGTTTTTATCGGCGGCACGCTGAACAAGAAGCCGGCCTTTGTGAAAGCCCTGGCCTTGCTGGTTTCTCTGCTGCCTTTGCTGGTAAACTTGTTGATGTTGGTTAAATATGATTCTCTGTTGCCGGCTGGCGAATTTCAGTTTTTGACTTTGCAGGATTGGATTAGCTCGCTGGGGATAACCTACACGGTTGGTTTGGACGGCCTGAGTATGCCGCTGATTTTCTTAACCAGCTTGCTCACGCCGTTGGTGGTGTTGCTCTCCTTTGATGAGCACAAGGATTTGCGCACTTATTTCACCCTGCTGCTGCTTTTGGAATGCGGCCTGTTCGGTGTTTTTGCGGCCCTGGATTTCTTCCTGTTCTATCTGTTCTGGGAATTGGTTCTGATACCGATGTATTTTCTGATATTGGGGTGGGGCGGCCCGCGCCGGCGTTACGCAGCCATTAAATTTTTCATTTACACCCACGTGGCTTCGCTAATAATGCTGGTTGGTATTTTCGCCATTGTGTTCAGCGCGGCCAGCCAGCTGGGCCAGATGAGCTTTAACATTCTGACTATCAGCGAATATGTGAAACTGCCTTTGAATTTGCAATATTTAATTTTCCCGGCTTTGTTCTTCGGCTTTGCTGTCAAAATTCCCACGGTGCCTTTCCACACTTGGCTGCCGGACGCGCACGTGGAAGCGCCCACCGGCGGTTCGGTGTTCCTAGCTGCGGTTATGCTGAAAATGGGCGGCTATGGCCTGGTGCGCATTGCCTTTGCTCTGTTGCCGGAGGCGGCTGTGCATTATGCGCTGCCAATGGCTATTCTGGGTATTATCAGCATGCTCTATGGGGCGGTGTTGGCCTTGGCCCAGGACGATTTGAAGAAGATGATTGCCTATTCCTCCGTCAGCCACATGGGCTTGCTACTGTTTGGTTTGGCGATGTTGCAGGAGAGAGCCTTTAACGGCGCAGTGTTACAAATGTTTGCGCACGGATTAATTTCTGCTATGCTCTTTATGGTGTGCGGCATTTTGCAACACAGCGTGGGCACGCGACGGATTGGCGATTTGGGTGGCGTGGCTTCGGTTTTGCCCCGGCTTTCCGCCCTGACGGTTTTTGCCTTTTTTGCTTCCGTGGGCTTGCCGGGACTGTTGGGCTTTATTCCGGAGTTGCAGGTTTTCCTGGGGGCGTTCAGCGTCAACAAGCTACTCACGGTGATTGCTATGCTTTCAATGATTGTGACGGCGGCCTATTATCTATGGGCTTTGGAGCGGGCCTATTTCGGCCAGCCCTCCACTGATTTAATAGAGAAAAAGCCGCATGATTTGCAATGGTTTCAAACGGTGCCCTTGCTGGTGCTGGGCTTGCTGGTGCTGCTACTGGGTGTTTGCCCGGCGCCGGTTACGGATATGATTGCCCAAAGCACGGGCTATATTATCGACTTGCTGGGAGGTGTGAGCTAAATGAATTCACTGACTCTCGAACAGTTGATTTTGCTGCTGCCGGAGCTTCTGTTGCTGCTGATGGCGATTTTCGTTATGCTGCTGCCGCGCCGGGCGCATAAAATGGCTTGGCTGTTTGCGGCCGGTGGCTTGGCTGTGGATTTGCTGATGTGCCTGTCCTTGTGGAACACCAATGTGGTGATAATGGACGGCGCGTATTCGATTGACAATTTTACGGTGTTTATCAAGGTGCTGCTGTTGGGTCTGGCTTTGCTGAATGTTCTTGGCTCTCACGATTTTACGGATAAGGTTTATCGCGCTAAGGAATATTACGCCTTGCTGCTTACGGCAATGTTGGGTTTGCTGATAATTCCCAGCGCCACGGATTTTATTACAATGCTGGTGGCCTTTGAGCTGGTGAGCATTGCCACCTATGTGCTGCCAATGGCGGAGCTGGATAATCCGCACGGCGGGGAGGCCGCGCTGAAATATTTCCTGAGCGGCGCTTTTGCCTCGGCCCTAATTTTGTATGGTCTTTCCTTATTATATGGCTTTACCGGCACGCTTAATTTGCTGGATTGCGGGGAAGTTATGTTTATGCTGGGTATCCACCCGGTTCTGGTGCTGGCGCTGGTGCTGCTTTTGGCCGGTTTTGGCTACAAAATGGCTTTGGTACCTTTCCACTGGTGGGCGGCGGATACCTACAGCGGTTCGTCCTCGCCAACCACGGGCTTTTTGTCCGGTGTGACGCAAAAAGGCGCATTTGTGGTGGCTTTGAAAATTATTGTAGTTTACGCCGCGGTGCTTTCGCCTTTAACCAGTCTGCTTTTGGGCCTGCTCTGCGTGGTTACGATGACGGTGGGCAACGTGCTGGCGTTGAAGCAGCAGGACGTTAAGCGTATGATTGCTTATTCCAGCGTGGCGCATGCCGGCAATATTGGCGTTGGTTTTGTGGTTGGCGGCTCCGGCGTGGTGGGTTCATTCGTGCATATTCTGGCGCACGCTCTGATGGCGATTGCCTGCTTCTTTGCTTTGCAGTTGGTTTGGGAGCGCAAGGGTGGCACCAGCCTACGGCATTTCCGTGGGCTGGGTAAACAAATGCCGGCCTTGGCCGCGGCCCTGATGTTGCTGCTGCTTTCCTTTGGCGGTGTGCCGCCGCTGCTGGGTTTTTGGGGCAAAATGCTGATGGTGGTTTCCGCCGTGGGCTTGGGCGGCTGGTATACAGTGCTGGCTTTGATTTTGGTGCTGAACAGCGCGCTGTCCTTGGTCTATTATGCGGCGGTAATCCGGGAAATGTATATGCGCCCGGCGGAGCAGGGGCTTTTGCCGGAAAATGGCGGCGGCAAGTCCTATATGCTGGCGATTTGGTTGGCGGTGGCTTTGCTGCTGGGCTTGGGCCTGCTGCCCAACTGGTTGACGGAAATTTGCACCGGCGCGGCTAGTTATATGTCGCCTTGGTTGCCTTGGTAAATCGGGCGAAGGAGAGGTGTATTTTAATTGAGTATTATCACGATTTTGCTTGTTTTACCTTTGCTTGGCGCCTTGCTGATGTTGTTTTTGAACAAACAGCCGCAGCTGGCTAAATATGTGGCTTTGCTGTGCAGCGGCGCGGTTTTGCTGGGCAGTCTGGTGCTGTTGGCCGGCTATGACCTGACGGCGAGTGATTATCAGTTCTGGCAGAGCTCCGAGTGGTTCCCGGCTTTTGGTGTATCGTTCACGGTGGGCTTGGATAGCCTTTCGCTGCCTCTGTTTATGCTGACGACGCTGCTGTGCTTTTTAGTGGTGGTTTATTCCTGGGACGTAACGGAACGCGCGCCGTTTTACTACGGCTTGCTGTTGCTGCTGGAAACCGGCGTGTTGGGCGTTTTTTCGGCGTTGGACTTTTTCCTCTTCTATATCTTCTGGGAAATCGTGCTTATTCCGATGTTCTTCCTAATTGGTATTTGGGGCGGCGAGCGCCGCAGCTATGCCTCGATGAAATTCCTGATTTATACGCATGTGGCCTCCTTGGTTATGGTGCTGGCCATTGGCGCGATGTATTTTAAAGCGGCGTCCGTTCTGGGTTATTACACATTTTCGATTCCGGAAATTACCTCAGTTGGCTTTGATTTGAGCTTTCAGCTGTTGGTTTTCCCGGCTTTGCTGTTTGCCTTTTGCGTCAAGCTGCCGGTGGTGCCGGTGCATACCTGGCTGCCGGATGCCCACGTGGAAGCGCCGACGGCCGCCTCGGTGCTACTGGCCGGCGTGCTGCTGAAAATGGGCGGCTACGGCTTGATTAGGGTGGCTTATTTGATTAATCCGCAGGCTGCGCAGCAATATACCTGGCTGGTGGTGCTGCTGGCCCTGCTCAGCATTGTTTACGGCTCCTTTGCGGCTTTTACGCAGGACGATTTGAAAAAACTGATTGCCTATTCCTCAATCAGCCATATGGGCTTTGTGCTGATTGGTATTGCCAGCTTTGAGGAACACGCGGTGATGGGTGCGGTTTTCCAGATGGTGGCGCATGGCTTGATTTCTGCGATGCTGTTTATGGGCTGCGGCGTTATCCAACACCACGCCGGCACTCGTCTGATTAGCCGTTTGGGCGGGTTGTACGGCAAAATGCCAGCGGCGATGACAATGTTGGTTTTAGCATTTTTTGCTTCAATGGGTATACCCGGTTTTATGGGCTTCTTTGCGGAATTTTCCGTTATGCTTGGCGTTTATCACGCCTTTGGTCTGCTGGTGCTGCTGGTGGCTTTGGGCGCGGTGCTGGCTGTGGGCTATTATCTTTGGGCCTTTCAGCGGGTGGCCTTTGGCGCGCTGCCGGCCGGCCTGGCCAATTGTAAGGATATTCATTGGTATGAGCTGGCTCCGATGTTGGCCCTGCTGGTGTTGACAATTTACTTTGGTTTGCAGCCGAACGTGTTGCTGGCTTATATGTCTGATTCTGTCGATAGGCTGGTTAGTTTGGTTAGCACAATGATGTGATTTTATTTACGAAAGGCTTTTAGAATGAGCGGAACTTTAAGCGAAGCGACAGGCCGCCGTCCCTCCTCCCAAAAGGGGGTGCGCTTGTTCCGGCCTATAGCCTACTTTGAGTCGCTGGCTTTGATTAAACCGGCTGATTTGCAGGCCCTTGGCTATCGGCTGCTGCTGCTTGATGTAGATAACACCATCACTACCTGGAACAATCAGCAGCTGGCGCCGGAGGTGGAGCGGTGGTTTGCCCGGCTGCTGCAATATAATTTGCGGGCCTGCCTGCTTTCCAACAACTCGGCGGAGCGATTGCAGGGCCTGGCAGACCGTTTGGGGATTGCTTTTTGCGCCAAGGCACGCAAGCCTCTGCCGGCCGGTTATCGGCGTGCTGTGCAGCAGATGGGAGGCCGGCCGGAACACACCTTGATGCTGGGCGACCAACTGCTGACGGATATTTTGGGGGCCAGCCTGGCCGGGCTGGATTCCGTTTTGTTGCGGCCGATTTCTCTGGCACAGGAATTCCGCTGGACGTATGTAAACCGGCGTATTGAAAAGCTGTTCATTAAAGGTGTGTTGGCCCGCACACCGCACAATCATTTTAATATGTAAAACCTTGCTGCCTGGCTGTTGCCGGGCAGTATTATATTTAGCTGGAAATTAATCTGCCAGGGCTAGTATACTTTGCCAAGCTGCCGCATATTTATTAGCAAAACAAGGAGGCGGCTTTGGCTATGGCAAACCGGGATTTATTTAGAGGAATTGACGCATACGACAGCCAGCGGCGGCGCGAGTCGATGGCGAAATCACCCTTGCAGGTTTTGGGGCGGCGGTTGATGGTGCAGGCGGCCGCGGCGTTGCTGTTATTTTGCGGTATTGTTTATTTGTATGAGCAAGAAAGCGCCTTGGGCGAGGGAGTGCGTTATATTGTTGCTTTGGCTTCGGCCGATGAGCAGGAGATTATGGCGGTGGGCAGTTTTGCCGATTTGTGGCAGGATTTGCGCGGCCGGGCAGAGCAGCTGCAAGCAGGCGCGCCACCGGATTCTGACAAATCAAATGAGCCGGAGGGCACGGTGTTGCCGACCTCGTCAATGCTAGGAGATGACCCAGCAAGCTATCAACCGGGCGAGGAATATCTGGCGGCAGCGCAGCTGGACGAAAGCGGTAATTTGGTGATGATTTTGCCGGCCAGCGGTTTAATGCAAAGCGCCTTTGGCGATATTGACGAGCAAGGACTGACGGTGTCCGGCTTGAAGATATTCTGTCAAAATAAGCAGGAGGTTAAGGCCGCCGCCATTGGTGAGGTTGTTGAGGTTGTGGCCGGAGAAAGAATTGTGCTGCGGCATCGCGACGGTTTGGAAAGCTGCTATCAGGGGGCGATTGAGCCGGCGGTGGAGGTGGGCGAAACCCTGCGGCAGGGCCAGCTTTTGGGGCAGATAACCGAAAGCACGCTCCTTTTTCAGGTACGGCGCGAGGACACGCCGCTTGACCCCTTTTTGTTTGTTAAGGGGCCGGAATGAGCGGCCGGCTTTTAGCGGCAATGCTGGCCGCCTGGCTGCTGCATGAGCTGGGGCATTGGCTGGCCCTGCGCAGTCTGGGCTTGGGTGGCCGCCTGCATAACCGCTGGCTGCTGGGGCTGGCGATGGAGGTGCCGGCGGCCTGCCAGGGTTGGCGGGAAAGCTGGGTGGCTTTGGCTGGGCCGGCTGCCAATCTGCTGGCCTTGCTTTTGACGCAGTGTTTGGCCTGGCAGGAGCTTTTTGCCGCCAACTTTGTGCTGGCCGGGTTTAATTTGCTGCCCCTGCTGCCTTTAGACGGCGGCAGGGCCTTGCGCGGCATGCTGAGCGGCCTGTGCGGCTGGCTGGGCCTTTCTCGTTTTATGCTGCTTTGGGGCAAGGCGGCGGCGCTGGCCTTTGCCGGGTCGGTTTATTACTTTGGCTTGCAGCGTTGGCTGCTGCTTTTGGCCCTGTGGCTGTATCTGGTGGCCTGGCGGGAGGAGCAAAGCCTGCCGTATTTGTTGGGCGTGCGCCTGGCGGCCGGCGTTGGGCAGAACGCTAGGCCGCGGCGCAGGTTAAGACCGCGCCGGGATTTGCCTTTATATCAGCTGGTGGAGGGATTCTCGCCCGGCTGGCGTAATCTGGTGATTTGGCGCGGCCGCAGGCTAGACGGCGACAGGCTGGTGGAGGAATGGCTGGCCGGCGGCGGAGCGCAAAGGCTTAGCGAGTTAGCTGGGCGTTATAATTATGCAAAATAAGCAGAAAAAATGTAGTAGCAAAAAGGATATAGCTTAAATTTGCCGAATTAATAAAAGTTAAGTTATTAATGGGCCTTTCTTGGCAGAGGAACGATGATTGTTTGAAGGAGTCGATTTTATTGGTTAAGCAGGCAAAAAGCTGGGCGGCTGAGGTGGAAACTCACCTTTTGCCTTATGTGGACAAGCCGGCTCAATATCTGGGCGGTGAATATAACAGCTGGGAAAAGGATTGGCGGCAGGCGTCGGCCACGATGGTACTGCTTTTTCCTGATTTGTATGAGATTGGTATGTCGCATTTGGGTATGCGCATTTTATACGAGGTGGTGAACCGGCGGCCGGAATATTTGCTGGAGCGAGCTTTTGCGCCGGCGGCGGATATGGAGCAGCTGATGCGGGAACAGAATATCCCGCTGTTTAGCTGGGAGAATTATCACGCCGTGCGGGATTTTGACGTTGTGGGAGTAACCCTGCAATATGAGATGAGTTTTAGCAATATTCTGCAAATGCTGGAGTTGGCCGGCCTGCCGCTGCTGACGGCGGAGCGGGCGGAGGCTGGCTGGCGTTGGCCCTTGGTTGTGGCCGGCGGTCCCTGCGCTTACAACCCGGAGCCCTTGGCGGACTTTTTTGATTTGTTTATCATTGGCGAGGGCGAAGATGTGGAACTGGAGCTTTTGGATCTTTACACAGCCTGCCGGGCAGAGGGCCTGGACAGGCTGGAGTTTTTGCGCCGTGCTTGCCAAATTGAGGGCATTTACGTGCCGCAGTTTTATCAGCCGGTTTGGGACGCGGCCGGGCGGCTGCTGGAGGTGCAGTTGCTGGAGGGCGCGCCGGCCAGGGTGCGCAAGCGGATTGTGCGGGATATGGACGCCGCGCCTTTTCCGGATCGGCAAATTGTGCCTTTTGCCC
>JAETTP010000111.1 GCA_021769035.1 Bacillota bacterium | reverse complement strand
TAAAAATTATGGCAATCGGCAATTTGACCGGAGATGTTGAATTGAAGAAGAATGCGGAGGGTCAGCCCTATGCAATGCTGCGGATTGCCTCCGACCGCAGATATAAGGATAAGTCCGGCAATAAGCTGACAGATTTTATTTCGGCCAAGGTGAGAGGACCTCTAGCGGAACGCTGTGCGGCTTGGGGCTATAAGGGAGCTAAGGTGGCTGCTGTGGGCGATTTTGAAACCATCACCTTTGTGGGCGAGCCGGGAAAGCTGCCGGGCTTTATGATCAAGGCCAGCGAGGTGCAGTTTTTGTCCGGATCAAAGCCGGCAAATGTAATTGAACTTGAACCGGAAGTTGATGAGAGATTATATGACGAGGTGATTTAACAGATGCGAAATACAGGTGTAACCTATGGAAGCGATGAGCAAAAGCCCCAGATTTTGCAGGAGTTTGCGGAGCTGCTGCCAGCCCTAACCGAGGAGCAGCAGCAGGCTTTGGAGGCAGATATTTTGCAGAACGGCTGCTATTCGCCCATAATCGTGGATACAGAGCTGCATATTGTGGACGGTCATAACCGGCAGCGGATTTGTGAGGAGCATAATCTGCCCTATACTATGGCGGTGTTTGCGTTTGTCGATAAGCTGGAGGCGATGCAATGGGCGCTGGATACCCAAAAAGGCCGGCGTAATCTGGATAAGTGGGAGCTGGGTAAAATTGCTCTGAAGCTGAAGCCGGAGATTGAAGCGAGGGCTAAGGCCAATATGTCAGCTGGTGGACAAAACGGTAAATCGAATGAGAAAGGTTGTACGAATTCGTCCAACCTTTCTATAGAAAAAACAGATACAAGACAACAGCTTGCCGATTCTGTTGGTCTTGGACGCAGCACTATGAATCAAATTATGCAGATAGATGAGAATGCCCCGGAGGCAGTCAAGCAGGCTTTGGATAAAGGCGAGCTGTCGGTTAATAAGGGCTATGAGATTACGAAGAAGCTGGCCGAGCTGCCGGAGGCGGAGCGGGAGCTTGCGGCGGCTGAGGCTTTAGAATATGAAAAGGCTAAACGGGAGTTGGCTAACAAGAATGCGGAAATT
>JAETTP010000053.1 GCA_021769035.1 Bacillota bacterium | reverse complement strand
TTGGCGATTATGGATGAGGCTTTTTACCAGCCTAATGTTAAAAGTCTGAGAAAACATTACGAAAAAAACTGCAAGCTGCTGGCTAAATATCCATATATTTTCCGCCGGGATTTTCCTGCCTTTGCCGATTTGCCTGTGAAGTTCTTTCCTTATGATAATAATCAATACACGCCATTTGAGGCATCTAAGCAAATTTTCTTTGATTTTTTTGATCCCAAAAATCAGGTGATTAGTCACAATTTTTTCAAAAATTTGGAGCAACCTGTTTTGGCTACAGATATTTTTTCGCAATATGAATTAGAATATTTGAGTGACAATGTGCGCAAAAGCGAGTGGGTGGCGCGGGAAAATCATATTTATTTGCATTACACCAGCTGGCCGGTTTTTTGCGCTTACTTGCAGTGTTTGGATTTGCAACCTTTGCTGAAAGATGAAAAAATTGTTTGGTTGTTTGAGGAGGAAATAGAGCAGTATCCGATCGATTTTAAGGAACGTTTTGGTATAGATTATAGTCAATATGAGGTGAAACCGCTGGGTATTCGCGAGATTACGCGGCTTATTTGGCATACGCAACTTTCTAGCCATAACGGTGGCGACTTTTTTAACGAAATCTTTGATGCGCATCCTAATTTGCTGGCTTTTCCCTCAACCATATATGATCGGGTTGCCGAGGGCGTGGAATATTATGAAAAAACCCTAACCAGTTCAAAAAGCCTGGAGGAGGCGCAAGCACATTTGCGTGGGCAGAAGAAAGACGTGGTGGCTAAGCTGCGAGGGCTGCGAAATCGTACCAAAAAGGACATTTTTGTGGCAATGTGTTTATCTGAAAAGGATAACTTTGCTACTGCTTTACAATTAAATTCTCGTATTGTACCGGCCATTTTTTTTCAGCCACATTTTTACATTATAGATTATACTTTGAAAGCCAGTGAGCAGAATCTGGCCCAGCTATACTCTGATGAATATGATAAAATACGCAATTCGCCTATTTTTAACGGGTTTAAGTATATTAAAACGTTTACGCCCATGCGGCGTTTTACGAATAGCCACGGCGCCAGCGTCAAGTTTTCCTATGACCGGCGTGATGTGGAAAAAGGACGCGTTGTAATGGATCTTGTTCTAAACCGCGTTTTGAACCGTAGCTTTATGATTGACTGGCAGGATAGGCTTTTTAAGGATTGCCGCTTGGTGCGCTTTGAGGATGGCAAGCTTAATCCCAAGGCCACATTTACGGCGCTGGCCGCTTTTTTGGATTTACCTTACACTGAAAGCCTGACTTATTGTTCAGAATTTGGCAAACTTAATCCGGAATCTATGCCTGGCAATGATATTGGTTTTGACCCGGCGGCAATTTATCGTACCTATGACGATTATGTTAATGATGATGAACGTGCCTTTATTGAGTATTTTCTGCGGGACGCTTATGAATATTATGGTTATGATTTTCAGTATTATGATGGCCAACCGGTGGATGAAGAGCGCGTAAAGCAATGGCTGGCGCATTTTGACAAGATTGATTATTATATGCGGGCTACAAGGGTGGAAATTCTTGTGCAACAGGCGTCAAAAATGTTATTAGAGCAACAGGAAAAGACTGGGTATCCTAAGGATATAACGCCTAAAATGCAGGAAGATTTGTGTATGCAGCTATTGGATAAACGTATGCAGGACGCGCATAAAGAACGCTGGGAAAACGTTAAAATCTTAATGCGGGGTTTACACTTTGTTAATAAGAATTTACAACCTTTGCATATGATGCCCAAGCTGGAGTTGGACCCTGAGCTGCTGGAGCAGCCGTTGTATAGATAAAAAACTGAATAATTGACGGCCTTTAAAAATAGTAAAAAAACCAACCGCCACATCTCTTGACAAAATGCAGCAGTTGGTCTATACTATTGGTATGAGGCAATGTCGGTAAACGGCTGGCCTAAGTTAAGATTTTTTAATTTTATTTAAAAAGTCGTCACTTGGCGGAGTGGCGGCTTTTGTTATGCTTTTTAAGCTTTATAGTAATAACAATATGGAAATTCCATACATTAAAGCTAATACGCATAAGACCTCACCTCACTTTCGTAAGGGTATTGGCCAGCCGCCTACCGTTTTGCATTGCCTGCCGCTCCCGTCCACTCTAGGAACGACCAATTTAATTATACTTTATTTGGAGAATTTTGTCAACAGCTAAATAACATCAAGGGCACGGAGGCCCTTAATTGAGCAAGGAGGCTAAAAATGGATAAAGGAACAGTTTATTTTTTCACTGGTTTAGCGGGTGCGGGCAAAACCACGATTGGCGGGTTATTTTATCGCCGGTTGAAAGCAACCAAACCAAACGTGGTGCTGTTGGACGGCGACCAGATTAGGCCGGTTTTCTGCGAGGACACAGGCTACACGCATGAGGACAGGCTGCGGCGGGCTTGGCGCATTTTTCGGGTCTGCCGAATGTTAGTGGAGCAAGGTATTGACGTGGTTTGTTGTTCCATTGCAATGTATGCTGACGTGCGGCAATGGAACCGGCAAAACATTGATAACTACAAGGAAATTTATATCAAGGTTAGCACAGAAACCTTGCAGCGGCGCAACCAAAAGGGCTTGTATACCGGACAAGCCGCGGTGGTTGGCGTCAGTCTGCCTTTTGACGAACCGCAAGCGCCAGATATTGTCATATTAAATGAGGGTGAGGAAACGCCGGAGGCGATTGTGGAGCGTCTGGAGCGGGAACTTTATCCGAATATCGTACAAAATCCGGTGGACAACACTGCTTACTGGAATCAGTATTATAAAAATGATGTGTGCAGCCGGCAGCCATCGCCTTTTGCGCAATATGTGGCAACTTTGGTGGAGCCGGGCCGACGGCTGGTTGAGCTTGGCTGTGGCAACGGACGCGACGCGGTTTATTTGGCTGGACGAGGGTTGAAAGTGACTGCGCTGGATATATCACCGGTGGCGATTGAGCAGTTGCAGGCTCAGGCGGTGCCTGGGGCTGAGTTTGTCTGTGCGGATTTTGTCAATGCGGATATTCATGGCCGCGGCACATATGACTATGCCTACAGCCGTTTCACCCTGCACTCAATTAACCAAAACCAGGAGCAGCTGCTGTTGCAGCGGGTTTTTGCCGGTTTGCGTTCTGGCGGCAAATTGTTTGTGGAGGTGCGCAGTGTGCATGACCCGCTTTTTGGCAAGGGGCGGCAGGTTGAGCGTAACGCTTGGTTTTATGATAACCATTATCGTCGTTTCATTGTGTTGGCGGAGCTGGTGGAGGAGCTGGAGCGTAACGGTTTTTTGGTGGAATATGCTGAAGAACGACGTGGTTTTGCACCCTATGGCAATGATGACCCGCCGGTTATTCGGGTAGTGGCTGTTAAACCAGCCTGAAATAAATGGTACTAAAATAGGCAGCTGAACCGCATTGGTTTGGCTGCTTTTGTTTTTTTTGTGATAATGGTTGCAATATTTGGTAGTAATCGACAAAAAAACCGCGAAAAACGACGTTAAATATTCTATAATAAGAGAGAGGAAGTTGATTGCCGATGTGATTAATTGATGGGGGAACTACAATGCAGGGAAAAAATTATGGATATGTCCGTGTATCTAGCAACGAGCAAAATGAGAGGCGGCAGCTGTTGGCTTTGTTCAGCCGCTCAGTGCCTAAGGAGCGGATTTTTATGGACAAGTTATCGGGAAAAGATTTTAATCGACCACAATATCGTAAGCTGTTGAAGCGGCTGCGTGCTGGCGATGTGCTCTACATATTGAGTATTGATAGGTTGGGGCGCAACTATGTGGAAATCCAGGAGCAATGGCGAATATTGACGAAAGAAATTGGCGTAGATATTTGTGTTATAGATATGCCGCTGCTGGACACACGCAATGGTAAGGATTTAATGGGCACCTTTATTGCTGATTTAGTATTACAGATTTTATCATTTGTGGCCCAAAAAGAGCGTGAAAATATTCGAGAGCGACAGGCGCAGGGCATTGCTGCGGCCAGAGATCGGGGCGTGCGTTTTGGCCGGCCGCCGGAACCGCTGCCGAAAATTTTTTTCACCGCTTATCGTCGTTGGAAAGCTGGAAAAATTAATGGCACCGCAGCGGCCAAGGAATGTGGTATGGCGCTTTCCAGCTTTTTGTATCGTGTGGAAAATTATGAAAAAAATCAAACCTAAGATTAGAGAAGCACTTAGATGTATAAAATTCCAGCCTTTGCAAAGACTACTTGCTGGAGAGTAATTTGTAAATAAAGGAGAGCTGGACCATGAAAGCAACTGGAATTGTCCGCCGGATTGATGATTTGGGGCGCATTGTTATCCCAAAGGAAATTCGCCGCACTATGCATATTCGCGAGGGTGACCCGCTGGAAATTTTCACCGCCAAAGACGGCGAAGTCATTTTCAAAAAGTACTCGCCGATGGGGGAATTTTCCAACTGCGCCGCACAGATGTGCGAAACCCTTAACCGCACCACCGGCTATATTTCCGCCGTGGCGGACAGAGATTCGATTATTGCAGTTTCCGGCGCACCAAGCCGGGAGCTGAACGAGAAACGTATTAGTAATGAGCTGGAGCGTCTAATGGAGGATCGTCAGATTTACCAGTATCAAAAAGGCGGCAAACTGGTGCCGGTGGCTGCCGGTGAGGATAAGTACAAGCTGGCTTTGGCGGCGCCAATTATTTCCGAGGGCGATGTGCTGGGTGGGGTAATCTTTTTAAGCGATTCCGAAACCCCGGAAAGCAGCGAGGTTGAATACAAACTGGCTCAAACGGTGGCCGGCTTTTTAGGCCGACAGCTGGCAAATTAGCCGGCAGGGTTAAGCTGAAACTATTACCAATCGTCGCCGTTTTCAACGGGAACGGCGGCGCACTGTTGTCTTCGACAAAAAAAACAGCCTGGTCTGCGGACTGGGCTGTTTTGTATTCCTGATTTTATTCTCGGCCTTGGTATTCACTACGGATAATTTCGTCTATTACCTCCGGCGGTTCCTGACAACCGCCGACTAACCATTTTTTTACCACCGCATTGAAGCCGTAGCGGAAAAATTCGATGTGGTAGTCAATATACTGATTGTCGAAATGTTGCTGAGCCTGTTGCGTGTCATAAGCTATCACTTTAAACTGACTGTCGTAGCCTAGCTTGAAATAGGTGCGATAAAAAAGCTGGTTGTCCTTGATGTGCTGAAAAAGACGCAGATAATCGTTGCTGTTAAATTTTTCGCTATTTTCTGCGGCATAAAGAGATCTGACCTCATTTTCCATTTTGAGGCGTATTTTGTCAGCTAAATCATAAATATCGGTAAAGCTTGCGTAAAAGGTAGTGCGGTTTAGGCCGCAAATCTGACAAATATCAGTGATTGTTATTTCGCTCAGCTCCTTGCTTTGCAGTAATTCCACAAAAGTCTTTTCAATTCGTGAAACAGACTCCCGCCGCCGGCGGTTATTTTTGACGTTCATAAAATCCTCCCCAAAATTTATTTATTATTACAACAGTTATTGGAAATTTGCTGATTGTTTTTTGTTTCACTTAATATTATACTATAAATATATTAAAACAACAAGCAGTGTTTTAATTAAATTTAATTTGGAGGTGTTTAGCGATGAAAAAAAGTAGTTTTGTAGCCATCGTGTTGGGCACTGTCAGTATGGTTTTTTTCGCTCTGGGCATGTGTATGGCAACGATTGCTGAGTGGAATGCTTTTAAGCCAGGTTTGGTTTTTGGGATTTTGGGGTTGCTCTTGGGCCTTGTTACCTGGCTGGTTTGGCGGCGTATGGAGAACAAGGCGCCAATTCATTTTTCCGCCAAAACCGTTGGCACGGTTGTTATGGCTGTGTTGGGTGCTTTGATTTCGGGAGTTGGCATGTGTTTTTGCATGGTTTGGGGCAAAATCGTTTGGGGCGTGTTAATCGGTTTGGTTGGTATCCTGATTTTGCTGGGCTTGATACCATTAACGCAGGGGATTCGCTGAATGAACTGTCTTGGGTAAGGCGTGGGGACTATTTCAGATAAGATAAAAGGGGCTGATATTGATGGCGAAATCGAAAATTGTTAGGGCAAATGCGCAAATTGCCGACAAAGTTGTGCATACGTTTGGTATGATTGAAAACAGTGTGGTTGGCGGTTATACCAAAATTGAGGACGCTTTTGTGGATTGCTATTTAAGCAGGCCAGGGGAGAGTGTGGCGGAAGCTAAACAGCGGCTTAAACAGGAAAAAACGGCGGCAGAATAAGCCGGACAAGGCAGAATAAGCAAAATAAAAACGCTCAATCAGTTCAAAAGCTGTTTGAGCGTTTGTTATGTTTAAATGCTTGGATTTTAATGCTGGCCGACAAACAGCGTGCCAACTTGGCCGCCCTCTAGCAGTTGGTAAATATCCGCCGGCCGTTGGCCGTTGGTAATCACCACATTAACGCCCTGGGCTGTGGCCAGCTCGGCCGCTTGCAGTTTGGTGCGCATGCCGCCGGTGCCGCGGCGAGAGCCCGCTCCGCCGGCCAACTTGTAGACGTTTTCGTCAATCTTCTCAATGCGGTTTATCAGCTTGGCCTCCGGGTGCAGGCGCGGGTCGTTATCGTAAAGCCCGTCAATATCGGAGAGGATAACCAAAAGGCTGGCCCGGCAAAGCACCGCCACCACGGCGGAAAGCTTGTCATTATCGCCAAAAAGCCGTTCCTCGGATTCAATTTCCGTGTAGCTGACCGAATCGTTTTCATTAACAATCGGAATTACGCCCATTTCCAACATTGCGTTAAAGGTGTTGGTCAGGTTCTCGCGCTTTTCCTCCTGCTCAATATCCTCGGCGTTCAGCAGAATTTGGCCAATCGTTTTGTCGTAATCGCTGAAGAATTTGTCGTAAAGGAACATATTGCTGCATTGTCCCACGGCGGCTGCAGCCTGTTTAAAACGCATCTCGGTCGGCCGGCTGGGCATATTCAGCTTGTTTGCGCCCACGGCGATAGCGCCGGAGCTCACCAAAATCACCTCGTAGCCCATATTTTGCACGTCAGCCAGCACGCAGGCCAGCTTGTCAAAGGAGCGCAGGTCGCTTTTGCCGCGCTCGTTGGTTAGGGTGGAGGTGCCAACCTTAACCACAATTCGGTTTGCTATTAGTTTCATCTTTTGCCTCTTATGTTTATTTGTAATCCTCGCGGTCGGCCAGATATTTTTCCAGCTTGCGCTTCACCCTTTGCAGGGCGTTGTCGATGGACTTCACGTGGCGGCCCAAATCCTCGGCGATTTCCTGATAGGACTTGCCCTCCAGATAGTACATCAAAACCTTCCATTCCAGCGAGCTGAGCAACTCGCCCATTTTAGCCTCAATTTCCGTAAATTCCTCGCGGCTGATAATCAGCTCCTCCGGGTCGGTCACCTTGTTGCCGGTGATAACGTCCAGCAGGGTGCGGTCGGAATCTTCGTCATAAATCGGTTTGTTCAGGCTCACATAGGAATTTAGGGGGATATGCTTCTGGCGGGTGGCCGTTTTAATGGCCGTGATAATCTGCCGGGTGATACAAAGCTCCGCAAAGGCTCGGAAAGACGAAAGCTTATCGCTGCGAAAATCGCGAATGGCCTTATACATTCCAATCATACCCTCTTGAATTAAATCCTCTTTGTCGCCGCCCAGCAAAAAGTAAGTCCGCGCTTTTGCCCGTACGTAATTTTTATATTTGTTTATTAGATACTCCTGCGCGTCAATATCGCCGACTCTGGCAATCTCCACGATTTCTTCGTCGGTCATATTCTCATAATCCGGCAGGGGTGTGCCCGCAATACCAAGCTTCATCAACTTTCACCTCTATCTCCTTTAATTATAACGAAAATGAGGAAAACAGTCAAGTAACTGGGCAAAATAAGTGTTGGTAATTTATAACCCCTGTCAAAAAAGTTCGATTTTTGTATTTTCGTCGGTGGCAGGCAGGCGAGAACGCACCATTTTTTCAAAATCCAGCCTCTTCAGTAGCAGCTGCTTGCCGCAGCCCAGGCATTGCAGACGCACGTCCATACCCATTCGCTGCACCAGCCAATCCGTGCAGCCGCAGGCGTGGGGTTTTTTTAGACGGGCGGTGTCGCCAGGCTGCCAGGGCAGGGGAGTTTTCATTGGCCGCTCACCCTTTCCACCAAGCCGCTGCCGTGGCTTTCGCCCTCGTCCAGCAAAATCTGCTGGGCCAGTTGTTCCTCCCATTTGCTCAAAAAGGAGGCGCACATAGATTTAACCGTCCAAGCGTCGTCGTTGTTAAAGGCGGCCTGCAAAATTGGCACTGCCGCCGTGCCGCCGCAACGGCCCAGGGTTTCGCAGGCGGCAGCCCGCACGCTGTTTTCCGGGTCCTGCACCAGAGGAGCCAAAAAATTCAGCAAATCCGGCGGCGGCGTCAGGGCCGAGGTTTTGGCGGCCAAAATGCGCAGCTCGGCTTCCGGCTCCAAAACCGCATATTGCAAAATCTCTGTGGAGGTGGACGGGTGCAGCTGACCCACCAGCTGTAATATGCGCTTCTTCTCCGCCGTGTTTACGCCGCTGTAGACCATTGCCAAAATCCGGCCGGATTTTTCACTGAAGCCGGCCAACACCTTGCTCGCCAAAGCAATATCGTAGGTTTCATCTTTCAGCACGGCCACAATCAGCGGGGAAATCATGCGCTCGTCCGCCAGGCGCAAAAGCAGGTCGGCCGCGGCCTGCTGCTTTTGTTTGGTTTCGTCCAGCAAAAGGGCAATCAGGCTGTGCAGCATCTGCTCCTGCGCCGGCTCCGGCAAAAAGGGCCAAAGCTCGGCCAAGGCGTCCGCCGTTTGCGGTTCGGCCAGCTGGGCCAGATAGGCGTCCGGCCATTTGGCAACATCAGCCAGGCGGCCCACCGTCTGTTTGTCTTCATCATTCATCACGGGCCAAAGCTGCAAAAGCTTGGCTGTCTTTGGCTGCTTAGCCTGCCATTTACGCAGAACTGAGGGCGTAAATTTAGCTTTGCTAAACAACATTTAACCACCTCTTTGTCAAAATTAGATAACCGTCAGCGCTGAATACCAAATCAGGCTGCCGATGTCCAGAATTAGCCCCAACACCACCTGAGAGGAGGTGAAAATCGTATTGATAACGGCCAAATCAGGCAATAGACCCACCAGCCAGGGCAAAAACCAGACGTAAACAAAATACAGCACCATAATGTATATGAGCAGTTCCAAAAGCGCGCCCAGGCCGCGGCTGAGGCTGCCAATCAGGGGCGTGGCGTTCACCACGGAGCCAAACGCGCTGGTTGCAAAGCGCACCAGCCAGGTGATTGCCGCCGTCAGCACCACAAAGATGATCAGTTCCAGCAGGCGGCCCATCGCCGTGTTGCTGAAAAACCAGTCGGCCAGCAGCGGGCTGTTGGCGGTTTCCAGCACGGTTTTGCCCAAATGCTCCTCCAGCTTGGGCAAAATGCTGGGCAGCAGCAGGGGAGTTAGCCGTCGGGCTAAAAACACGCCGATAATTATGCCGCCATAGGAGCCCAAAAGTTTGATGATCCCGCGCCGCCAACCGTCTAAAAGGGCGATTAGCAAAATTATACCTAAAATTAAATCTCCCATCTATACACCTCGATATTTATAATATGAAGAAATTATTTGCGCACCTGTCCGGCGCCGTTAATCAGATACTTGTAGGAGGTCATCGCTAGCAGCGCCATCGGCCCGCGGGCGTGCAGCTTTTGGGTGCTGATACCAATTTCTGCGCCAAAGCCAAACTGAAAGCCGTCGGTGAAGCGAGTGGAAGCGTTGACGTAAACCGCCGCCGCGTCCACGTGCTGCTGGAAGTAAGCCGCCGCTTCTGGGTTTTCGGTGATAATAGCTTCGGAATGGCGGGTGTTGTAGCGGTTTATATGCTCCACCGCCTCCTGATAGTTCTGCACCACGCGGCAGGCAATGGTCAGCGCGCCGTATTCCGTGGCCCAATCCTCCTCCGTGGCTGCCCGGCAGGGCAGGTTTTGCAGGATAGCCTGGGCTTTGGGGCAGCCGCGCAGCTCCACGCCGGCTTGCCCCAGGGCTGCGGCGATTTGGGGCAGCAGCTGGGGCGCGCAGGCTTCGTCAATCAGCAAGGTTTCTGCCGCGTTGCAAACGGCAGGCCGCTGCACCTTGGCATTCAGCACAATGTCAATCGCCATTTGCGGTTGGGCGCTGGCCTCCACGTAAATGTGGCAGTTGCCGGAGCCGGTTTCAATCACCGGCACCGTTGCTTGGCTCAGCACGCTTTTAATCAGGCCTGCGCCGCCGCGGGGAATCAGCACGTCTATGTATTGGTTCAGGCGCATCATTTCCGCAGCGGTTTGGCGGGAGGTGTCCTCCAGCAGTTGCACCGCGTCTGCCGGCAGGTTGGCCGCCTGCACGCCCTGGCGCAGGGCCTTGGTCAGGGCCTGATTGGATTGCAGGGCGTCGCTGCCGCCGCGCAGCAGCACGGCGTTGCCTGTTTTCAGGCAAATGCCGGCCGCGTCGGAGGTAACGTTGGGCCGGGCCTCGTAAATCAGCCCCACCACGCCCAGTGGCACCCGTTTTTGCACAATCTCAATGCCGGAGGCCGCCTGCCAGCGGGCCATTTCCTCGCCAATGGGGTCTGGCAGCTCGCACAGGGCCAGCAGGCCGCCGGACATCTCCCGCAGACGTTTTTCGTCCAAGGCCAGGCGGTCTTGAAAGGCTTCGCTCATGCCCATTTTTTGCGCTTGCTGTAAATCGCGCTGATTGGCCGCCAAAATTTCCTCTTGATTGTTCAGCAGGGCGGCTGCCATTTGGTGCAGAGCCTGATTTTTCTGCTCGGCCGGCGTTGCCGCTAACGTAAGCGAGGCGGCTTTGGCCCGCCGCCCCAACTCCTGCAAGGTAACATTTTCTGAAATATTTGTCATTGTTTTACCTCGTTATTAAATTATATTCAGCTTTTTAAGCTGCTGTAATCAGTCCCATAAAGCCGGCAATCAAAACGATTATGCCCAGCACAATGCGATACCAGCCGAAAACCTGAAAATCGTGCTCTTTGATGTAGGCCATCAGGAATTTAATAGCCAAAACCGCCACCACAAAGCTTACCAACATACCGGTAAGCAAAATCAGCAGCTCGTTGGTGGTGAAGCTCAGGCCGAATTTCAACAGTTTAAGGAAGCTGGCCCCAAACATCACCGGGATAGCCAAGAAAAAGGAAAACTCTGCCGCGTCGCGCCGGTTTACGCCCAGCAGCATAGCGCCTAAAATGGTGGCGCCGCTACGCGAGGTGCCGGGCACCAGGGAAAGCACCTGAAAGCAGCCAATGCCAAAGGCCAGCATATAGGAGATTTCGCTGAGTTCCTGAATCCGAAATTCCCGTTTGCGGTGGTTGTTGTATTTTTCCATTAAAATGAAGAAGATACCGTAAATAATCAAGGCCCAGGCCACCACGCTGTAGCCGCGCAGGTGTTCGTCCATCCAATCGTCAAATAGTATGCCCAGCACGCCGGCCGGCACACAGGCCACAATCACCTTGGCCCAAAGCACGGCCGTGGCGCGTTTTTCCGAATATGTTTTGCGGCGGGAAAACAGGTTCAGCTTGTCGAAATAGAGGTAAACCACTGAGAGAATAGCGCCCAGCTGGATTACCACCATAAACATATTCCAAAATTCCTCGCTGACGTCCAGATGTAGCAAAGTGTCGAGCAGAATTAAATGCCCGGTGCTGGAGATGGGCAGCCACTCGGTGACGCCCTCCACAACGCCCAGGCAAAGTACTTTAAAAAATTCCAGTAAACTCATAAATTACAAACTTTACTCCTCTCACAGATATTTTATTCTTCAATATTTTATTCTTCTCTGATTTTGGCGCCAACCTCAATCAGCTTGCCGACAATATTTTCGTAACCGCGATAAATATGATCCACCTGGCCGATAGTGGTTTCGCCCTCCGCTGCCAAGGCCGCCACAATCATGGCTGCGCCGGCCCGCAGATCGGTGGCCTCCACATAAGCGCCGTGCAGCTTGGGCACGCCTCGGATTAGGGCGGTGTGGCCCTGCACGGTAATATCCGCGCCCATTTTGGCCAGCTCCTGCACATGCATAAAACGGTTTTCAAAAACGGTTTCCCGAATGGTACTGTTGCCGGCGGCCAGGGACAGGTAGGCCATAAACTGGGCCTGCATATCCGTGGGGAAGCCGGGATAGGGCAGGGTTTTGATTTCCACCGGCTGAATAGGGCCGGAGGGCAGTACGCGCAGGCCGTCAATCTCGTCAATAATGCGCACGCCCGCGTCGTTTATTTTGGCAATCATCGGCTGCAAATGACTGGTGATCACATTTTCCAAAAACAGCTCGCTGCCGGTGATGGCGGCCATCAACATAAAACTGCCGGCCTCAATTCGGTCGGGAATGGTGGTGTGGCGGGCCGGGTGCAGGGCTTTAACGCCAAAAATGCGCACCACATCAGTACCCGCGCCTTTAATGCGCGCGCCCATAGCATTCAGGAAATTGGCCAGGTCGACAATCTCCGGCTCCTTGGCGGCGTTTTCAATCACCGTGGTGCCCTCGGCCAGAGAGGCTGCCATCATAATATTTTCCGTTGCGCCAACGCTGGGACAATCCAGATAAATGCGGGCCCCATGCAGGTGGTTCACCTGGGCCTCAATATAGCGCTGGCCGATTGT
>JAETTP010000110.1 GCA_021769035.1 Bacillota bacterium | reverse complement strand
CATAAATTTGAATCGGACCGGGTTTGTAACCGCCGGGTTAAAACCGCAGCGTCAGGTTTTCTATCGTTAGGCCTTAGAAGATAGAAAGCTCTGGCGCTTTTTTTGCGCCGGAACGCTCTTTGTGTGCGGTATGCCGCACGCCTGCAAGTTTCAAATCGGCGGTTGTATGGAGCCGCTGCATTTTTCCAAGGAGGTTTGCTATGGATCAAAAGCAATATCGAAAGGAATTTACCCGCTATGCGTTTTTTAACATACTGGGGATGCTCGGCCTCTCCTGCTATATTCTCGCGGATACTTTTTTTATCTCCAAAGGACTGGGCGCAAACGGTTTGACGGCGCTGAACCTCGCCATACCCGTTTACAGCTTTATCCACGGCAGCGGGCTAATGCTTGGGATGGGCGGTGCAATCGGCTATTCCATTGATAAAAGCCGGGAAAACGGCCGCAACAAGGACCGGATTTTCACCGGAACCCTATTGCTGGCGGGCTGTTTTGCAGCGGTATTTTTTGCGGCAGGCGTATTTTTCTCCAAACCGATTGCCGCCGTCATGGGCGCGGATGCGGCTGTTTTCGAGATGACGGAAACCTACCTGCGGATGATTCTTCTGTTTGCCCCCGCCTATCTCTTGAACGATGTAATGATTTGCTTTGTGCGAAACGACGGAGCGCCAAAGCTGGCCATGCTCGCTATGCTGGGCGGCAGCATGGCGAATATCCTGCTTGACTATATTTTTATCTTTCCGCTGCAAATGGGCATATTTGGCGCGGTGCTGGCCACAGGGCTTGCGCCGCTGTGCAGCCTGTTGATCCTCTCGCGGCACTGGCTGTGCAGGCAAAATGGATTTCATCCCGTTAAGACCAAAGGGAGCAGGAGCCTCTTTCAGCCGATCTTGTCGTTGGGCTTTCCCTCGCTCGTCACGGAGGTGTCTTCCGGTGTCGTGATCATTGTGTTTAACCGGATCATTTTGGGTTTGCAGGGGAACATAGGGGTTGCGGCCTATGGCGTGATCGCCAATCTATCCCTGGTCGTAATCGCCGTTTTCACAGGGATTGCACAGGGGATGCAGCCGCTGGCCAGCAAGGCGCATGGACAGCAAAAT
>JAETTP010000109.1 GCA_021769035.1 Bacillota bacterium | reverse complement strand
TTTATAGCTGCCGTAAAACTCCAGATCCACCGCTGGGGGCAGGTCGGTTTCCGGTACCGCAGCGATAAAGTTTTCAGCCTGGGTTTCCGGCGCGCTGTCGAAGCTGAAGAAATGGTAAGCGCCCACCCGCAGCCCGGCAGACTCGGCACCGTTCAGGTTTGCTTCAAAAAGCGGGTCGCGCCAGCTGCTGCCCTCTGTCGCCTTGACAAAGGCAAAGCTTATCCCCTGCCCGGCAAGCATTTCCCAGTCGATCTCGCCCTGATAATGGGAAACATCAACGCCCCGCACCGGATACCGCCCCGGCCAGGGGTTTTGAAACCATAAAATTCCCGCATGGAACAGCAACCCGATCCCGATCAGCACAGCCGCCGCAGCCGAAACTGCCGCAGCCCGCAAGACTCTTTTTCTTTTCAGGAAAATGCCCCCCAAGGTATTATTTGAACAGGCTGACCATTTCTTCGCTGGCTTTTGCCAAACTGCGGATCAGCCTAACCGCCTCCGGCCGCTTTTCTGCATCCTGCAGCCTGTCCAGCTGAATCCCAAATCCAAATCCCAGCTCCTCCAGCCTGTTCCACACGCCGTTATTCCGTTCCAGCAGCGGGATCAGCTGCAGGATCTTCAGCATATCCGGATTATGCACATAGGCTCTGGCAATAAAATCCCAGCCATGCCCTGCATTGGTGGCCAGATTGCACAGATAAATATCCCAGTCCCGCCAGCCGTCAAAATTTTCATGGCTGCAGCGGTTATACCGGCCGTTCTCCAAATCATCCGCCCACTTTTGATAGGCTGCTGCGCCGAACCATACGCCGCCGCAGGGCTTTTGCTCCATCAGCCCTGGAAGCGCCAGAATGGCCGCCCGATAGGCCGCTGCCAAGTCCTCTATCGCCGGCAGCTGCTCAATAAAGATAAGGCTGAACGGTGTTTGCGTCAAAGGGAAGGCTTCTTCGCTGGACATATCGCCGCCGCAGGCAAAAATAACAGGGCCTTCTTTGTCATAGCCAAGCAGCAGCCGATAATTTCGGTCGCCGCCAACGCCTTCCCCTTTCAACAAAACTGGGATCCCTTTGTCGATGAGGCGGCAGATTTTCTCCCAGGTCT
>JAETTP010000052.1 GCA_021769035.1 Bacillota bacterium | reverse complement strand
ATTTAACTGGTAGGCAGTATCGGCTGCCGGAAATTGCAGCTTAATCTTCTGTCCGCCCTCCACCGTTTTATATGACACAATGCTGGCCATCTGCTGCTGCTCCACCAATTCAGTCTGCGCCAGCAGGGCCGCCTCCCGCACCGTACCGCTGCCGCCGGCCGCTCCGCTAATCTGCAAGGTCTGCCCAGCCAGCCAACCGCCCAGCAGCTCCTTGCCCGCATTCGTCACCACTCCTAACCAAGCCATAAAAATCCCCCCTTAATCTTAAAATATTTCCGCCACCGCTCCGTCCTCAATGGCCAAGCCGCAAACCGCCGCCCCGGCATAAGCCGGCAAATCAGCCGTCGCCTGAGCCTCAATCTGCACCAGCAAATTAGCCGGCCGAATACTCAACAACAAGGCCAAAATCTCCTGCACCAGCTTATTGGGCTCCGGCAGCAAATCGTAATCCAGCTGTACATTCAAGGTATAGCCGTCCACCGCCTCGCTGTGCCCCTCAGCGCCGCAAATGCCATCCAACCAACCGCGCAGCCAGCGCAGGGTGTAGGGCGGCTTGCGCATCCAGGCCGCCTTAATCCGGGCCCGGCGCACCGCCAAGCTATCCCCCGCTTTGGGAAAAAGCCCCAGCTCTCGCTCCCAAACACTGAGGCCCGCTCCGTCCGCCTCCGCCAAAAAGCGCCTGCCCAGCACCCGGCCCAAAGCCTGCCAGGCCAGCCTGATTTCCGGCTCAGAGGCCGCATTAATCTGCTGAAAATCCAACACCTGCCGCAACATTGGCGGCAAATAATCCAGCAAGCACCGCTCCTCATTCTCCAGATTGTATTCTATCGGGTCAAAATCAGCCAATCACCTTGCCCCTTTCCGGGATACTGTCCGGCCCCAGCGGCAAATTAGCCTCCCGGCCATTAATCTTAGTGCCGCCAATATCCGCAATCATCGTGGCGCAGCCGGCCAAAATCCGGCTCTCAATCTGGGATATGCGCACCGTCAAAAACTCCGCCTCCGCCCAGCCGGCGGCCAGCTCGGCAAAGTAAGCGTCCAGCACCTCCTCCACATAGCCTTTCGCACTCTCCCAATCCCAGTCAGGGTTATAGGTTAAATGCAGCTCCAGATTAACCGCCTCCGCCTGCACTCCCTCCACCTTAACAACGTGGCCAATCGGGGCCAAACCCAACCCCTCGCCGGCGTTCTGCTCCGGGTCAAGCAGCGTTTGCACCTGCTCAATTAGCTCCACCGAGGGCGCGCCGCCGTCCGCCGCCAACAGCACCAGCCGCACTGTTCCGCCCACCGTCAGCAGCTTATCCGCCGCCGCAGTATAAACCGCCCGCAACCAATCCGCCACCGCCTGCGGCAAAGTGTCCAAATTGGCCCCAACCCAAGCCTGCACCTCCGACCCCGGCAAAAACTCCGCCGGCCGTAAATTCTCATTCCACACCGGGTGCACCTTAACGCCGCCCACGCCCGGCATAGCCAAAACCTGCTCCCGGTAGTCCGCCTGGTTGCCGCCGAAAGCCTGCGTCTGGAAGCTGTCCAACACACGCTGCCGGAAAGCCTCCGTTTCCTCCTCGTCCTCACCGGGGATTAAAAGCTCCACCAGCTCCGCCCTGGTTAGGCCGTCGATGTAATCAATCGGTATCAGCTGGCCGCTGTAGGCGTTGGCCTGCCGCCCCGGCTCCTCACACTCCGCCCGGTAGCTCAGCCCGTCAATTTTGCTAGTGACTACAAAATTCAAATCCTCGCAAGAAAAACGACTACCCAACGGCACGGGGCAATTAAACTCAGCCCGGAAAACCGCCGCGCTGGCCGGCTTAGGGCTGAGCCCCCGCTCCTGCGCCCGCTTCAGCAAATATTCTCTGGGCGCGGTGGATATATAGCCCGCTTGCAGCACAAAATCCAGCCCCAAATAGAGCAGGGCCAGCTCGGCCATCGCCGGAGCCACTCCGTCCCACAGCATTGAGCCCTCCCGCTTATCCAGAGAGTTCGGCAGCCGCCCCAGCGCGCTTTTCAGCAAAGCCGGGTAACTCTTATCCTCAAACATCAAACCCTCACCGTCCTTTCCGCCTGCAAATCGCCAAACACCGTCTGTACCACAAAGCTGGCCGCCAGCACTCCTTTGGCAGGCCGGCTAAAGCTAAAATTGCCCACGCCGGTTATTCTGTCGTCCTGCATAAGGGCCTCCGTAATGCGCCTTTCAATTTCCGGGCAGACAAATGAGGCGGGCTGCCCAAACAAATCGGCCAGCTCCACCCCGTAATTGTAGGAATATATCAGGTGCTGATAACGCTCCGTATTGATGATTTTATACACCGCCTGCCGCATTGCCGCCAGGCCCCCCGCCCGGCCGCGCACTCTATCGTCCCCCTCCTGGAGGTTCAGCCGGTGCGTCAGGCTGGGCTGTTCGGCTTTCGTTAGCTCCTGATTAAGCAAAGGCGTAATCGCCGGTATCACATCACCACTCCCCTTTCGTCTGCGCCGGTTCTATCCTATCCAGCACCAAATACTTTTGACCGCCCTGCCAGCGCAGCAGCAGCACCTTTTCTCCCACCTGCAAGCCGTTGCACAGCTTCAGTTTTTTGCGCCCCTTGATGGCGTGCTTGTGAGTGGTGTTCAGATTCCCCTCGTCAGCTGAACCTCCACCAGTGTATGTGTCTGTTATGCCGTGGGTGTGGCTGCCATTCATAAAAGCGTCGTTTTCCGTGTAGGCGCTGATTTCCACGTCAATATAGCAATCCTGCACGGCTCCGGTCAGTTCCAACTGCTCCGCCTCCAGCGGCAGCTTTTGGTCAGCCATAATTTGCAGCGGCTCCACGCTGGTTACTTTGCCATAGCACAAAGCCGCCGGCTGCCCGGCCGCCACCGCCTCAACCGCCGCCCTTTTCATTGTCTTCAACAATTCTACATAATCCGCCATTTTTTTCTCCTCACCTCCTAAGCAATAAACTCGCCGCCTCGCAGCGTCAAGTCCATAAAATGCTCGCTTTCCTTAAATGTGTGGGTCACTTTCTCCACCAACATCAATGTGTTGGCAATAATATCCCCCAAATCCAGGGCCACCCCAATCAGGCAGCCGGCCCACACCCGAACGTCCCCCAAAGCCCGGTTTATCTTGAGCTTGCGCGTCTTGCTGTTGTAAAGCTTCAGTAAAGCCTCCGCTTTCGCTTGCCCATTTTCGCCCTCTTTCAGCGTGTCAAAATATTGCAGCTTACCCCAAAGCTTAATATGCTCGCTATCCCCAACCTCATATTTTTTCTGCTGCTCCTCGCTAACCAGCTTAATCTGGTTATAGGTTTGCTCGTCAATGCTGCTGGTGTAGTCAAAATTCTCCGCCGCCGCGGCGTTGATGAGCAAGTCAACCCGCATTTGGGCGATGTTTTGCAGCGTCAGCCTGCCGCAGTCATCAAAAAGCACAAACATCTGCCCCTTGTTGGTCAGCTCCAAATCCAGGGCCGTTTCAATCATATCCAGCAGGGTCACATTGACCTCGCTGCGCCAAGGAATAATATATCCGGTGGGCGCAATCTCGCCAATTTGCAGATTGTTGTCCGCCGCAATCAGTTTCACCACCTCTGAGGCCGTCATATTTTTGTATCGCAAAACGTCCTTATTCTTCAAATAGCGGATTTGGTCGTAGGCCGTACATTCAATGGCCCCCTCCTTATCCCGCCGCTTGCTGAAAATATAGCCTTGGAACAGCTGCTTGCCGTCCGCAAACAGCTGCGCCACGGAGCCCTCGGCAAAGCCACCCAGGCTGGCCATCGCTTGGTCTTTCAGCACCGTAAACTTCAACGTGCCGGGGGAGCCCCGCCGGCTGCTGCTCAGCTGCACGCCCTCAGCCACCGGCGGATACATCGTCAGCCCCTTTTCATTGGTAATTAGCAAGGTTATTGCTGCCATAGCGCCCTCCTCAGCTCGTCCGGCTCCGGGGCGTTTACGGCCGCCCTGCCCTCCTGCACCGTATAGACCGCCTGCCCGTTTTGCTCCGTCAACGCCATTGTGCGGGTGCCAAAATCCCGGTATTGCTTCAGGCGGATTTTCACCTGCACGTCAAAGCCGTTTTTGGCGTTCTCCGTGCAGGTGTAATCCTCCAGGCTCACCTTGATATTATTGCTAAACAAAACCCGTCCGTCCGGCATTGTTCGGGAAACGATAAATTGAAAGGGTTGGCGGCTCACCTTTAATTCTTCAAGCTTAGCCAGATAGTAGGCAGCCGGCTTAAAGCCGCCGGCATAAACCGCAAACGGATAGCGCACCTGCGGCAGCAGGCATTCAAACTCAATCTCGGTCAGCCCGGCCCGCTTCAACAGATTTATTTCCCCCTGGTCCACCAGCACGTAGGTACTGTTCTGGTTGGCAATGCTTATTTTCAGCTCGCCGGGGGCCACCGGCAGCAGAACGCCGTCCAGGTAAAAGTCGTATTGGCTCATATATGCACCCCCTCCGAGGCTATTTCCACAGCCTCATTCACTCCGTCCAAAATCCGGGTCACAATGCCGTCCAAATCGTCCAGCTTATTTATTTGGTTGGTTATGCCGCCCATATCCACCACAATTTCCGCCGTGGTAAATTGGTTCACTGCCTCCCGCTCCGCCAAATCCCGCAGATATTGCAAATCCTCGTCGCTGCTGTCCAGGGAGTTTGCCATCGCCGCCGTGTTGCCGGCCGTGTTTTGGGCGTTCTCGTAAATGCCGGCCAAATCGTCCCCCAGCTCGTAGGCCGACAAATCCGGGTAAAGCTCCTCCAAGCTGGGCAGCTTAAATTTGTCAGCTAGATTTTGGCCGAAATCATAACCAAAATCAAACGCACTGCCATATTCCAAACGGTAATCGGAGAGAAAATCGGCGTTATTAAACTTGCCCATAATCTCAACCTCAGCGCCAAATTTATCATCCACCCAACCGCCCAGCTTATCCCGCCAGCCCTGCACGCTGTCGGCCAGTTTACTGCCAAAAATTGTGTCGATAGCGGAAGCCAAAGTTTGCAGCAAAGATAAAATACCGTCCACCAAATCAAAGAATAGACGGGCAATCGCGGCCACCGGGTCATTGAACACATTGCCAAAAAAATTGGCAACCATCGCCACCACGTTATAGAGGGTTGCAAACACGCCCAAAATCAGCTCCAAGGCAGCCATAAAAATATTGCCGATAAACGCGCCGGCCGCCGCAATCGCACCGCAGATTAAGCCAGTTGCTGAAAGAGTTGTGCCGGCAAAATGATTTATCGCCCCCACAACTGCATAAATAACCGCCACAACAGCGATAAAGCCCATAATCAGCCAGGTTAGAGGGCAAGCCATTAAGGCGGAGTTAAAGGCCTCCTGCGCCATTGCCGCCGCGCCGGTGTTACCAGTCAAAACGCCATAACCAACGCTCAAAAAGCTTATCGCCGTGTTATAAGCCCAAACCGCTGCCCCAGCAATAGTCTGCGCCAACTCAACCCCCTTAGTAACACCCAGAAAAAACAGGCCAGCGGCCGCCGCGCCCCATATCAGCGGCCCAATAACGCCCCAATTATCCACAATCGCGCTGCCCAAGGCCGCCACCAAGCCAAGTGCCGGCGTCAAAACCGTAAGCAGCAGCGCAAAGGCATTAACCAGGCCGCTCAAAATATTAGCCACCTGCGGCAGACGCTCCTTAAACGCGTCCGCAAATTGCAAAACTGCCGGATAAAGCTGGTCGCCCAAATCCGCCCGCAGGTCGGCAAAAGCTTCTTGCAGCTGAACAATTTTGCCCGCCGGCGTGTCGCTCAACGCCTCGCCGAAGCCAACGCTCTGGGAGAACCAAGCCGCATAATCGCTGGCGGCGGCTTTCTCCTGCGCCTGCTCATTCGCCGCCCCCCAATCCCAGCTGAGCGGAATTTCCATTCCCAGCGCGTTCATTCCCGCCGCATTCATTTCCAGCACGCCCATTTCCGGCAAAGTCACCTGCAACTGCCGCTCGGCATTGCGCCGCGCGTCGGCAAAGCGCAGGTTTTCCAGCAGCCACTGGCCGCCCGTTTCCAGCTTATCAAAAAGGGCCAGCGCCGCCCGCACTGTCGCCATCAAATCACCTCCCGCTGTTTTTACTCATCGCCGCTTGGCCCGGCTACCCTTGCCGGCCTTGCCCGCCCGGCGGGCCTCCTGCTGCTGCTTCTTTTCCCGCTCGGCCCGGATATTGGCCGCCGCAATCACAAAGGCCCGCTCCCGCCGGGGCAGGGCCAAAAACTCGTGCGGCAGCAAATGTAGCTCGTGCAGGCAAAAGTAGCAGATGTTGGCCTCCGGGTCAGCCGCCGGGCCGGCAATCAGTTTTTTGCCTCGTCTACCTCGTCCTGCAAGCTGGTATCAAAGCCGCAAACCTCCTGCACCTTGCCAACGTAGTCCGTATATTCGCCCGGCGTGAGCATTGTTTTCAGCAAAGCCTCCTCGCCCACCACGTGATAGCTGTCCTGCAACTCCTGGTTCTTCAGGTTCGGAAATACCGTGCAGGCGGCGGCCAGCTTGCCCATATACATATCGTAGTCCGTTTCCCGCTGATATTGGTTGCGCCGGCCGGGAATCAGGGCTCGCTTAACGCAGGCCCGGCGCAGCGCCTCGTCCTCGGAGCCGCTAATCGCCTTAATCTCCCATTCCACCGGCTGCCCGTCCTCGCCCACAAACCTTTTAGAAACAACATATTTCACATTCTCAACGGCCGCGGCGTTCTCGGCCAAAAAAGCGCTTAAACTCATAAAAAGCTCCCTCCTTAATTTCTACTGCATACCCGCCAGCGGCGCAAATGTTTCCGGCATTTCAAAGTCCTCAAAGGTGAACTCCAATTCCTCCTCCAGATACTCCGCGTCCGCGTCAAACTTAGTCAGCACCCCGCCGTCAATGTTGCAATCTTTCAAAATCACCGTCTGCCGGCCCACTTTAGAGGTGGGGTCCTCATTGCTCACCTGAATATCAAAGTAAACGTCCTCGCCGGTGTCCTTGTAGCGTTTCAACAGCTCCCGGAAAATGGAAGTGTTGTAGTGGAAAGTAGCGCTGCCGGTGCCTTTCCAGCCGGCAGCCTTGTTGCCCTTGCCGGTCTTGCCCAAAATCGGCACCTCGGCTTTCACTTTCTCAATGCTGGCCTCCAGATTAATCGCCTGCATAAAATTGTAGCGGTTGCCTTCAATCGTCACATAACATTCCGCCAGAGAGCCGGCAATCGTATCTCCGGCATTCATCAATGTTGGCATAAACTCGTACCTCCTTTTTACTCAACGTAAACCGTCATATAAAGCTGTTCCATCGCGTTCACCGGGGTGATGTAATCCTCCACCAGCACCGCCTTTTTGCTGTCGCCGGGGGTCACCCGCACATGCTCCGGCTCAAACCCCTCAATCGCCCGGATAGCCTGCAAATCCTGGTGGTGCTTCACAATATCGTTCCACAGGCTAATCCGCCCGGCCGCATCGTTGGCCACCTTGCCAACGTACTTCTGGCCGAACAGCAAGGCAATATCATTGGCCACCTGGTCCAGCACCCTAATAGTCTGGTTGCTAGCAAAATCCGCCGCTTTTTCAGGCGTCACCGAAACAAAAGTGTTAATATCCCGCAGCACCGTCACCTTGCCGTCCACCTGATGAAACAGCCAGCTGCCCTCTTGCAAACCTTTTTCCAACTGCTTTTGGGTGTATTCGGTATCAATCGCATATTCCCCGTCGTATGTCATATTGGTTGCGGACTGGTTGACGGCGCATCCCGCCAAAACGCCGGCCACCCAAGCCACCAAAGCCGGGCTTTCCTTATCCGCCGCCAGGCCGTTTTTGACGCTGACCACGCCCTCATAATCCGCCAGTTGATTAAACAAAACCAACTGACACTTCTTGCCAACCTCGTCGCGCATACGCTTGTTGTAAGCCACAAAAAGCTCTTTAAGCAATTTATCCGCGGCCAAGCAGCCCATCGCGTTGTATGTGTAATTCTCCGCCTGGTCAAGATAAGTCTGATATGCCGCGTCCAAAACCTGGCCGTCCTCGCCGCCGGTTAGTGGCATGCCAGCAGTCAGGGCCAGCTGAGCCTCCGGCAGCCAATCCAGATAAGCATTGGGCTGCAAATCCGCCGCCGCAGCCACTCCAGCCTGCCAGTCCACCCGCGTCGCCGCCAAATAGGTTGCAACGTCGAACAAAGGCTCGTCCTCCGTGCTGTTCTCGTTCTCCGTAATCACCAGGCGCAGCGCATTGCCCCGGCTGCCCGGATATTTGGCCGCCGCCAGAGTGTTCGCCGCCTTTTTGCCGCCCTGATTCAGGCGGAAGCAATGCAGGGTTTTGGCGTGCTTAAAAACCTCCCGCAGGGACCGCAGCTCCGCCGCCGTGTAAGCATAGCCAAAAATCCGCTGGCTATCTTGCAAAAACTCGTCCAACTCCACCGTAAACATCTGATTTTCCGGGCCCCAATTCAAAGCCAGCGGCAGCGTGGCCACGCCTCGCTCCGCCAAAGTGGCGCTGGCCTGCGCCACCGAAACAAAGTTCAGATACGCGCCCGGCAAAATTTTATTCTGCACCAAAAAGGTGCCGCCTCCTAAAGCCATTAAAACATCATCCTTTCTCTGTAATATCCTGTTCAAAACTCAAAGTTTCCATCAGCGGTTTTTCCTCCTGCCGGTTCAGCAGCGTGTTGTAATTCACAAAAAAATGCAGCACGCCGTCCACAGGCTCCCAGCGCATTGAGGTGCCCCGCAGCAGGCCGCCGCCCGGCAGCTCAATAAAACGCAGCTCCGCCAAAAGCTGCTCCGCCACCGCCAAAAGCTCCGCATTGTTGCCAGCCTGCCGCGGAAAATAGTGCACGTCAAAGGCATTTAAGCACCGCTCCCGATTGCCCAGCAAAGGTTTAGCCGGCTGGGGCGGCGGCAAAACCGCAACAAAAAAGCAGGGCTCCTGCAATCCCTGCTCAACCTTATTCTGATATATTTCGTAATCGTCCCCAAAGGCCGCATTCAAACGCCGGGCAATCCCCTGCACAATTTCATTCAGCATTAAAAAAACTCCTCTCATTCAACAACGCCTACCATTCAACATTCACAAGCAACCCTCCTTTCCGCCTAAAATCGGTTGCCTTCACCCCCGCACTTTTGCAGCGCGAGGGTGTTTTTATATTTCTTCACACTAATATTCTAACACAGCCAAACCGAACAAAACGAACAACTTTAGTTTTTCAGCAAAAATCTTTTAGACAACATTCGCAAACCGTCGGGCGAGTTGCTCCCGCCCACCCTATTTGCCACCTGCCGCCAACTCATACCCTCCGCAAAGCGGCAGGTAAAAATCTGGCGCACAAAGCTGTCCTCAATTCCGGCAATGTAGGCCTCCAAGCGTTGCTGCTCCGCCAGGCAGCGGCGGTATTTTGCTTCAATCACCGCCCGCAGGTCGGCAATCTCCGCCGCCGCGTTCCCCAATCTGTCCTGCACATTCTGGGAACGCGGCAAGCCGGAAAGCCGCTGCGCGCCCGGCAGGGCCCGCTCCTCCAGCTCCGCCAAACGCTGCCGCTCCATCTCCACCTCCCGCCTCAGATGATAAAGCTGGCCCAATTCCTCAATCGTCATTGCTTTCTCCTTTCACGTATCAATCTCCAAGTATGGCCCCAAAATCTAAAGGTCTAATTTAATTTTCAATTTTCAGGCCGCTAAAAGCATTTTGCAGCTTATCCGGCCGCCCATTAGCCGGCCGCTTTGCCTCCGCTGGAGAACCTCCCGCCGGCTCAAGCAAACGCAGCCGGCCGGTCAGCCGGTCATTCTCCAGCCAAAACTCCATCATACCGTTCCAGGTGTAAAGCTCCAAATCACGCTGCACGCCCTCCGCGTCGGTGTACTTCAAATGCGTCACCAGGTTCAGGTTTTCCAAATTGGTGGTCACGTCGGAGTGCATAAACACCAGGCTAAACTTTTTCTTATTGGCCCCGCAGGCCTGGTTGGCCGCGCTGTTCAGGGTGGTGGCGGTGATTTTGCCATCGCCCTGGGCCGATACGTCATAGGTATGCTTCTCCACAAACTCCTGGTTTTTGGCGCCGGTCATTGCAAAAACGCCGCTCAAAATCGCCAGAATAGTTTGCTGGTCCAACGTATCAAAATATTCCGCCACCTGGTCGGCCACATTCTGCATAAAATCCACGCCGCCTGTGATATCATAGCTGAAATCCTTTTCCACCCAGGCTTTGGCACGGCCCACCGTCACCATTCCCTGCTCAAAGGTTTTGGTGCTGGTGGCCTCAATATCCGTGGCGCCGTCATAGTTCACGGCCTCGCCGTCCAGCAAGCCGCGCATTGCAATCCGGGCGTAGCCGGTGCCGTTCTCGCTGCTAAAGGTGGCCTGCACGTCCGGGTTGCGCACCAATGCCTTAGACTTCACAATCTCATTCATTTTCAGGTTCGGCACCCGCCCCACCATATAGCGGAATGCCTCCGGGTTAAAGCTTTTTGCGTCAAATTTTTTGTTTGCCATTCAAATCTCCCCTTTCAAATTACTTCAATTCTGCGCCTGGATTCTGCTGCATATAGGCACAAAGCTCCTCGTAGTTCATTTTACTGGTATCCACCTGCCCCGCGGGCACGCCGTCGCTGCCGGCAGCCGGCTGGAAGCCGCGGAAAGTCGGCTGCTGCGCCGCCGCAAACAGATAGCCGTCCGATTTTTGCAACGCCTCCAGCTGCTCCGGCCAGCCTTGCAGCTTGCCGTCCTCGCCTAACTGCAATTTGTCCAAATCCAACAAGGCCCGCACCGCTTTCAGGTTTTTGGCCCCGGCCGCCGTCAGGGCGTTGTCAATGGCGTTGTCCAGCCTCAGCTGAGCCAGCTCCGCCTTGTGCGCTTTGGCCTGCTCGGCGTTTTGCTGCTGCAAAGCTGTAATTTGCTTTTGCAATTCTGCATTATCGCCGCTGGCCTTTTTCAGTTCCTCCAACTGCGACCGCAGGGAGTCTCGCTCTTTCAGCGACTTTTGCAGCTCGGTCATTTCTGCCAGCACCTTTTCGGCCTGCTCCTCGGTTAGGCCCAACGACAATAACTCCTCTTTGTTCATAAATTTTTACCTCCTTTTGATTTTAAGCATAATAAAAGCACCGCACATTTCTGTACGATGCTTAAAAACTTATTCAATTTTTCGCATAAGGAAAGGAGCTATGTTGCCACAGCTCCTTTAAGAGTGGTTATTTGGCAGGCGTGGCGTTCTCCTGCATCTCTCATATCTACCAAACGATAGATATTGTCAAACCAGCGGCGTGTGGACGGCCACGAAATTTTCCACCTCAAATAACCTCTCAATATCCTATGTTTATTATAGCACTTTTATTCACGCTTGTAAAGTACCTTATAAGACTTTGTGTAACGCACATAACGCTTTGTTTCCACCTTTTGAAAGGTTATAACTGAATTTTTATAATCAATATCTTCTGTTGTTGTAACAAAACGCAATATCAACTTATAGCTTTTGCCATTTTCCTCAAAGCTTTTTAAGAGCAACGCTGAATTTGGCTTATTTGCTGCTAAAATATAATCTGGAGCCTCAACAATTTGTGTTAAATACCCAACATAACGCTCATAATCGCCAGGGTGCCGCTCCCTAATATGCGCAACACGTTCATCGGTAATAATTACCTCATCAGTTGCAATATTACTTGATATGCAGCTAAATATTTCTCTATTGATTTTCCCTACATAATGCACGCCAACAGCCCCATTTGCAATCAAATCTCTTTTTATTATACCACTTCCGCCCACCTCCTGCAAGCCATTTTTATCACCGCCACCTTCGGCAAAAGATTTTTCCCAATCCCGGTAAGTCATATCCGCCGGCACATAATAAGTTTTGCCGTCCTTACCTCTGGCCGCCCTCTCCCCCCTCCGACTCACCCCTACGGGGTTCGCTGGACTCCCTTCGGTCGCAAACTCATCGTTAAAGTAAGGCACCGTGGTGCTGCGGCAGTTCACGTGGAAAGGCGGGGCTGTGACCCCAGGCTCGTAATCGCTCATCGGCCGCACCGCTCCGTCCAGCTCCTGGCAAATCTCCGAGGTGTGGCTGTCCAGCGTGGCCACAATCTCAAACTGCTCAACACCCAATTCGTGGAAACAATCCCGCTGCGCCAAACTGCTGAAATAAGCCTGCTCGGTCATCACCAGCCGCCCCGCGTTAGTTTTGGAGGTCTGCATTTTGCGAGCCAGCGCGTCAATCGCCTTTTGCGGGTCTTGTCCCAGCATAATGTTGCGGGTCAGCTCAGTGTGTAGCTCATTCACCAGCTTGTCCCGATTGCCCCAAATCCGCTCGGAAAAATTTTTGCCGTCCGCCGCCCAGGGCTTTGCCAGCACCTTTTCAAGCTGCCGCTGGTCGATGGCGGCAATATCCCAGCCCACACTAAAGCCCTTTTGCAGCTCAAAGGCCGTGTGGTAATAACCGCTGCGGTAAACCTCGCCCAAGGTCTGGCCCACAATCCTCTGCTGCTTAGCAAACAAGGTTTCCAAACTTTGCTGGGTGCGGATTTTCAACGCCTCCAGCCGGGATATATGAAAACGGGCGCTGGCGTTTTCCAACTGCTTCGCCCAGCGTCCGTCTATCGCATTTTCCGTACCGCGTTTGATGTATTCCTGTACATCCCATTTGAACTCAGCCAGCTCCTGACCGGTCAGCCAGCGACGGGCCTCGGCCAGGGAAATTTCATTATTATCGGCTAGCCTTTGATACCAAACCCGGATTTGTTCGTCTAGCTCCCGCTGTGCCCGCCGGTAATGCCGCTCTATTTCCTGCCGGCTATTCTCGGCCAGCCGGTTCTGCGCCGCCTCAAGCTGTTCAAAACGGCCGCGCCAGTAATCGCTAGTTTTCAATTACTCCACCATCCTTGGTAAACGGCGCATATTCCACCGCCTGCTCTTGCTGCTGCTTCTTCAGCCGCGCCAACTCCTGCTGCACATCGTCCACCCAGGGGTGCTGCCCAATAATCGTTTCGTCCGACAAAATCCCCACCGACTGCCGGCAGTTGGCGATAATGCTGCTTTCGTC